>NZ_CP048222.1:8015009-8337823 GCF_010119975.1 Rhodocytophaga rosea
CTGAATAGTCGGGAAACATCATCGTCTGGAAATGGACGGTATGGGTAGGAAGGTTTACATGATTATGATGCATCACTTCTTTGCCAGTATCCAGAACCTGCTGTAAATCATTCGTCCACTGGGTAAAATTTTCCTGCGAAATACCAAGCAAAGGAGCCATTTCTTTGGTGGTTTTTCCCAGAAACTGACCCGTAGTCAACTTCTTAGCCTGCCTGAGCAATTCCTGGTTTACAAAAGTGAACCGTAACTGTTTGTCAAATCTGGAAATCAGATCGCCTGACTGATTAACCATACTTGTCAGGGAATCCAGGGAAATAGAAGGTGCTTTCTTTGCTGTCTCCTTTGTTTCTTTTGCTTTCGGACCAGGTTGATTTTGTAGTTGAATAAAATAGAGTAAATTATCCTGATTCAGGTGTGTTTTCCAGGTGATGGGAGCAGTTTTAACGGTATTGGTGCGCAAAGCAAATGTCAGTTCTTTTGTTTCTCCATTATTCAGAGAAGTAATCAATGCATGTACCTCTTTCAGGGCTTTGGCAGGTATAAATTTTTGCAAAGGATCGTTGGCCCATACCGGAATACCTGCCAGTTGTTCAAAGGCATCATTCCATTTCACCAATAGCAGATCAGGTGTTAAACAACATTGGGCCAGCGGAGATAACTGAAAAAAGATTTCTGCATCCATGATACGTCCAGTATAGAGAAGCTAAGCAGCTTGGTTTTAAGGTAGTAAAATTATGATCAATAACAGATTGCCCTCTTTAAATGTAATACGAATTTTAATAATGGTACTGCTCTATTTTTGGGGAGTTAATGCTGCTTTATTCGGGAGTAAATTCATAGGTAGAATAAATACGGGATATTTACTCAGTAAGATTCACTTGTCCTTATAGGCGTTCAAATAATATATTTTTACCAGAATTTGGAAGATATATTATTTTCAATTTATCTTAGCGAGTAAGATATTTATTTTCTAAGATAAATTTGTTATGCCTAGAGAATTTGACCAAAAAACAATTGCTTCTATCAACAGTATGGCCAGGCAATTTTCAGATGCTACAATTCTGATGCATGAAGCCATTGCCAGGGAAGTAGGCTTATCCGGAACAGACCATAAATATCTGGGAATCCTGATACAACAGGGTGAAATGACTGCTGGAGAACTTGCCAGATTCACTGGTCTAACAACTGGTGCGGTAACTGGCCTCATAGACCGGTTTGAGAAAAAAGGGCTGGTAAGCAGACGTTTTGACAAAGAAGACCGGAGGAAGGTCGTAATTGTGCCGGATACTGAAAAGGCCAATAGTCTGCTGAGAGGCATTTTCTCTCAAATTCAAACCAAAACTTTAGATATGCTTTCAAATTTTAATGAGCAAGAACTCACAATCATTGAGCGGTATTTGACAGCTGCCATTGCCATGATGAAAGAGACCACCACACAGTTAAATGAAAATGCAAAAAACACAACCCTATGAATGATATTACGCAGCACTATATAAACAGAGCAGAAATATGGCTCCTGATTACTACCCTAGTTTATTTTCTGATGAACGGAGCACAGATTTTTGAAACCGCCGTGATCGTACCCAAATGGACAGCTTCTCCACCGGAATCATTCCAGCTGTTTAAAGGCAAATATGGACTGGATTTTAAACCTTTCTGGATTGGCCTGCATTCCATTCATGAAATTACTTTTATTCTGGCCATTATTTTTTGCTGGAAACTGGAGATCAGAAACTGGCTCCTGGTTCTGTTTGCCCTTCACTTTGCCGTACGGGTGTGGACATTGATCTACTTTGCTCCCAATATTATTGAGTTTCAGAAAATTGCGAATAAAAGCGGGTTAGAGACGGATCTGCTCAGCCGTGCTGCTATCTGGAGAAATTTGAATTATATCCGGGTAGGTATTTTTATAGCGGTTTCCATCGGACTCATTCCTTTGTATCTGAAATTGTTGCAACTGAAAGTTAATTAGACAGTAAAAAGTTGTTGACAATTCGTTGTTAGTGGTTGGGATTATAAAATAAAGCGAGACGGTTATTTGTATTTTTAGATATTCTAAACCAAAATCTCTCAATTACTTATAGCATGATTACCTGTTATTACTAACACCGAATAACTAATAACCATTAATGGTGTCTATTCTTTAACCGCTACAACCCTGATTCTTTTATAGTCGGCATACCATTTTCCGTTGGTAAAAAGCTCTCCTTTTACCATCTCCTGTACTTCCTGTTTGATCTGTTCTTTTGCTTCGGCTGGAATTCCGTTGAAAAAAGCATTTCCGAACATTTCAAGCCAGTCTTGAATGCCTTTGTTACTGTCTGCTAATTCAGTAGGCCGGTCGTAGTGCTGCGCAAAAGTTACCCGGAATCCATGCTTTTCAAGCAGTGTGGTATATTCTCCAATGGAGGGAAAATAAAATATTTCGGCCTGTGCATTTTTTACAAATCCATACTTAGTAAGTGTTTTTCTGAGTTCATTCAGTATGGTTTGTACATTGCCTTTTCCGCCAAACTCAGCGACTATTCTTCCGCCTGGTTTCAAATTCCGGTACATACATTTGATGGCTTGTTCTTTTTGTACGACCCAGTGTAAAACAGCATTAGAGAAAATGGCATCGAATAACTGGGCAAATTCAAAATCGGTGGCATTCATTACCAGAAACTCAATGCCGGGATATTTTTGCCGGGCATCATCAATCATTTCCCTGGAACTATCCATACCGACTATGTCTACTCCCAATTCTTTCAATTTAGCAGTTAATTGTCCTGAACCGCATCCAAGGTCTAATATACGTTCACCTGCTTTCGGTGCTAATAGTTCCAGTAAACTCTCGCCGTACTGATACACAAAGGAATGTTTGTCATTATAGAGATTAGCTTTCCAGATAGTATTTGTCTCTTTCATGTCTGAGCAATTGTAGTGTGAAATGTTTTAGTCAATATTAGGTTGGGCAATATATTCAAAGGTATCCAGATTTAGGGCACACAGGTTACCGGTCATATTTTCCATTTGTAGTTTAAGTTTTTCTTCTTTGGAATAATAAAGGCCATAATAGCAACCATTATCCAAAGGAATAATTTTATTTCTGTTTTCTATTTTGGATTTTATCTCATGCAGGTCTTTAATCTGATGGCTGTGAATAATCGTTTTAGTAGTGGGATTATCCGTAAAATTACGCATCCACACCATACTGGTATAATCGGTAAAAGGATTATGGTTTTTAAAATCAAACCCTGCATGTACCAAGTAAAAGTTATCTAATTCGTAGTAATAGGGCAAACTTTCCAGAAATTCGGCATAAGCAGGAATAAGGTCACCTGATGCATCCAGCAGTTCATAGGCGCTCATCATTCTGGAAGCTATTGGTTTTTCTTTACCAGTACCTTTAACATTTAGGTTGTACTGCCAGGCATCCAGCAGCATTTGTTCATGGTTGCCAAGCAAGGGATAAATCTGGTATTCTTCGGAAACCAAACCCATCAGGTAATCTAAAACGCCTGCACTGTGCTTCCCTCTGTCTATGTAATCTCCCAGCAGGAACAGTTGGTCTGCTTTTGTAAGAGAAATTCTCTGTTCCACAAGTGTTTTAAGCGTTTGTAAGCAGCCATGTATATCTGCTATCACCCATCGTCTTCCTCCTGCTGGATTGGTAAGTATTTTTGTCATAATGGCTACAGCTGTATTCAGAAGCTAACGTACAATAATAAGCTGAATAAATTCTGCCTCATAAGCCAGCACTACATTGAATTGAAAATTAATTACAAAGTGTTGCTGCCTTACAAATTTCAAATAAACACATAATAATTTTTATGATTGTGTAGGTTTGTGTAAATTCTCGTCCTAAACCAAATCTAAGCCATGAAACCAGACTTTTCCATTCCGGCAAGGGTGATTCTTCTTCTGTTATATGCTGTGCTACTTTCTACTGGTAATATGCGAGCACAAGCAATTGATACTACCATGCTTTGCCGGGGACCTTATTTTACTGAAGCGGAAGGAAAAGAAGCACTTATGCGTTTTGCTTCCACCTATCAGGACTTGAAAGGATGGGAAAAACGGGCAGAACAGATCAGGCAAGGCATTCTGCAAGGTGGGCGGCTTACTGGTTTTGCTACCAAGGCTCCTCTGAAACCGATCATCCATAGCAAAAGAGTTTATCAAGGGTATAGTGTGGAAAATGTGGCTTTTGAAAGTTTGCCGGGCTTTTTTGTAACCGGAAATTTGTACCGGCCGCTTAAAGAACAAGCTTCCTATGCCGCCGTCCTTTCTCCGCATGGACATGGTGACAATCCAAGGTTTAAGGAAAGTGTACAGAAACGGTGTGCCGCCCTTGCAACCATGGGTGCGGTGGTGTTATCTTTTGACATGGTAGGCTATGGAGAATCCGACCAGATCAAACATACCTATTCCCAGGTTTTAACTTTACAGGCCATCAACAGTATGCGGGCCGTTGACTTTCTGCTTTCGCTTCCAAAGGTAGATCCTGCCCGGATTGGCGTAACCGGAGAATCAGGTGGTGGAACGCAGACTTTTTTACTGACCGCTTTAGATAAACGTATTGCGGTTTCGGTGCCTGTGGTGATGGTATCCGCTCATTTTTTTGGAGGTTGTAATTGTGAAAGCGGCATGCCTATTCATAAAAGCAAAGACCATCAGACCAGCAATGTGGAGATCGCTGCCCTGGCTGCTCCCAGACCGATGATGCTCATTTCAGATGGAAAAGACTGGACGAAAAATACCCCTGACGTAGAATATCCCTATATCCGCAATATTTACCGGCTGTATGGGAAGGAAGATAATGTAACGTACGAGCATCTGGCACAGGAAGGGCATGACTATGGGATTAGTAAAAGAAAAGCCATGTATCCTTTTATGGCCAAGCATTTAGGTCTTTCTCTACAGGCCATTACCAGTGGGGCAGGAGAGATAGATGAAAGTTTTATTAAACTGGAACCGGAACAAACGCTTAAAGTGTTTGATGCTTCCCATAAAAAACCTGCCTATGCGGTAAAAGGCGAAGACGCTGTTACCGGTCTGCTTACATCTGTCACGAATAAAAAAACAAAGTAAGTTCGTTTAATTTCAATCTGTTCATTTTGTAAGTAAGGCAAATCTAGGTTGGTGTTCCTGAATTAAGAGGATGAATTAATAGAGTAAAATTTCTCGATGAGGGGATATGGAACTGTATTAATCTGGGATGCAATTATTCATAAAAAGAAAAAGGACTAAAAAAATGCCTTCTGATAGAGTTTTAATCTATGGATGACTTCTTTTAACCCTTCTTCATATCAAACGTTAAAGGGTTAACAAGTAATCCTAAATCGTTCAAGTAAGTAGGTATACGGGATGTGTATGATTGAGGTTGCGATAGTTGTTACATTTTTTAAAATATTTATTCTTCAATCTTCATAAACAAATTATTAAGCGATTCTGAAAAAGTTGGATGCGCAAACATCGCATATCTTAGCTGCTCATAGGTAATGCCTCCCATCATGGCTACCTGCAATACGCTCATAATTTCACCGCCTTGCGTTCCGATTATAGCGGCGCCTAATATACGTTTGCTAGGTATATCTACAATGGCTTTCATAAACCCCAGCGTTTCTCCTGTTTCCCTGGCACGGGCTACATGTTCCATGGGAAGTTTAGCTATTTTTATCTGGTATCCTTTCTGTAAAGCCTCTTGTTCTGACAAACCTAGTCTGCCTAATTGCGGATCAGTGAACAGGCAGTAGGGGAGAAGGCGATTCTTGATGGAAAGATCAGCGCCTTCCAGCAGATTTTTCCACACAATAATATAATCATTATAGGAAACATGTGTAAAAGCTGGCCCTCCTTTAACATCCCCCAGAGCGAAAATTCCCTCCGTTGTCGTTTCGAGCCTATCATTCACCTGAATATATCCTTTATCATCTGTTTCAACCCCGGTTTTATCCAGGTTCAAAGATCCGATCTGGGGAGATCTACCGGTAGCGACTAATAAATGGGAACAGCTTATTTCCTCGGTAAGATTATTTATTGATAAAGTAGCGTTAATCTGTGTAGGGTTCAATTGCTGCACCTGCGATACCTGGGTTTTGGTATAAATCCGGATTCCTTCTTCCTCCAGAATATTTTTCATCGTTTCTGCTACATCCTCATCTTCTCCGGATAAGAATTTCTCTCCTTTCTCCACAATAGTTACCTTGCTGCCAAGCCGCTTGTACATTTGTCCAAACTCCAGGGCGATATAACCTGAACCCACAATAAGTATGTGCTCCGGTACTTCTGTCAGATTCAATATCGTGGTAGAAGTAAGGTAGTTTATATCCTGAATGCCTTGTATGGGAGGAATTAAAGGCTGGGCGCCTGTGTCAATAAACAGTTTATCTGCGTTGAGAAAACGCCTGTCTCCCTGTTTTAAGGTGACCGAAAGTGTTTTGATGCCGGTAAACGTTGCTTCTCCAAAAATCACTTCCAGTCCTTTTGTTTCCTGTAGATTTTTTTCTGATCCCTCTCTGGAAGTGATTACTATGTCATCTTTCCTTTTTACAATAGCAGGCATATCCACTGTATAAGAATCAGTAGTGATACCCCACTTGTTACTGTTTTTAACCAGATAGGCAATTCGGGCAGAGGCAATCATCGTTTTAGTAGGGGTACAACCATCATTTATACAGGTGCCTCCGATAAGCCTTTTTTCAATAATCGCTGTTTTCCAGCCAGCCTTGGCCAGTTTTTTTGCCAGTGGTATGCCTGCCTGGCCTGCTCCAATGATAATAGCATCATATTTTTCCATAGGTAGTTTTGCTGCTTTTCAGAAGCAGTTTGCTGTATGTATTAGGTGAATCTGCATTAACGGATGTATGGGCTGTTAGGATAATTCCTGAAAAACAACCTATACTTATTTTATACAGGAGGAACAGCAAGCGAAGAAGTAATGCTCATGCCTGCAACAAGTGTTTTATGTACAGGACATTTATCAGCTATTATCTTTAACCGCTCCAGTTGCATTTCGGAAAGGTTGCCTTCCAGATAGAGTACTTTTTCTATATTGTCTAATCTGGCTGAGTTCTGCTCACAATTCTGGCAATCCTGATTATAGATCTTCTGATGAGCTAAAGAAACAGAAATTCTTGTTAGTGGCCATCCTTTATTGGCCGCATACATCCTGAGTGTGATGGCTGTACAGGCACCCAATGCACCTAAAAGCACTTCATAGGGATCGGGCCCAAGGTTGTTGCCGCCAACCTCTATTGGCTCATCAATGGTAAAAGAATGGGTATGGGTGCGAATGCTGGCAGTGAAGGTATCTTTTTCAACCACCACTAATACTTTTTTTGCGGAAGAATTCATTGTAAAGGTGAATTAAGGTTTGAACAGGCGGATAGCTGATGGCAATATCTTTAATATATCATTAATATTGATAGTTAGCTAATTGCTTTTAAATGTATGTACTGATCCAGCCTTGTTTATTCAGGAAAGGGTTCATTAAGTTTATCTTGAGTTCAGGTATTTTCTCACTAAACACATACATGAATCCTTTATTCTTCCTGTAACAAGTGTTATACTATTGCAAATCGTACTCAGTTTCCATAAATTGAGCTAACTCGTTCCCGGGCAAAAATTTCTGCTAAAATCAACACAATCGCCATGGCTACACTTAGAAATAAAGTGAACGGGGAGAATTTTTATTTCTTGCTAACGGTGTCAAAAATAGTCTGCGATACAATCTTTTCCGTAATAGTATGGTTAACGGAAGGAAAGGTAATATCATTCAAAACAAGCTTACCTATCTACTGATATATTTACCAAATGGATGTAATCAAAAGAAATAATGTACAGGTAAAGGGCAGGGGCGAACAGGCGATGGTTTTTGCGCATGGCTTTGGGTGTGACCAGCATATGTGGCGTTGGATAGTACCAGCCTTTGAGGAGCAATACCGGATTGTTTTATTCGACCATGTAGGTGCCGGGCAGTCCACACTTTCAGCCTATGATCCGATTAAATACGATTCCCTTCAGGGCTATGCTGACGATATACTTGAAATATGCGATACACTTTCATTAAAAAAGCCGATCCTGGTGGGCCATTCGGTAAGCGCCATTATTGTTATTCTGGCAGCCATAAAAATGCCTCATTACTTTGACAAACTGATTCTGGTAGCACCTTCTCCGTGCTATATTAATCAAAATGAGTATGTAGGGGGATTTTCCAGAAGCGATATTGATGGTTTGCTGGAATCAATGGATCAGAATTATTTAGGCTGGTCAAGTCAGATGGCGCCGGTTATTATGAGCAACCAGGAAAAACCGCAGTTAGGAGAGGAATTGACTAATAGTTTTTGCCGGACAGATCCTGATATTGCCAGGCATTTTGCCAGGGTAACCTTTCTTTCAGATTACCGGGCAGTATTGCCTTTGGTATCGGTTCCGACATTAACCTTGCAATGTTCGCATGATGTAATTGCACCACTTTCTGTAGGAGAATATATGCATCAACACTTACCCAAAGATACCCTGGAAATTTTGCAGACCACCGGCCATTGCCCGCATATGAGTGCTCCCCAGGAAACAATAGAAGCCATAAAGAATTTTTTGACATTAAATAGTTGATATATTTTAGTGGAGAACGGTAAATACGTAAATACATCTGATTATCAGAAATTTTTAGAGGAAAGTGCAGAAGAGCTTTATCACAATGCTACGTGTGGGTATTTATCTTTTCTCAAAGGTGGCCTGATCGTAAAGCTGAATAAAACCTTGTTAGACTGGCTGGGATATACGCAGGAAGACATATTGCTACAAAAGAATTTTCAGGACCTGTTACACATCGGAGGTAAAATTTATTTCGAAACGCATCTGGCTCCTTTACTTCAAATGCAGAGTTCTTTCCGGGAGATAAGCCTGGATCTGTATCGGCGTGATGGCAGTACTTTGCCTGTACTGGTTAATGCCATTCAAATAAAAGATGATATGGGCCGGCCTGTTCTGAACCGGCTCACATTGGTAAATATAAACGACCGCAGAAAATACGAACAGGAATTACTGCTGGCTAAAAAAAAAGCGGAATTTATAAGCGAGGAATTAGCCTATGCAAACACACAGTTAACAGCCGCAAATCAGGAAATTATGGCCGGCCAGGAAGAATTGCTGGCCACTAATCAAAACCTGGCAGAGGTGAATCGCCAGCTCACCCGGCTGAATAATGAATTAGATACCTTCATTTATACGGCTTCCCATGATCTGAAAGCGCCTATCCTGAACATAGAAGGTTTGCTGAAAGTTTTGAAGCGGGAACTCAGTACCGAGAGGCCACAACCTGAAAAAGTGCAACATATCTATGCGATGCTCTATGATTCTGTAGAACGTTTTAAGTTAACAATCCAGCATCTTACGGATGTAGCCCAGGTAAATAAACCTTCCCAGGATGAAGAAATCCCCATTCTCATGAGCGAAGTCCTGTTTGAGGTATTGAAAGATCTTTCTCCCCAGATTACTGAGGCAAACGCTGAAATCAAACTGGAGCTTGGTTCTGCAAAAGTTCGTTTCTCGCAAAAAAACCTGAAAAGTATTCTGTATAATCTTATATCCAATGCAATTAAGTACCATTCTCCAAAAAGGAAACCAGTAGTAAATATTTCTATGCAGGAAGAAACAAGTTATCAGGTACTTATTGTGGAAGATAATGGACTGGGAATAGATATGGCGAAGAAAGAAAAAATATTTGGCCTTTTTCAACGCTTGCATAGCCATGTTTCCGGTACAGGCATTGGTTTATTCATTGTTAAAAAAATGGTGGAAAATGCCGGCGGAAAAATAGATGTTGAAAGCCGGATCGATATAGGGACTACTTTTAAAATATACTTTCAGAAATAAGCTATTACTGAATTGTTGTGGGTTGTTCGTGACTTGTTGTTGATAAAACTATTGATAATTAATTTGAATGCTTAGTCTAAAACAAGCAGAAAGTAAAAGTGGAATAAGATTTTTTCTTATTCCACTTTTTTCAAATCATCCTAACCACCCTGAACGCCTACTTCAGGGAATGGCCTCGGGAATTGTGTATGTACAATATCCCCTGCCCGGTCAACCGGGAGCTGATTCAGGCGGTTATACCGGCGCATATCAATCCAGCGGTGCCCTTGCATAA
The DNA here is from genome assembly GCF_010119975.1 of Rhodocytophaga rosea. GTDB lineage: Bacteria > Bacteroidota > Bacteroidia > Cytophagales > 172606-1 > Rhodocytophaga > Rhodocytophaga rosea. The sequence goes on from NZ_CP048222.1 coordinate 8,025,145, forward strand.
ATAGCGAATATCTTCTCTGTTTGAGCATTTCAGTAATTAAAGATTCCTTATCTGAAGGACCGGCATAGGGGAGTAACCCGGCATTTGTCCGTATTTTATTCAGTGCTAATGCGCCTTCTGCTGGGGTACCTGCCTGTATCTGCGCCTCGGCATAGATCAATACCAGTTCTTCATTGGTAATAACAGGGGTCGGATCGGTATTACTTCTATACAAATAAATATCGTGGGTGCCTGTAAGTCCGGCCGAAGTAGCTGGTGTAGTTCGTTGTAATACTTTTGAAAGCCTTTTATCTGTTGCTTCCGCTTCAGCCACCCAGCTCGGTTGGGCCAGGCGAATATCGCCAGTGGCATTAGGAGCAAGATAGAGTGTATTTAACCGGTCACCAGAACCTGCTGAATAATTCAGGTATACACCTTTCGTATAGTTACCATTCAGATCCAGAAATGATTGTGTCAGAAGAGTAAGTGCTTCATCGAACCTGCTCCGGTACACAGCTACCCTCGCTGCCAATCCTCTGTTGAATTGCCTGAAAGTGGAAGGGGAATTAAAGTCAGCAAAACTGGAGGGTAGTAAGAATGGAAATCTGGTTCCTGCTGTGGTTAAATGCTGGGCTCCTTCATCCAGCATGGCGGCAATGGCTGCAAAAGATTCTTCGCGGCTCAAAAAAGGACCTAATTTCTCAGGATCATTTACATCAATACGTATTCCATTTTCATGCTGCATATTGAGCACCATGAGTAATTCATGCGCTTTCAGCGTTTTGGCAACACCCAGGTAAGCTTGTTTGGCCGTGTCAGCAGGAATGTTGGTGTTATTTACTGCATTGATCAGAATATTAAGCGTTTTTACGGTAGCATACCTGGACGCATAGGGATTGGTCGTGTAAAAGGCATTATTATCCAGCGGTGCGCCATTGGCTCCCGGAAGGTCAGAAGTATACCGTGGATCAGAACCGGAAAAGCGGTAGGATTCCCGGCCCAATACTCCCAGATCATCAATATATAAATCGTAATTGGCCCGCATCTGAGAGATTGAGCCAGTAACGAGCGTATTTAATTGGGCTACACTTGCATTTTTGCTGAATTGATCTGGTGTGGGCTGGTTTACATTTTCCAGATCATTTAGTTTACAGGCCGATAACCATACCAGTGGCAGGAGGCTTAGAATATAGAATATTTTTATATTTTTCATGGTATAAGACATTAGAGGTGCATTTAAAAAGTTACGCCCAGGTGAAAGAAAATTCTTCTGGAAGAAGGAAAAGGCGTTACTTCTACGCCGGTAGAAATACCATTGTTCCCAAAATTAGATACTTCCGGATCGTAGCTATTGTAATCGGAGAACAGGAGAACATTATTGGCGGATACACCCAGGCGGATACCTTCTATGGCTTTCATAGAAATGTTTTTAGTAACAGCACTGGGAACATTATAATACAGCGCTACCTCACGTAGTTTTACATAACTTGAATTTTGCACCCATACCCTGGTATCAGCGCCTAAAGCATTTGTCCTTTCTACGCCATTGGGTATGCCATTGCCATTTTCATCATTATCATAGTCATAACTGGTCTGACCCAGATCGGTGAGCAGTTGCGTAAGATTAATATTCTGGCCGCCTTGTTTCCAGTGCCATAGCATCGAAAACTGGAAATTTTTCAGAAATACGATATCATTATAAAAAGACACCTGAAATTTCGGCGTAGCATCCCCGATCTGAGTAACTCCCTGGTCTGGCACTAATCCTACAATTTGTGTAGCTGATTTTCCTTGTTCGAGCCTGAAAGATCCTAGTGCGTTAGAAAATCCGCCCAGATTAAATGGCTCTACATCCAGGCGGGTGATTTCTGACTTGTTGAGCCAGAAATTGGTTTTGGTGTTCCACCGGATAACATCGTTATTTATCGGAGCTACCCCAAGCGAAAGTTCTACACCTCTGTTTCGGAGTGTACCCACATTTGCATATTGATTGGTGAAGCCGCTAGAGGTAGGTACATTCGCCAGCAGGATCAGGTCGTCGACGGTTTTAATATAATAGGTAGCCTCCAGGGAAACTTTACTATCAAATAATCCGATGTCAATCCCTGTTTCTAATTCTTTGGAACGTTCAGGCAAAATGTTTGCACTTCCCTGAGTAGTTCCAATAACTAATCCCGTCTGGCCAGAAGTGTTGCCGGGAACCATTATTGTAAATTTAGGCGCCTGCAAGGATATAGGGTTGGCGCTGGGTATACCTCCGGATTCTCCATAGGCAGCTCTTAATTTTACCTGATTAATGGTTTCTGATTTCCAGAAATCAAAATTAGCCAGGTTTACTGCCAGAGAAACTTTGGGGAAAGCAAACAACTGGTTGGGATCGCCGATCATATTCGACTTATCGAACCGGATGCCTGCCGTTGCAATAATTTTATCCTGAAAGTTCGCTTCCTGCTGAAATACATAGCCAAAATCCTGGTTTTCCAGGGAACGGTTAAATACCTGGGTAGCGCCAGCCTGTTCCAGGTTTTGCTGTCCGGGAATAAGCTGAGTAGCAAATGTATTCACCCGGTCGTTACGGAAAGACAAACGGGTTACGCCCAGTTGAGAGTTGAGGTCAATGCCTGCGAGGGAAGTATTGAAAAGCAGGAATGCAGAAGCATTGGTATTGAACGCTAATCCACTTCCTTTGGAATACAAACCATTGGTGGCAGTAAGCCCTGCCTGCTGCCATTGCAGGGATTCCGGGAAATACAAGGTGGAAGCCAGGTTATAATAATCAAAGCCGCCCCGTAATAGTAGGCGCAACAAAGAATTATTTCTGCGCAACAGATTCACATTCAGGCTACCTCCGCCCAGAAAGCGGTTGGTTTCCTCATTAATGGTGGACAAATCGCGGGTTTGTAAAAAGTTGGAAGATGCATACGGATTATTGGGGTAAACGCCTCTTTCATCTGGAAACAGATTTGCCCAGGGCACGGTAGAACTCAAAGCAACGCCATAGGAAATACCTGCATTGTCATTATTGGTAACACCTCTATCGGCAGAAGAATTAATGTAGTTAGTATTGATAGAGAAATCAAAGATATCTGAAATTTTGTGGTCAATATTTGCCCGGATCGTTTTTCTTTTAAAGCCTGTATTTTTAATAATCCCTTCTTCATCCTGCAACGTCCCCGAAATAAAGAACTTTGTTTTTTCTGTACCGCCCGATACACTGATCCGGCTGTTGATTAGCAGTCCTTTTTCGCCATACAATTCTTTTTCATAATCAATTAACCTGCCAGCACTTCTGGCTGCCTGGTATCTGGCCACTTCGGCTTCATTAAATCCGGCTAATACACGCTCATCGGTATAATTGCGCATACCTAGCAAATGCAAGGCAGAAGCAAAACCTATGTCCTGGTTAAACGAAATATTAGTTTTACCTTCCCGGCCTCGCTTGGTCGTAATAATAACCACCCCTGCATTGGCTCTGGCTCCGTAAATGGCGGCTGCCGAAGGACCTTTTAATACTTCAATGTTTTCGATGTCGGACGGATTCAGATCAGCAATCCGGTTGGCTGGATTATCCTGTGTTGAAGTCGCCCCTGTTGCCCTGGAAGCGGCTGTAACCACATTAATTCCTGAAGAAATAGCCGAATTATCCATATATACACCATCTACAATGTATAAAGGCTCCGACGAACCAATAATCGTACTGATCCCTCTTAGTTTCATGGATATACCACCGCCTGGCGCACCAGAGTTCGCGACAATATTTGCCCCGGTCAGTTTGCCATACAAGGCACCATCCAGGGTTTGCGGATTGGTAGTTCCTGTCAGTTCCCTCGCTGAAACAGTGGATACGGCATTACCCAGGTTTGATCTCTTCACCGAAGACGCCAGTCCGGATACAACTACTTCTTCCAGTCTGGTAACGTCTTCTTCCAGTTGAATAGCAAGTGCCCCAGAATTGTTATTTACCGGTACTTCCTGAGACAGATAACCTACATAACTTATGGAGAGGGTAGCAGACTGGGTAGGTACAGTAATACTAAAATTTCCGTCCGTATTGGTGACTGTACCAGTAGTGGTTCCCTTTACCAGAATGGTAGCTCCAATGATAGGCTCCTTCGTCCTTTGGTCGCTTATTTTACCGGTTGCTGTGAACTGGGCCATTGCTGTAACTGGTAGCAGTAAAAGCAGCAGCAACCATTTGAAATGATGTAAGCTTTTTTTCATATAGTTTTTTAGTTGGTTGTGATAATTATGGTAAACATACTGATTATCCTAAAATAATTCTAAATATTAGCGATATAGTATAATTTATTTATAAGCTCATTTACATTCTTCCTAGCTTATTTTCTTTTATCCCGAATGTTTTTGCTCTGGTAGCGCCTAAACTTCTGCAATGAAAAAATAAGATATTATCCGGCTATACCCGGTACAAGTGAAAACAGTCAATAGCGTTTCATGCTATTAGTTGCCTGAGTAGCTTTTAAACAAAAAGAGCGAACAACTTAAAATTGTTCGCTCTTTTTGTTTTATTATTTGAGGTGCAATCAAGCAGAAATAGTCAATATCAACCAGGTAAGCAATGTAACAGTATTTGGTATCTAAGAAGTGCTAAAGTGTAGTATTCTTTTGTAAGCCTGGAATCCATTTCTCAGCATTTGTACGGTAGATTTTATCTATTACCTCTTTAGGTAAATGTAATCCCTTGAATTCCTTTTCAGTATTGGCATTTGTTAATGATTCATTGGTTGCAAAAAACTTCCAGTCGTTATACCAGGTTTCATGTGTCCCTTTTTTTACATCTTCAGATTTTTCGTCTGAATTAATTACGAAATCGGTCGCATACAGAATCCGGTCCTGGTATTTGATGAAAAAATCATGCACTTTCTGCCAGTCTTTTTCGGCCTGGTTGTGCAAATGCGGAATCCGGGCAGCCATATCTACAGCAAGGTTCGGATAGGTATCCAGACGTTTGGCGATCTCAGCTACATCCCATTCCAGGCTGGCTAAATGCACACTTACGACCCGGAGATCCGGATGTTTTTTGAGCATATTATCCCGGGCATTGATCTGGTCGTCATAGGATGGATATTCTGGGTGCAGGTACATATGGTACTGCGGATGTTCCTTAAAATAACTTTTATCGCCTTCTACTGTCATTTGCTCGATAGGCAGCCAGCAATTTTTAGGTTCTCCCTGGTGGCTCAATAGGGTAATATTATTTTTAGCAATGAAGTTCAGAATGGTATCCAGCCTGGGATCATCGATCATAACAAATTTTCCGTTTTTATCCCGCAGTTCCATGCCAATGTTTTTCCATACTTTTACGCCGATTGCTCCTTTTTCAAAAGCATCTTTCAGGTGAGCTAATGTTTTTTCCTGCCACCTGGGATCATTCCAGTTTCTTACAGTAAAAGAAGTCGCCACTGAAGTTCGTTCCGGAAAAGCCTCCAGATGCTTAAAGGCGGTGGCTTGCTGTTGTGCCACCGTAGGAGAAGCGGAACCATCTACACTGATATCGAGCAAACGGAAATTATCTTCCCTGGCTTGTTGTAAAAAGGAAGTATCTAATGTCCGGATGTGAACATGTGTATCAATTTTCTTAACCGTTTTAAAATCCTCCAGGGAATAATATTCTTCGGTAGGAGATTGGGTAGAATCAGTGGTACTTGCCTCAGAGTCTGTTTTGTTTTTTTCTGAGCAGGCTTGACCTAATAAGAGTGCAGTGAAAGTAAGTATGCGGAGATAGGGATTTAGGTTAGTCATTGGAGTAATTTGTTAATCATAAAAGTTCATAAGCTATTTTAGTATCTATATTTAGCAACTAATCTACTCTCCAGGTAAATTCATACCAATCCTGCCTACCATTCACTGCTAATTCAAAGTCCGCATGAATATTCAATTGTTTAATCTTTACAAACGCATACTCCCCAATTTCTTTTAACTCATGTTCTAAAATATCCCAGCATTCTCCATCAGTTTCACTTTCCCAATTTATCTGAAACGATTTATTATCGAGTTCCACATAATCTCTCAGTTCAAAATCAGCTGGATTGGTATTCCTTCCTTCTTCGGGTAAGTATAGTTGTGCCTGGTCAATATTACCTTCATTTAGTAATCTCTCATAATGCTTTTTGTTCCACTCATTACTTTTAGCTACTTTTTGTATTGAACTTTCTTCGCTATCAAAATTAACTGCACTTGCCGCAGATTCTGCATCTGTCCAGATACTGGCCGTATAAATAATATAGCTTGGATGTTCTGTCTTGATTTTTAATATTGCCTCATCTACAAGTTGTCTCATTTCTGATCTGTAGATCTCTTTATCGAAAGGGGTATTGCTCATAACTCATATAATCCTAGAAATTTACAATGCTCTGGCTTCCTGTGTGATGTGTTCTTTTACAAAAGCATCATCGTTCAGATGCGGATACATGGCATAGACCCGGTCTATTTCTTCTAATTGTCCGGGAGATAATTCTTCGGCTGGGTTCAAACACCACCTGCCAGTTAACAAGCCTTGTCTGCGCAGTATTTCATGAATGCCAGGAATGCAGCCATGAAAATCATGTGCCGGGTCAAACATAGCAGCATTTACATCCGTAATTTCTATGCCTCTGGTCAGGAGTTCTTCCATTCTGGTATATCCATTTTTCTTGCAATGTTTAATCTCATCCAGGAGTTCGACCGCTTTTTTGGTCCATATCGCCCAATGACCTAGCAAACCGCCGACAAAGGTTTTTTCTATTTTTTTACCATCAATTGTAAACCGGTAGGTAGTCAGGAGGTCGGCAACAATATTATCGTCGTTTCCAGTATAAAGCGCAATTTCGTCCCGACGGCTGGAGGCACACACCGCCCGGACAACATCCAGGGTTTGATAGCGGTTAAAGGATGCAACTTTTATCGCATGAATATTCGGAATATCAGCAAATTCTTTCCAGAAATCATACGAGAATATTCTGCCACCCACAGAGGGTTGCAGGTAAAAGCCGAATACCGGAATAATATCAGCAACTGCTTTCACCCGGTCCAGAACCTGTTTTTCGGTCCAGTCTTTCAATCCGCCCATACTGAGCAGACCCAGGTCATATCCATGTGTTAAAGCTATTTCTGCTTCGGCTAATGCCTGTTGTGTTGGACCAACAATTCCTGCGACTTTGATGAATGGACGTTTCAAACCGGCATCTGCTATTTCTTCGGCAGCTAACTTCAATACAGGTTCATATAGATTTATCTTCGGGTCTCTGATCTCAAACTGAGTCGTATGCACACCAACGGCTACACCTCCGGCACCACTGGCCATATAATACCTGGTTAATCCTCGTTGCTGCCGCTCATCCAGTTTCCGGTTCTGATCCAATGCCAATGGATGCGCAGGAATGACAGTTCCCTGGTGTAATAATGCTTTAATTGGTGCTTGTAATGCTGATGTTTTCATAGATACTCAAATTTTCAAAACAGAAGTAGGGCCTCAATACCTTCTCGTAGCTCATTCATACACTAAAACTGACCAGTCCTTTCCTGAAAGTGTGTCGGTTTGGCCAGGGTTTTTCCGCCTTCTTTTAGCCACATCACAGTTAGTTCTATCATTTGCTGAAGAGATACATTTGGGTACCCAAATAAACGATGCGCCTGTGAAGCATTATTCAAAAGCGCTGTCGGTTGCACTTCGTTTATGAAAACTGGTTTCTTTCCCAGTAATTTTCCAAACTGGGTAGCCAGCCATTGAATAGAAATGGTTTCAGGGCCGGTCACATTTAATAGTTTGGCAGGCACCTGGCAATGATGCAATGCCCTTATAGCTATTTCATTCGCATCTCCCTGCCAGATTACATTTACATTTCCAGTTGTGAGATCAATGGGTTTTTGTTCTTCCACTGATCTGGCAATTTCCAGCAAAACGCCATATTTAAAATCGATGGCATAGTTGAGCCGGTAAAGTAAAGTTGGAATATTATACCTTGTAGAAAAATACTGAAAAATACGTTCCCTGCCCAGGCAGGATTGCCCGTATTCACCTACTGGCCCGGTAGGATGATCTTCTGAAGGACCTCCACTCTGAACTGGCATGAAAGGATATACATTACCCGTGGAGAAAGCGACAATGCGAGAAAGTTTGTATTTTTCAGCCACTCTGCCTGGTAAATAGGCATTCATCGCCCAGGTAAACGATTCTTTTCCGGTAGTTCCGAATTTGGTACCTGCCAGATACAAAACATTAGCCACCTCCGGTAATGATTGTAACTGATCATCATTCAAGAGATCTGCAGCAATGGTTTGAATACCATGGGCTTCCAGTTCAGTTTGTAATTCACGATCTGAAAACCTGGAAACGCCAATGATATTTTTTTTAATGCCAGCCTGTTTAATGGCTTGTTTAGCAAGTTTAGCCAGACTTGGCCCCATTTTTCCTCCCACTCCCAAAATGATAATATCTCCTTCCAGACGTTGTATGTCGGTGATTAAGGCATCCGAAGGTTTATAAAGCTCTCTTTCCAGTGTTTCTAATGAATTCATTTTAAATAGCTACTTATTTAAAGAACAATTCTTTTACATTGCTTATGGCCAGCAAAATAATCAGCAACAATCCTAACCCGGCCAGAATCTTAATAGCAGGAGAATTTTTGTAAGAACCCATAATCTGGCCATCATTGGCAACGGTATACATGGCAATGCCAATAAAAGGAACCAGAAAAATGGTTACACTCTGCGCAAATACAATGAGTTCCAGGGGGAGTTTACCGAAGATAATAGCGATACTAGCTCCAATGATCATTACCAGGGCAATCAGCCCTTTTACTACTTTTGAATCCAATTTACTGCCATAACCCAGTGCATCACCCAGTAAAGAACCACCTACCGTAGCATTACCAACCAGAGAGGAAAAAGAAGCACCAAATAAGCCGGCCAGAAAAAGCGTAGATGCATATTTTCCGAAAAGTGGTTCTAAGGCTTTAGCCATGTCAGAAGCATTATTTACCGGAATTTGTTTGGTATGCAAAACGGACGCAGCACAGATGAGTACAATGGCACTCATGATGCCTAATATCAAGATACCAGTAATGCTGTCATTGCGTTTTTCAACCTTTTCCGGATTGGCTTTCATTCTTTCCTGCACCAGGTAGGACTGGTAAAAAGCGCCTACAATTGAAAAACAGGATGCCATAAAGGCAATCACCAGTCCGAAAGAACCCTCCGGAATAGCAGGTATAAATCCTGTGACTACCTGGGAAAAATCAGGTTTGGCCAGAAACAGTGTAGTAATAAAAGCAAACAGCATCAAGCCTACCAGGAAAATCATCAGCTTTTCGAGTACTTTGTAAAACCCCCTGAAAAAAAGTAAAACAATACCAATCACATTAAAAGCAATGATCCAAACCACCGGAGAAGTATTATTGGTTTCTGCAATGGAGATGCCTACGCCAATTGAATTTCCTGCCTGAAAAGAAGTGGTAACAAAGAATACACCTAAGCCTATGGCAATAGCTGCCGTTTTTCCCCATTTCTGACGGATGGTACTCAGCAGGGTTTGCCTGGTAGCCATTCCAATTCTTGCTCCCATCGCAGTGAAAATGGCCATAAAGAATATAGCTACCGCAACTATCCATAACAGGCTGTAGCCATATACAGCACCCAGTTTAGAAGTAATGGTCATTTTGCTGGGGCCAAATACTAAAGCTGCTGTAATAATACCTGGCCCCAGGGACAATAGCCATTTTTTTGCAGAAACAAATACACTATTTGAAGCCTGCGAGGAATCTACCACTGCCGGAGCAGAACGTTCTGTTTTCAAATATTCAATTTTTACTGGTACACGATTTTTATCTGGTTATTTCACTTTGGATGCAGATAGAAGAGCAGCTGAAGCCGTATCCAGGAAAAACCTGCAATCCGGGTGTTGTTGTAAGATACTGGCCGGATCGGCATTGCTTACTGCTTGTTCCAGAGAATTTCTAACGGCTACCGCTTTCCGGCTGTCTGGCACCGAACAGATGATATGCTTTGATTTCATGATCTGTTTGATAGACATGCTGATCGCTTGCCTGGGCACATCATCCAGCGTAGGAAACCAGCCTTCGCCTAATTGCTGTTTGCGGCAGGGCTCATCCAATTCCACAACAATGTATGGTTCTTCTGTCTCGAAATCGGCCGGAGGATCATTAAAAGCCAGATGTCCGTTTTCACCAATTCCTACCAGCGCTACATCTACCGGATGCTGACGGATAATTTCTCCCAGTCGTTTACATTCTGCCATGGCATCATTCTCTCCATTAATAAGGTGAGCCGCTTGTAAAGAGGGAACTTTATCAATAAACCGTTCTTTCAGGTATTTCCGGAAACTGGCACCATGCGTAATAGGCAAACCAATGTATTCATCCAGGTGAAACATCACCACTTTGCTCCAATCTATATCTGGCTGAGTAATAAGTGTTTGTAAAGTTTCAAACTGGCTGGTACCGGTGGCTAGTATTATATTGGCTTTCCCTTTTTCTTTAATCGTATTCCGGATCAGTTCAGCAGCGGCAAGTCCTGCCTCCCGTCCTAATTCGGCTGGTGTATTTGCAATGTGAATATTCATAAATAAGTGGTTGTTCGTATTATATTTTATGCTGGATTGATAGTGAATGTTATTGGTAAATACATAGTCCGATTCAATTAAACTATTTATGCAGTAGTAGGTATCTGCTCATTTGTAAACTATGAATGTTTTACCAACAACTAACAACGAATAACTAACAACCATTTTATACTCTCACTGGAGTTGTACCACCTTGCTGCAATGAAATATCTACTGGCTTATTGCTTTTCCAGGAACCTGAGGTAAAATCAGGCACATCTATGGAATTAGAACGGTTGGACACCGACCATTCACTCAATGGGGCTACCGCACTCCAGAGGGCTGCATCATACACATCCATATCCAGAGGCAATCCATTCCGCAGGCAGTCGACCAGGCGCCAGTCCATGAGAAAATCCATACCGCCGTGGCCGCCAATTTTTTTAGCCATTTCGCCCAGCTTTTTAGTAATAGCCGGTGTATACTTTTCTTCCAGCGATTTAAATTCTTTCTCAGATACCCATTCATGGCCGGTTGCGATTTTGGCAGGTTCCGGATATTTTACAGCTACGCCTTTAGTGCCGCTTACCAAGTGAATCCGTGAATAGGGACGGGGAGAAGAAACATCGTGTTGTAACATAATAGTCCTGCCTTTACTGGTGCGGATGGTGGTGGTATTCATATTTCCCCGGTAAGTTTTATTGGCATAGGATTTATAAAACTCATCTGTTTGGGCCAGTTTTTTTGCCAGCGGCCCCATCGAAAAATCATTGCTGGAAACAGCTACCAGGTAATCCATTTTATCGCCCCGGTTAATATCCATAATCTGGCAGATGGGTCCTAAGCCGTGGGTAGGATACAGGTTTCCATTTCTGAAATTTTCTTTCAGGCGCCACATGTCATAGTAGCTTTCCTTTTTAAAATTGGGTTCCAGCAGATCATGGATATATGCACCTTCTCCGTGAATCACTTCTCCAAAAAATCCCTGCCTAACCATATTCAGGGTAAGCAGTTCAAAGAAGTCGTAACAGCAGTTCTCCAGCATCATACAATGCTTTTTGGTGCGCTCAGATACCTCCACCAGTTGCCAGCATTCTTCCAGCGTTTTGGCAGCCGGAACTTCAGTAGCCACATGTTTGCCTTGCTCCATGGCATATACAGCCATGGGGGTATGCAAAGCCCAGGGTGTAGCAATATATACCAGGTCAATATCTTTACTTTCACAGAGCTTTTTCCACTCGTTCTCATTGCCGGAATAGGTAGTAGGTTTGTGTGCGGTTTTTTCCAGAATTTTCTGCGCATTTGTCACTCTCTCTGGCCGCAGATCACATAAAGCTTTAATATCTACCCCTTCAATATGGCTCATGCGTTCTACAGCCCCAGGCCCCCGGTTTCCTAAACCGATAAAACCAATCCGAACCGTTTCCAGGGCAGGAGCCGCATACCCAGACATGTTAAACTGCTGTTTATAGGTGGATTTGGTATCCTGTGCCTGATTCTTATTCTGATCGTTGGCATTCGCCGTATCGCTCTTGCTGGCACAGCCTGCCATCATACTGGCGGTAACCAGGCCAGTCACTTTTAAAAAATCTCTGCGGTTATTTTTCATCTCTTTGGGTTTAGATATAGCGTATTTGTTCAAATTATACCATGAATGAGTACTCTTACAGGAACACTGTATATATTCGGTCATAATCTATACATTAATCATCCAAATTTCAATGAGATGGACTAAAAATTAAGGAAATTGAGTGTTAAATGCGCTGGCCTGATGGCATATTTGCTGATACTGCCTATTACGCAGACGCTGATTTTACAGTAGATGGTAGATAAATGGCTTTTTATCGCACTATTTTCAAACATAACCGATATGCTTTCTCAAATGAAAATAATGCTGTTTGCTATTGTAATGGTATCCTTGTTGTTTCCGCTTGTTACCCAGGCGCAAACAGCATTCCCTCTCAAACTCAGCGAAAATAAACGATACCTTGTTGACCAGAATAACAAGCCCTTTTTGATCAAAGAATTTTCAGCCTGGGGATTGATACAGGCACTCTCAGAAAAAGACGAAGCCGCTTTTTTAGATAGTCTCAGGCAAAAGGGATTCAATACGGTAATGACTTCTATCCTCAGCAATGCACCTTCCCAGATGGGAGGAAATCCGCCGTATTGGCAAGGTATATCGCCGCTGCTTGTAAAATGGGATTTTTCTACACCCAACGAAACTTATTTTGGGCATGTAGACCGGTTTTTAAAAATGGCCGAACAAAAAGGCTTTTTTGTGATGGCTTTGCCGGTGTATCTAGGATATCCGGGAGATCCTTCGCAGGGTTGGTGGGATGAAATGAAAAGCGAGCATAACGATACCCTGAAAATGCGGAAGTATGGGGAATTCATAGGAAAACGCTATAAGAACACGAAAAATATCATGTGGATAGCTGGTGGTGACAATAATGCGGAAGGTGAAACTTTTGCGTATGAAAATAACATGATTCAGGGCGTGAGAACATATGATACGGAACATCTATGGTCCGGGCATTTTGATATGAATAAGGGTATAATCTGGTCAACGGATCATCCCAGATTTGGTAATATGATGGATATTGACGGATTATATGTGTGGACAGAATCCATTCTGATGGAAAGAGGTCCACAGTATAAAACCGAACTAGCCCAGTATAACAAAGGGAAAATGATCATTCAACTCGACCAGAGTTACGAACATGATGTGCCCCACTATGCCGACAATGAAAATTACCAGTGGATCAGGCGGAAAATGTATGAGGGATTATTAAATGGGTGTAAAGGAACTTCTTTCAGTTCGGGGGAGATTGGGAACAGCAGCTATTATTTTAAAAACTGGAAGCCCTTGATGAGCACTACCGGAATGAAGCAGGTATTATCCTGTTTCCGGTTATTTGAATCCAGAGCCTGGGAAAAATTAGTACCCGATCAGAGTAATGACATTGTTTTATCCGGCAGAGGTACGTTTGGCGAACTGGATTATGTATGTGCCGCCAAAGCCTCCGACAATAGCACATACATCATGTATATTCCGAAAGGAAACCGCACCATTTATCTGAATATGCAGAAAATGACCGGCAAACCTATGCGTATGCACTGGTTCAATCCACATACCGGAACAGCCCTCCGGATCGGTGTGGCTGATATACGGGAAAAATTTGGCATTACGCCTCCTTCAGAAGAAGATTGGGTAATTGTTTTTGATGATAATGATTTAAAATTACCAGAACCAGGATTGCTTACAAGATAGTAGCAAGCATTCTTCAGTGTTATTTAACAGTCGATTTGTTAATACTATATATCTCGTTATGAGCAGTAAGAGTGGTTTTTACTGCAATTTTATTCTTAATTTTTATGACTATAGTAAAAAGATAAAATCAATGAAAGTTTTTACATTATTAGCAAAGTTGATAGTGATTTTATTTCCTCTCTTTATATTGTACCTGTCCTACTTTCGTGATGAAGAAGGAATTTATGAAGATTATCATATTTTTAGGGAAGTACTTGAATCTGATAATGAGAATTTGAAAATACTTTATAGAGAAAGTATATATACATATCAACCTATTTTTTATTCAATTACTATTGCTATTTGCATCTTATATATTGTGAATTTTTTAGGTCAGTATTTCAATGTTTTAAGTGAAAATCAATGGATAAAATATTGGTGTTTAATTCTTATTATTTTATTCCTCATATTAGAATTACCTATATATAAATGTTATGCAGGAATTGGACATTCTTTTTGGGTTAAAGAACATTCAGCAATGCATTAAGCTTTGAATATCAATATCTGCAATCTGTTAATATTAGATTTCTATTTTATTGCCTCAACGCAGCCATTAGGATACAGTTGCAGTTGATTACTTACACTGCAGCCAATTCTCTACTATACACAATATTCCCATTCACGATGGTAGTATCAATAGTAATCTGATCGTCAAAAATAACTATGTCTGCATCTTTACCGGGTAGGAGGGAGCCTTTGTTTTTCTCAACACCCATAATTCTGGCGGGCGTGGAAGTGATCATCTGAATAGCTTCAGGCAAAGGAACACCAGCCAGGTTTATCATATTTCGAACTAGTCTGTCTGCGGTGGCAACACTACCAGCAAAGGAAGTCCGGTCGGGGAGTTTCGCTACACCATCTTCCACAATTACTTTTAAGCCATTTTTCAGCGGACCCAGAATACTATCTCCGGGAGGCATTCCGGCAGCCCGCATGGCATCAGTGATTAAAGCAGTCCGGCCAGGACCTTTGATTTTATAAACTAGTTTGAGTAAAGGCGCAGGCAAATGAACCCCATCCGCAATGATCTCTACGTCCATTTCATCAATCAGAAAAGCGGCTTCTACGGTTCCGGCATAGCGGAAAGCATTCCGTCTGGTGACCCCATTCATGGCCGAATACAGATGCGTAGCCAAACTATATCCATTTTCAAAGGCTTCCAATACGTCTTCATAAATGGCATCTGTATGGGCAACAGCAGCCAATATTCCTTTGGAGCGGATGTATTTCCCAAATTCGATGGCTCCCGGGAGTTCGGGGGCAGCACTCCAGCGCAAAATGGAAGACGATCTGGCCAGTACATCTTTGTATTCGTTGGGATCAGGATTGCGGATATACCTGGGGTCTTGGGCACCCCGTTGATTGAGGGCGAAATAAGGTCCTTCCAGGTGCATTCCTAATAATTTTGCGCCTTTAGAATTTTGCTTTTTGGCTTGCTCGTAAGAGGCTAAGGTCTGGAATAAATCTTCTTTTTCGCTAGTGAGCGTAGTGGGTACCATAGAAGTCGTCCCGTATTGTGCATGTGTTTCGGCTATTTTCAAAAAAGCATCTGCATTTCCATCCATAAAATCATGTCCACCTCCTCCATGAATATGAATGTCAATAAACCCAGGAGCAATATATTTTCCGGCGGTATCAATCTCAAGCGCATCAGGCACTTCAATGTTCCCCTCCTTCACTTCTCTGATTTTGCCCTCTGAAACAACTATCGTTCCATTTGCAATGATCCGGTAAGGCGTAATAATTTTTCCGTTAAATATTTTTAGGATTGAGTGCATAGTACTGGCTGGTTATAGGTTATTTTCAAAAGACCACCTTCTTACTTTGTGTCCGTAAAAGGCATAATACATCAGGTACAGATAACAAGGGAATAGTACCCAGTAAGCTGTCCGGACATTGTACAGATCGGCGAAATACCCATAGAAAAGCGGCATAATTGCATTTCCGCATAATCCCATAATCAGAATAGAGGCACCAAGTTTAGTAAAACGTCCCAGGCTATCTAATGCCAAAGGCCATATACCAGCCCAGACAAGGGAATTGGGTAAACCTAAGAGTACTACAAACCAGATGGAAATGTCAGTGGTATGACCTAAAAATGTAATTGAACCGCTGGCGAAAATAATAAGTAATGTAAATAAGCTTCCCAACAGCGCACAGATCCGGAATACATTCACCTGCCGGATGTATCTGGGAATAGTGATGATACCCAGAATATAGCCGCAAATGGTGACTAATAGTGTATAAGAGGGAAATACTTTGGCTTCCAGCAGATCAATTCCCATGGAGTTAGCATAGCCAATGACTGTATCAATGGCAATAACCTGGGTTCCTACGTGTAAAAAAATGGCAATGGCCCCTAGTATCAGGTGTGGAAACTCGAAAATGCTTTTCTTGCCAGCATTGTTAGCAGCCAGGCTTGAATCTTCCTGTTCGGTATTAATTTCGGGTAAGGGAGAATAAAAAACCATTAAACCCAATATAAATAACACACTACCTACGGTGGCATAAGGCACAATCACCCGTCGGATCAGTTCATCCAGGGCAGCGTTTCTTTCCAGGTCGTTCATGGTAGCCAGTTGCTTGAAAAGATCTGTATCGGTTGGCCGGAGAATGACAGCCGCAAACAGGAGGGGAGCCAGAATACCAGCGGCTTTATTGCAAATACCCATGATACTGATGCGCTGGGCCGCCCGTTCTTTGGGGCCAAGAATCGTGATATAGGGATTGGCGGCAGTTTGCAGAATGGCTAACCCTATGCCAATAGTAAATAATCCTAGCAGAAACACTTCGTAAGTACGGGTATAGGCAGCTGGTACAAATATAAAAGCCCCCGTGGCCATCGCCCAGAAGCCAAACATCATCCCTTTTTTGAACCCCACTGCCTTTAGCAGATAGGATGCCGGTACCGACATAATGAAGTAAGATATGTAAAAGGCAAAAGCAACCAGATAGGATTGAAAGCTGGTGAGTTCGCAGGCAATCTTGAAATAAGGAATCAGAATGGCATTTACCCAGGATACAAAGCCGAAAATAAAAAACAATACGCCTATAATGAGAATGGAAATAATGGTATCTCGTCGGCTTAGGGATTGTACATCTACTACGGCGGCTTGTGAAGTCATGAGGGTAAGGTGGAGGCTAAGTTAATTGGTCACTCGGTTAAATCTGATATTGTGCGCAGAGGCATTTCTCCTCCTGGGCCGGAGAGGCCCTGCTTTTACATCCGCCACACTATACAACCCGCACAAGGCCAGTGCTGACCCAAAGGTTATATAAGGTGGCTTCTGCAAAAGCTGTTATTGATTCTTTATTTCTTATCAATGATGAAAAAATTTACTTCTTTCTTCAACATTCCTTGTTCGATATTCAAGATTCCACCTATCCTAAACGGTTGGTTCCCAGCCCAGATGATATTCGCGTTTCCAGTATTGCATCGCTTCAGGGTTATTCTGGATATGGCCGTTGGTTGGATCGATGTGTAAAGTACTACCGGAACGCAAGGCAATATTGCCCAGCTGGCAAAGCAGCGTACTCTGGTGACCTCCCACAATCTCGGCATTTAAAGCAGTTCCTTTGCTGATGCCTTCAAAAAAGTTCTGAATATGAATGGCATCCAGCTGCTGGGAAGGGTCCATTTTGTCGCGGGCATTAATGGTAATGTCGTTTTTTACCTCCTTCACCAGCTTATTTTCCAGGTCATAGATTTTATATGAGTTACCACTTTCAATCAGCAGGGAACCGTTTTCGCCATAGAACATAACCCCTACACTCGTACCTTCCACGGTTCGGCCATTGCAGCTTCTGCCTTCCCAGCTCATAGCGGTATTATTGGCAAATTCTAAATTAATAACCTGTGTATCCGGGGTCTGCCAGTCATCCTGATAGCGGTAACGCCCGCCTGAAGAAGTTACCTTGGTTGGATATTCCACACCCAGGCCCCAGCGCATCAGATCGAGCATATGGGTGCCATTATTGAGGGCTTCCCCGGTACCCCAGTTCCAGAACCAGTGCCAGTTATAATGGATCACATTGTCTTTATAAGGCATCCTGGGAGCCGGACCCTGCCATAGTTCATAATCCAGCCAGGAAGGTACAGCTGTTTCTTTACCCACGCCAATGGAAGCCCGGTTATTGGTGTACCAGCCTTTAGCAAAATATGGACGGCCAATCACTCCATTCTTCAACTCTATAATGGCTGCCACTACATTGGGCCAGGAACGGCGCTGGTTGCCCATCTGAATGACATTTTTATACTTACTAGCTATAGCTACCAGCATTTCTCCTTCATTCGGATTGTGGCTGCATGGTTTTTCCAGGTATACATGTTTTCCGGCTTTAGAGGCAAGAATGGCCGCCGGCGCATGCCAGTGATCCGGAGCGGCCACCACGAGTGCATCCAGGTGTTTGTCTTCCAGGGCTTTCCGGAAATCAGGCTGGGCTTTTGGCTTTTTCTTTTGAATGGTATCTACATTGGCAATCGCTTTTTCGGCTGCTCTGGAATCGACATCTGAGATGTATAATACCTCACAGTTGGACTGGCTGGCAAAGTTATTGGCCAGCGCAAATCCGCGGCTGTTAACACCCATAATGCAAACCCTGATCTTTTCGTTTGCTTTCAGAATATTGCCATAACTTTTGGCCGTAAAGCCTGGTAAAATGCCTCCAACTGACATAGCGGCGGCACCGGTAATTGTTTTTTTTATAAAATCTCTTCTGGAATTGTCTGTGGTTTTCATGATACTTTATTTTCAATGACCAAAGGAATAATTCCTTCCTGATGGTCTGGGTTTAGGTAATTAATTTCGAATTGTGTGCGATGCAAAAACTCTCATGACCTTAGTATTTTCTTGAAGTAGTTTTAGCATTTAAGTCTCATTACTAATTTAGACAAGTTAATTTTTTGTTGACTCAGGCCGTCTTTACTTTTATTTTGCTTGCCCAAAATAAAAGTAACAAAACACTCTTGAGCATGCAAATGCGAAGAGAGCCAACACAACCGAGCACGAGAGTGAGAAGGTTGCCTGCGTAGCAGTTGTGGCAAAATGAAAAATGCTTCCAGGCTCTACCCAACGCGCACCCCGCTTTTCATTTATCCTCCCGCGCATGGAATATTTATCTATTTTTTTATATCGATACGTTTACATTCTTTTTGTTCTTCAGGTCAAGACCTATTCAACTAACTTACCAATGACCAGTGACCAATGACTATTGACCAGCTTATCCCCGCTTCTGAAATTTCCGGGCTTTTTCCATCACACTGGCCAGGGTAACTGAGGCTCCATTCTGCCGTTTGCTTTCGTCGGCGGCTTCCATAAAGGCGAAAATTTCAATCGTTTCCTCCGGACTTACCGGCGCTTTTCCAGTCTGAAAGTATTTGATGATTTCAACCAGCAAGGGTTCATACCCAGGATAAGGACCTAATACTATATTTCCATTTTTGGTAAATACAGTGCCTCCATACTCATGTTTGCCGGTACGTGTTCCACGGAAAGTGCCTACCCGCCCATCCTGCCAGTTGCCTACCACTATATCTGTGTTTTCGGTATGCACCCTTACTACACTATTACAACCCAGGCCCATCACCGTATACAGCGTTTCTACCCCATGTACCCCATACCAGAACAGATCTGGATGTGTTTTTTCGAGTGTAGCCGGGCTAAAGGTATCGGCTCCTAATACCTGGCTCTTGTCAATATCCTGCACTCCTTTGATATAGCGTAAAGATGAAGTCGTAAAAATAGGAACATTATATTTTTTAGCTGCTTCATAAATGGCGATGGTATCGGATAATGAAGCAGCTACCGGTTTGTCGATAAACATGCGTTTGCCAGCTTTCAGTACTTCCAGGGCTTGTTCCAGGTGCAGGCGGCCATCGTTGGTTTCCAGCAGAATTACATCGGTTTTGCTCAATAATTCTTTAATCGAACCCACGATTTCTACACCCAGTTTTTTTACTTCTTCGGTGTACCCGGGAATGCGTTTTACACTGGATTCAATGTCTTTGCTTCCCTGCGGATAGGCGGCTACTACCTTATATCCGCCATAATCGGTACTGGCATCTGGGGCATTGAGTACTTTAGTGAATGCGGTACTATGCGAAGTATCTAAGCCAATAATCCCTACTCTTTTTCCCTGCTCTGCTTTTGATAAGGCTTGTAATTCTCCGGCCAGGCTTAAGCTTAAGCCGGTGGCGGTGGCTACTTTTAAAAATGTTCTCCGGTTGTGGTGTTTCATGTCTGGTTTGTCAGAAGATTAGCTTTAATTAAGGTAGTTAATTTTCAATCTGGTAATAAAAGAAAAAACAGTAAAATATTCAATACTAATGATTCTGTAGGCATATAAAATTCTAAACAAACGGATCATTAGCCTTTCAGCCATTTGCCAAACCATTCGAAGGCTTCGGCCTGCATCTTCGCATCAAATTTATGCGGACCAGGATAGAAAGAAGTTTTAAACCGGTCGGCTGCATTTGCTTTTTTATATACTTCAGTAAGAATCTGGTCGGCCTGCTTCATTTCCAGGAGGGTAAATAAATCATCTTCCATATCATTGAGCACAAGTGACGGTAGAGGCGTTCGTAAGCCTAATATTTCCGGGAAATCAAGTTCTGTGGGCAGCAAAGGAATATAGCTCATCCAGGTATGGGTATAGGATTTATTCAGGATAAAGTCTTTCCAGGTCGTCATAAAGCCTACGCAAACCGCGCATTTAATCCGCTCATCTAATCCGGCCATGAGCACCGTACGCAAACCGCCACCCGATAATCCACCACATCCGACTCTGGACGCATCTACATCTGTGCGGGCACATAAAATATCCAGGGCTTTACGGTCTTCGGCGAAGAATACACCAGGCCAGGTTGTGCCGGCACTCAACAAGGATTTAGACAAAATATGTTCATGATCTCCGGCCCATTGATTGTATTTCTCGATACCATCGGCATTTGAAGGTTCGGGGTCTGTTAACCCGTTTCGCATGGAAGCTGGTACATCCTGCAGCATAATTCTGCGGCTGGCAAAATCAAATGCGTCTGCAACCAACACTACATACCCTTGTTTGGCAATTTCATTCGCCCAGGCTAAACCACTGTAATATAATTTCTGATGTTCAGCCATCAAGGGATTCTGGCTGGGGATACGGGTTATTTTCTGTGTTCCAAAGTATTTGTTCCCCCCATGATCATGGAAGGCAAGAATGGCAGGTAAGCGGCCCTGTGCATTCTGGGGTTTTAGTAAAATAGCCTCTGTTGGACGTCCATAGGGCAATTGCCAGCTTAGTTCTTCGATCTGAAGGCCATCGTAGGTGTATTTTTTATTTGCTTTTACCGGTGGTAATCCTCCCAGATCAGGAATGGCCATTCGCTGCATGACCTGATTTCTGGCGGCTTTTTTCCATTCGCCCAGATCCTTCCATTCTTTTTTCCGGAAGGAGAAAGAAGGTAAATTTTTTTGCATCTGTGCCGTTGCCCACGGCCCATATTGACCAATAATGCTCAGGTCTTGATCAGTAGTATTCATTATACGAATAGGGTTTTGACTTAATGTTGGATCAGTGTGGGAAGCGGTTATTGGCCAGTTGCCCTGGGTTAAACTTATTCCGGCAAGGCTACTTACTTTTAAAAAGTTTCTGCGGGTATTCTTCATAACATATGCCAGGTATAATAGGTAGTATAAGTAGATGTTCAAGATAGAAAATTATTTGTATATCAAAGCCAGTTAACTTTTAAGAATAGCTTTAGTTCTGGGTTGTATTCCCAACATTCAAACTGTAAAATGAAAGCTTATCTACCTGATGGAATTAATAATTAACCTTTTTTAGTGCAATTTTTTGAAGATATATTAATATTGGGAAAGTTATATTATAATTGAAAAATAATAAAATGTGTTTGTGTAAGGATGACTTAAATGAATTTTTGAACTATACTATTTTTATCACCTATAAATAAATTGTACTTTGTTTATAGGTGATAAAAAACTTATTTTCTATATTAGAGTTTGTAGGTGTAGTGAAATACTTATAATATCTTATTCATAAGATAGATGTGGAGTTTTTTTTACTATCTTTCATTCCTAATTGATCTTTTATAGACTATACGCTATATTTACTAGTTGAATAAAATATATAAATACTGGAAATTTATTGAAACGAAAATTATATCGATAGGTGGGATCATAACACAACTCCTACAGAATGGAAAGCGATTGAATACAATAATTTAAAATAAAAAAAACAATATTTTGCTTTTCTTATTTTTTATGTGTTGATTTTGGTTTTGTTAAAATGTTATAAATAAGCAGTATATGTTAGAGAACATTACTGACAGAGTAGTAAGGGATTGTGAAAATCCAGTATATCTAAATTTGACAAGCAAAAAGTGAAAAATCTGGTGAATAGTATTTCTACAAATTGACACGCTCACATCATTTATTTTTATAAATTATGACTACATTTTTTTCTGTTGATAAAAAAGAGCTTGATTATGACGAGGAAGTTAAATCACAGCTTTATTCCCTGGCTCAACAAATAGATGACAAAGATGATCAATATATCTTTCAACCCCACGAGGTATATAAAAGTACCTTTATATGGGTATTAGAAACTAATAAAATTCCTTTTCAGGTAAATCAGGTTTCATTTTAAGTGCCCCTTGTAAATTCCTCCTTCCCAAAACATACATGGCTATACCCTGCCCAGGACTATAGAAAACAAGTCTATCGGTAACTATTAACTTATTACAGTTGATTTTGTGTACTACGTTTACAACAAATGCCTGTTTACTAATAAATATTCACTAAATATTGAACAAATAATCAGAAGTTAGTATAACTTATCATGTACTATGCATGAAAAGATTATCTGTTTTGGAGAAATGCTTTGGGATATTCTACCAAGCGGAGTTATGCCTGGGGGCGCACCCATGAATGTAGCCGTGCATTTTAACTATAATGGATTTTCACCTGCCATTATTAGCCGCATCGGAGATGACTTATTAGGAAAATCATTAGTAGAGCGATTGCAGGAGAAAGGGGTAGCCACCCGTTATATTCAAATTGATGAAAAGCACCCGACAAGTGTGGTAAAAGCCAATATAGGCAATAAAAGAGATGTTGTTTATGAAATTGCCCCTTCTGTAGCATGGGATTATATAGAGTATGATGAGCAGGTAACCCAATTGATATCCAAATGTGACTTATTTATCTATGGCAGTTTAGCGTCCCGTAATAAAATAACGTATGATACCCTCCTAAAATATCTGCTTATTGCCAGGGTAAAAGTATTTGATGTAAATATGCGCCCGCCTCATTATTCTCCCAAACTCATACAATTATTAATGAACCACGCTGACATTGTAAAAATGAATGAGCGGGAGTTAATTGAAATTATGAGCTGGTTTGGAAAGATTGCTCCCCACAAAGAAGCGATGACCTTTATTAAACAGCGATTTGAACTTGACAAAATTCTTGTTTCAAGAGGGGAGAAGGGGGCAATCTTATTATGTGAAGAAGGTTATATAGAACATTCAGGCTACCAGGTGGAAATCGAAGATACCATTGGAAGCGGAGATGCATTTCTGGCGGCTTTTCTCAGTAAAATACTTCAGAAGGCTCCTATCCGGGAAGCTATGGAGTTTGCTTGTGCGACAGGAGCACTGGTCGCTACCAAAAGCGGAGCCCTGCCGCAATTCACTCAAAATGAGATCAAAAACTTTATTCACGAACAGCGGCTTTTGAAAAGTAAGTCCGGAGAAAAAAAAAGCTAGACTTTTACCTTCCTCTTTACTCTACCCAACTATTTTATTAGGCAATCTACTAGACTGAAATACTTGTCTTAAAGTCCGGCTCAACAATCGCATAAGGGTTTGAAAAGCAATCAAATCTTTGTTCCATTCTACTCTGATAGCATAGCCGATACAATCAAGACCATACCTGAAAAAACTATTAGCTTTGTAACCGTGTTTCTTTTTTGGTATGGCTTTAATTTTTTGATGACAATACAAGCCATAAGTTAAACAAAAGCCATAGGCAATGCTTACCAGACCGATCAATTTTTTGAGTTTGTCTGTAAGCTTCAAGTGAGTAGACTCCAAATCAAAGCCTCTTCCTTTCATATTCTGAAATAAGGTTTCAATGGTCCATCTTTTTCTATAGAGTTGTCCAAGCAGACCTACCTTAACTGTACCTAATAAAAACAGAATGTCTCCACTTCTGAGTTTCTTTATATATACATTAGCCCAGACACCATCTACCAGACAATCGGCTAAAGACAATTCGCTAGCTTTAGTAAGCAACTCTTCTACCCGGTGCTGTCTGCCATCCAGGCGTGTGATCAGATGATGTTTGGGCACACGGATGCAGAACAGAATACCATGGCTCTTCAAGTAAGAAAGCCAGTTGTGGCCAATAAATTCTCTGTCAGCCACTACCATACCAATGCGTTCTTTGCCTACTAAAGCAATGCATTGACTAAGGAAGGCTTTCCTATCATCTGTAGCCGAATTACCACTTTCATTCTCCAATAACTGCCAATACAGCGGCACATGCAGCACTCCACTTGTGGCAACTACCATCAATATATTGACTTGGCACTGACCAAAATCCCATTCCGTTCGATCTATACACAAGCTAATCTTTCCTTGAGGCAGAAAGCATAACAGCAAGCAGGCTAAGGCTTGATAATCCAAGTCTACTTCCCGAAAGAAATCCTGTATCCTTACCTGATTACAACTTATTTTGGCTTCATCATTGAGATAATGAGCCAGATGAGAAAACTGTACCTTTCTGCTCTGAATCAAAGCCAGCACAAAGCTGGTAATAAATTTCTTGCGGGCTAAGTTTTTAACGATTGCTACTTTGTCCAAAACTTGTTTAACTTCGTTGGTGAAGTATTGCTTCATAGGGAATGTGTTTTTTGTAGTTTGGTCACCACAAAATTCCACTTCCCTTTTTTATTTTCATAATAGTAGCTTTTTAGTTGGGTAGAGTACTTCCTCTTTAAACATATTAGAAGTAGAAAAATAAGCACTATTACTCTTTAAGGCAAAGGGATATAATATAAGCTTTGTGATAAACAGAGATGAGTAGTAATGTATCTTCAGTAAGTAGTTTTTGTTTTGTAGGAACAAAATCGAGGAAGCCTGCCATAAACAATAACTACAACTGTAAATTTTAATTACAGATCACATGATGAACCGCTTTGTCTTATATTCCCTACAACTTTAAATGTAAACATTTCGTTAATTTCTATTCTTTATATAAGAATAAATCTTTAGGAAGATGTATATCTTTGCAAGTTAATTATGCATATTGCCCGGAATAGACTGATATAACATTCTTGGTGCCACTTTTTGCAAGGAAAAATTTTAGTTTGCTTTGCCTATGAGAAAGCTAGTTACTCATTTTCCTTATTTAGTTTTCCTGATACTTTTTTTGTTTTCACCTGGCCTGCAAACCCTTGCAAGCACGCAACCACAAGTCGCATTCAAAAGATATACCGTTCAAAACGGACTTTCCAATAATTATGTAAGGAAAATCTTGCAGGATAGTGAAGGATTTATCTGGGTGGCCACAGAAGATGGCCTCAATAAATTCGATAGTTATACCTTTCAGGTATATAAGCATATTCCTGGAGACAGCACAAGCCTGACCAATCATCCCATTGTATCTTTAGTTGAAGACAATAACCATAATATCTGGATAGCTACCTGGGGAGGGGGAATTTTTATTTATAACCGCAATTTAGACAATTTCCGGCAGTTCAAGCATATCCCTCAACAAAGTAATAGTATCAGCAGTAATTATATTTACGACTTATTTAAAGATTCTAAAGGTAGAATCTGGGCAGGTACCAATGGCTATGGACTAAATTTAGGTGATACAAAGACTTATACTTTTACTGCTTTTATTCATGATCCTCAGGATACTACTTCAATCAGTCATAACCGGGTAAGTGCGATCACAGAAGACAAAGAAGGCAAACTCTGGATTGGTACCATTGGTGGGGGTGTTAATCATTTTGATCCTCGTACTGGTATTTTTCAG
The DNA here is from genome assembly GCF_010119975.1 of Rhodocytophaga rosea. Taxonomy (GTDB): domain Bacteria; phylum Bacteroidota; class Bacteroidia; order Cytophagales; family 172606-1; genus Rhodocytophaga; species Rhodocytophaga rosea. Next base: position 8,051,033 of record NZ_CP048222.1, read on the forward strand.
CAGTATCTACACGACAGTAGAAATGAGAGTAGCCTCAGTCATAACGAAGTTTTCAGCGTATTATGTGATAGTAAAAACAGGCTCTGGGTAGGTACCTGGAATAATGGCTTAAATCTGAAAGAAGGTTCCGCACAGGAATTTACTCATTTTAATCATTTACCGTCAGAAAGTAATTCTTTGACCAGCAACCAGGTTTGGGCCCTTACAGAAGACATGCATAAGCGGCTATGGATCGGAACTGACAACGGTTTATGTTTATATAATGAATCAGAAAAATCATTTTACACCTATCATCATGATTCTTTCGATCCCAAAAGCCTGGCAGGTAATTCAGTAAAGAGTTTATATGGGGATAAACAGGGACGTTTATGGGTGGGTACTAATAATAATGGCTTGTGCCTGACTGATCCATATCTAACTCAGATGGGGCATTACTATAAAAAAATAAATACAAATTCCCTTACAAATAATGATGTAAGTGCATTCCTAACGGATCGTTCCGGCCGGGTGTTGATTGGAACAGATGGAGGAGGTCTGAACATATTAAACCCTGACAGGGATTCTTTTGTATCCTACCAGCATGACTACAAAAACCCATTCAGTATTGGCAGTAATAAAATTAAAGCCATATTAGCAGACCGCAGGCAGGGAATATGGATAGGATTCTGGGATGGCGGGATGGATTTTTTTGATTCCAGAAAGAAAACTTTTACACATTTCAGAAAAGGGAAAGCGCCTGTTGACGGTCAACTCAACAACGACAATGTTACTTGTCTGGCTGAAGACCAGGAGGGGTACATCTGGCTGGGAACTTTTGGTGGAGGTATCAGCAGTTTTGATCCGGACCGGAAAAAGTTTACTTCCTTTACCCAGCAAGTCAACAATCCGGAAAGCATAAGCGATAATTTCGTATGGGCTATTATGGTGGATCAGCTGAACAATGTATGGATTGGTACCTCTAATGGCAACCTGAATGTAATGGATAGAAAACGGAACCGGTTTTTTCATCTTCCTTTACAAACTCCTGATGAAACCCGTTATGCGGTGCGGGCTTTATTTGAAGATGCCAAAGGAAGAATATGGATCGGGACGGGAGGAGGGGGCTAAAACTCCTGCAAAAAAAAGACTCTACCTTTAAAACATTTACAATCGCTAATGGCTTTCCCAGTAATACGATCAATGCGATCGCAGAAGATAATAAAGGCGTCCTCTGGCTGGGTACAAACCAGGGCATGGTACGTTTTGATCCGGAAACTGAACGCTACCAGCTCTTTGGAATGAGTGCTGGTGTGCAAGGTCTGCAATTTAACAGGCAGGCCTCTGGCAGGCTGGCGTCTGGTGAATTGCTCTTTGGTGGAAATAATGGCTTTAATCTGTTTCATCCCGATAGTTTAAAACAGCTTAATTTGCAGGTGCCGCTTGTATGGGTGGATTTTCAAATATTTAATAAACCTGTGCCGATCGGCAGGGAAAATTCTCCCTTACAAGCAAGGCTCAATCAGAGCCAAACCATTACCTTAGATTATAAACAATCGGTATTTAGTATTGAATATGCCGCATTAAACTACACAGCCCCGGAAGAAATCCAGTATAAATACCGGCTGAAAGGATTTACCGATGAAAGCTGGCAGAATGCCGGTGCCACCCGGAAGGTAACCTATACCAATCTGCCACCCAAGCGCTATGTTTTTGAAGTGACTACTGCCGCAGATGGTAGAGTTGCCGTGCCAACCCGCACCCTGACAATTGTAATAACTCCCCCATGGTGGCATACCTGGTGGGCCCGAATTGTTTTTTTATTATCTGCCACCTCCTTATTAACAATCCTTTATTACTCACGCGTCAGACGGATTAAATATCAAAACAAGAGGCTTGAAAAACAAGTGACTGAGCGTACTTTACAATTACAAAAAGCCAATGCATCTCTCCAAGAGATGAACGGGCTGATTCAGGAACAAAAGGAAGAAATTCAGTCGCAGGCCCAGGAACTTGAAGCAAGGGTTGAAATCAGGACGGCTGACCTGAAAAAGACAAACGAGGAGCTGGATAATTTTGTATACCGGGTATCACATGATATCCGGGCTCCCTTGTCATCCATTCTGGGATTAGTTACACTTATTGAGCTTGAGCAAGATCCCACACAATTACAATTGTATCTGCAAATGATCAATAAAAGTATCCATAAACTAGATGGATTTGTAAAAGATATATTAGACTATTCCCGGAATTCAAGGGTAAGTATGAACCGGGAAGAAATTAATTTCCAGGAATTAGTAGAAAATGTTCATGCTGAACTGGTATACATGGAAAATGCTCCTCGCCTGCAAATTCTGAAGGAGTTTACCATTAACTATCCTCATTTCAATGATGCCAGGCGGTTACATATCATTTTTCGTAATTTATTTTCAAACGCGGTTAAATATCAGAACTTACACTGTGAAAGGTCGTTTCTACACATACATATCCAGACTGATAAACATTGTGCCACTATTATAGTAAAAGATAATGGGATAGGTATTGACACCTGGCAGCAAGAAAAGGTGTTTGATATGTTTTACCGGGGAAGCCAGCTTTCAAATAGTTCCGGACTTGGATTATATATTGTGAAAGAAACCATAGAAAAACTCAATGGATCGATTCAACTGCAATCAGAACTAGGTGTTGGCACTACATTTATTATTAAGCTACCTAACCTTCCCCTTAAAGAAGAATAATAATATCAATTCTCTAAAATATATCTTACCCTTTCATTACCAGCAATAAAGCACAATTATACTATACTGGTTATATTTGAAACCTTGTTAAAAAGTTTACAATCAGATGGCTAGCCATTCGGAAGAACAACAATTAAGGGCTAAGAGGGATGCTATAGAAAGGAAAGTGGATTTAAGAAAACGTGTTTGCTTTGTTGATGGATGTGGTAAATATGCAATTAACTCACATATACTTCAGAAAAATGGAATAATTAATTCTATTTCAGAAAACAATCATGTGTATCAATTATTAGCAGATAATTTTAAAGAGCATTATTACTGTTTTAAAAAAAAGGGTATAAATGAAGCTTATACATTTAAGGGCTTCTGTGGGAGTGATGATCATAACCATGATAGTGAGTTATTTAAGAATATAGAGCAAAATTCAATAAATTTAAATGATTACTATTCTCAGCTATTATTTTCCTACCGCTCATTAGTTTACAAATTAAGAGAAAGAGAGATTACCAAAGAAATTGCTTTGGAATGGTATATGAATCCAGAGCTAAGTATACGAATGGATAGAGCAATGGGCAGAAATTGGTATACTGTTGAATCAGCAAATATAGAAATGTCAATAAAAGATGCCTTAGTAGCAAAGGAGACGGTTGAAAATGAGATTCATCAAAATTCCACCGGTCAAGGATATTTTCAGTTTCATAAAAGAGTTATACCTCGAATTGAAATTTGTTGTTCACAGTGTTTTAATTATGAATTAGCCAATGAAACCACAATTGCCCAAGTAATGGGTTATGAATCTTTAACAATTATTTTTTTTAATATTATTCCTTATCAGGATCAGACCGTTTTATTAATAGGGTACCCAAAAGACAAGGCAAGTATATGTGGTAAATATTTTGATTCTATGTTAACTATGTCTGAAAAGGACTTGAAAAAAAGGATAAGCGATTTGTTATTGCTTTTTGGAGATGATTGGCTATGCTCACCAAGAATTTATCTAAACTACTTAAGACAATAGGAACGGTCCATTAGTAAAATAATAAGTTACCACAAATACAATAGAAGCCATTATACAATAAAATACAACCTATTAGATTATATTAAGTAGATTGACAACTTTCCACTTTCCTTCACACATTAATAAAAAAGCCTTTCTAAATGAATAGAAAGGCTTTTAATGTACCAGGGGCGGGAATCGAACCCGCACGAGCTTTTGGCTCACAAGATTTTAAGTCTTGCGTGTCTACCTGTTCCACCACCCCGGCATAGGTTTTTGTTAACAATAAAGCACCGTTTCCGGTGCTTTACTTTGAGCGAAAGACGGGGTTCGAACCCGCGACCTCGACCTTGGCAAGGTCGCGCTCTACCAGCTGAGCTACTTTCGCAAGTTCCGCCTCTATCAGCGGAATAGTGAGTGCAAATCTACTAACAGAATTTACAAATTCAATTATTTTTAGAAAAAAATTAGAGAAAACAGTAAAACGCTGAATATCAGGTTATGTTTTCTTCTGGCTTTTCTGCTGGGCTCCATTATTGGGATTTACATAATCCGTACTTATTTTTTTAATATCCCCTCTGGTTGGTGTATCGGGTTGCTGTCCATGCAAACCTTCTTCTTGTTTTTTTACAACAGAAGGATTCTTGCCTGGAATTTCTTTTTTCTTGCTCATAGCTGTAAAAGTTTTATAATGAAAACTGAAATGGCTTTACACAATAAAGCCCTTCTTCCAGATACGAAATAAGGGCTTTAGAGGTTGGAAAAAGTACATTACTTCTTCTTTGTAGTTGTTTTTGTGTCTTTGGTATCCTTCTTTGTGCTGTCGGATTTTTTGCCTGCATCAGTTTTGCTTGACCCTGATTGTTTTGCCATGTTAAACACCTCCTTAATAACCTATGTAAAGGTTTAAGATTAAAAATAATGTAACAAAAGAAATAATTTTTTTAACGAAAGCAACAAATTATTCCAATTTATTTTGCTTGTAAAATCAGCTTAATTTCATTTAATTTTAGCAATGCTTCTACTGGTGAAATAGTATTAATATCAAGCTTATCCAGAATGTTTTTTACTTTCATAAAGTTTGGATCAGAAGCTTCAAAAATCTTTAATTGGTAATTGTTTTTGGGGATTTCCTTAAATACTGCATCCGGATGATTGCGTATTTTATCCTTCTCCAGATGATGCATAATTTCATTGGCTCTCGACACGATTTGTGTCGGCATTCCTGCCATCTGCGCAACATGGATACCAAAGCTGTGCTGGCTTCCTCCTTCCTGCAATTTGCGCATGAAAATGATCTTGTTTGCCGCTTCTTTTACAGATACATTGTAATTTTTTATCCTTGGAAAATCATCAGCCAGTTGATTCAACTCATGATAGTGTGTAGCAAATAAGGTTTTGGCTTTATACTTTGGATGTTGGTGCAGAAATTCCACAATGGCCCAGGCAATAGAAATGCCGTCATAGGTACTGGTTCCCCTTCCAATCTCATCCATCAGCACCAGGCTCCGTTCGCTGAGGTTGTTGAGAATGCTGGCGGTTTCGGTCATTTCTACCATAAATGTAGACTCTCCCTTTGATAAGTTATCAGAAGCACCTACTCTGGTAAAAACTTTATCAACCAGCCCGATCCAGGCGGAAGAGGCCGGAACAAAACTTCCCATTTGTGCCATCAATACAATCAAGGCAGTTTGCCTGAGCAAGGCAGATTTACCAGCCATATTCGGACCGGTAATCACCATGATTTGCTGGGTTTCATCGTCGAGATAGATGTCGTTGGGAATGAAATTTTCGCCCAGAGGCAACTGCTTTTCTATCACCGGATGCCGGCCATCTTTGATCGAAATCACCCTGGAATCTGAAATCTCCGGCCTTACATATTTATTTTTGATGGCAACGCTGGCAAACGATCCCAGGCAATCAATTTTTGCCAGTACCTGGGCGTTTTTCTGGATCTGGGTAACATATTCTGCTGCAGCCAGTACCAGTGCATTAAACATTTGCTGCTCAATGGTAAAAATGCGATCTTCGGCATGTAGGATTTTTTCCTCATACTCTTTTAATTCTTCTGTTACATAACGTTCCGCATTTACCAGGGTTTGTTTACGTATCCAGCTGGCTGGCACTTTGTCTTTGTGGGCATGGGTAACTTCCAGGTAGTAGCCAAACACTTTATTGTACGCCACTTTTAACGAACTTATGCCGGTATTTTGAATTTCACGCTGCTGTAGCTGAAGCAAATAATCTTTTCCAGAGTAAGCGATAGCCCGGAGTTCGTCCAGTTCTTTGTTAATACCTTCTTTAATCAACCGTCCCTGATTGGTTACAATGGGTGGTTCTTCAAATAGTTCTGTTTCGAGTTTATCGAACAGAAACTGGCAGGGATTTAACTGGTCAGCCAGCTTTTTGAGCTGGGGCAGGGCAGAGCCCGCTAATATTTCTTTCACCGGATTGGTATGATGCAGGGATTTTTTCAGTTGCAGCAGTTCCCTGGGATTGATCCTTCGGACAGCTACTTTGGAAATTAACCGTTCTAAATCACCCACTTGTTTGAGGTGTTGCTGCAACTGCTCTATGAACTGATTTTCTTTAGTAAGGAAGGAAACTACATCGAGCCTTTCTTCAATAATTGCTTTTTCCCGCAAGGGCAGAACCAGCCATTTTTTCATCAACCGGCTGCCCATCGGAGTAACCGAGTGGTCGAGAATATCAATCAGAGGTACACCAGATTCCTGCTGCGGATATATTAACTCCAGATTCCGGATGGTGAACTTATCGAGCCATACATAGCGGTCTTCTTCCAGCCTGGAAATAGTAGCAATATGCTTTACATCCTTGTGTTCCGTTTCTGACAAATAATGCAGAATACATCCGGCTGCAATAATACCTTCCGGCAAACTTTCAATGCCAAATCCTTTCAGAGAATTGGTCTGGAAATGCTGGATGAGTTTATCGTAGGCAAACTGGTGCTGGAAAATCCATTCTTCCAGGTGAAACATGGCATATTTATCTGCCACTAATCCGGTAATCTTATTACGTTGATTTTTGCAATACAATACTTCAGCAGGCTGAAAACTTTGCAGGAGTTTGTCAACATACATCGTGTTGCCCTGCGAAGCAAAGAATTCCCCGGTAGATACATCCAGAAAAGCAATCCCCACACTTTCGCCGGAAATATGGATGGCTGACAGGTAATTATTCCGTTTTACATCCAGAACATTATCACTGAAAGCAATACCTGGCGTTACTAGTTCTGTAACGCCTCTTTTTACAATTCCCTGGGCAAATTTAGGATCTTCCAGCTGGTCGCAGATGGCTACCCTTTGTCCGGCCCGTACCAGTTTGGGCAGATAAGCATCCAGGGAATGATGGGGAAAGCCGGCTAATGGAATTTCGGAAGCTGTGCCATTTGCCCGTTTGGTAAGCACAATATCCAGAATACGGCTTGCTTTTACGGCATCTTCCCCAAACGTTTCGTAGAAATCTCCTACCCTGAAAAGCAACATGGCACCTGGGTATTTTGCCTTGATGATGTTGTATTGCTTCATCAGCGGTGTTTCAGAACGGGAGGGGGTGGTTTCTTTATTTTGTGTACTTTTGATCAATTTTTTATCAGGTAAAGTGATTTGTAATCCAAGTTCAATTCATCATCCGGGCGGAAACCTGCAAAAGTTTTCGGTAGGAAAAATGCAACTAACCCCCTTTGTTTATGCGTAAATTACAGAATGATGAACTCCACAGGGCAACGGTGGATGAATTCAAAGTTAAGAAAAAAAATCCGTATGTACTTTTATTAGATAACGTCCGGAGCCTGCATAATGTAGGCTCTGCTTTCCGGACAGCTGATGCTTTTCTGGCTGAAAAAATGTATCTCTGTGGCATTACCGGAACCCCTCCCAACCGGGAGATTGCCAAAACGGCACTTGGTGCAACTGAATCTGTAGAATGGGAATATGAGAAAGAAGCAAGTGAGGTGATAGCAAAATTAAAGCAGCAGGGTTATATTTTAGTTGCGGTAGAGCAGGTGGAGAATAGTACCCAGTTATTTGATTTTGAGATCGACGCTGAGCAAAAATATTGTTTTATTTTTGGAAATGAAATATTCGGCGTTCAGCAGGAACTGGTCGCTAAAGCTGATGTATGTCTGGAAATCCCCCAGTTTGGCACCAAACATTCGCTGAACATTGCAGTAAGTATAGGCGTAATTGTATGGGACTATCTGTCGAAATTGCAAAAGCTTACATAACAATTTATTAACATTGACTTACTATTTTTTAATACTATATTCACCCCAAAATTTGCTGCATCATTCACTGCAATAAACCCATGAAAACTAAAAAATCTGCCAGAAAAGAACTCAGTGCTAAAATATTGGAAAAAATCCAGGAAGCATTAGGAGAAGTTAATGAAAAGGCTGTTGTAAAAATCAAGCGGTCTGCTGAAAATACTGCCAAGAAACTGGCCAAAAAATTTACAGCTACCGTTGATAGAATCATTAAAAAAGATGAAGCTGCTGCTAAAAAAGCAGGAAAAGTATCAAAAAAGGGCGGCAAAAAAGATAAAAAGGCAGCCAAAAGAAAAACCCTCAAAGCAGGTAAGGTAGCAGCTAAAAAAGTACCCGCTGCTACTAAAACAACTGGTGTAAAAAAGACTAAAACCACACCGGCTGCCAGCAATGGTGTAGCAGAAAGCAACAAAGAAGCTTAAAACTTCTGCTAGTTCAATTGTTATGTATCGTTGAGCCATCCATAAAGTCGGAACCTATCCAGACTTTATGGATTTTCTATTTATTGCTATACACTTTCTGATGGCTGATGGTAAGCAAAGGTAGTTTCACTATAAAAGAGGCATCGGTACAAAATACCTCTACATTCTGTGAACTAAGAAGTTTATATCGGTTCATAATATTTGCCAGTCCGGTTTGCGTAGAATCAGGGTCGGGAGTGAGTTTTTTCTGAAGATTATTTTCTACTACTATCCATGCTCCCATCTGGCTGTAAATGGAAATATACAAAGGTTTGCCGGCAGAAATAATATTGTGTTTTACTGCGTTTTCTATCAACATCTGAATAGTAAGGGGTGCTACATACTGCCCAAATTCTTGCGTGCCGATGGTGGTTTTTACCATTAGATTATCTCCGAACCTTGCTTTTAATAGGAAAATATAGGCATCTGCAATTTTCATTTCTTCTGCCAGTGGTACAAGTTCGCTGTCTTTGGTTTGAAGAATGTAACGGTACAAAGTGGAAAGATGCTGGGTAAACGCTACAGCCAGTTGCGGATTTTCGGGGATAATGGTAATTAATGTATTCAGACTGTTAAATAAAAAATGCGGATTTACCTGGTTTTTGAGGGTCTCGTATTGTGATTGAATATTCTCCCGTTTTAGTTTCTCTGCTTCCAGAATAGAACTCTTCCAGCGGTGAAAGAAATATGAGGCTTCGGAAACGGTAGTAACCGCAAAAGTAATCATCACGCTGGGGCGAAAACTGTATATAAACTCTCCCCATTCAAATATCTGCCCTGTCAACCAGTTCACAATAAGCGTGAGCAGGCCAACCGTACTAATTGTAAAGAGCAAGCTGTTTATGATCTGGTATAAAATCCGTTGAGAAGTCTGATGATAGGCCGGAAAACGCTTTTTCAACTGGTGCACAATCCACTGATTTCCTTCCCATAAAATTACTGTGTAAACCGTAGAAACTAACCCATAGATGAAGTACTTTCTGGAACCAAATACGGCATTCATGCCAAATAAATGGATGGTTGCAAACCCAATTATTGGATAGAGCATATACCGGATATAAGTTGAAGTTCTGATAGGCATAGAAAATATTCGGCAGAAAGGTAATAATTTTGTGTCAGCCGTATTGCGTAGCGGAATGATAGAGAGAGATAGTGCATTCCCATGAACTACAATTAGAATGACAGCTATACTTATACATTCATTGTTTCCGGCGAAATTTCTGATTTATGGCTTCCATGGTTATTCATTTTCTTTTTATAATATCTTTCCCAGAAAAACAAAAGCGGCACTCCTGCAAGCGTTGGCCAGAGCCAGCGGAGTGTATCTGGCAAAAAGTAGAAATTAACTGCCGAAAAAGCCGAAAGTGTGGCTATATAAGAACCCACCATTCCCTGCATGTGATCGAACCACCACTGCATTGTATCGGTGGGCGGTGTTCTGAAAGCTTTAAAGTTTCTGAAAGAAAACCGCATCCCAATGAGTCCGAATACGATGGCAATATAGCCGAAAGCATGGCTGCCGGATGTAAAAAAAACAGCTATTCCCCAGGCAATAAATCCTCCGTAACAAAGTGCGGCGATACAGGCAATCCAGAAATCGATACGCATGCTTTTTTGAAGATCCACAGACCGGCGACGTTGAACCGAACGGTATCCATACAGCGATAGATGAAAGCTGAAAATGGCGACCAGGAACAAAAATAAATTCGGGTGGTAAAAAGTCATGGGAATAGCGGAGATCGCTACCAGCACCATTGCCCAAAAGAAAATATTACCCCAAATCTTATGATTTTTACCCCCTTTTATTGCAATAAGTGCGAGTGGGGCTACAAAAAAAGCGGTCATTCCGGACACAATGTGCACAAGGCGCATGTAGGTATATATCATTTCCATCGTTGCTGTTTTATGTTATGAGTATAAGTGTGACCAAAGCTATATGTGACGCAGCGCTACTACAACCGTAGCGGGATGAGGTGTTAAAAATTGCGGATGAGACGGAAAAGAAACCTGATAAGATAGATTATATAGGAGTATTTTTTTACTTACAGCATTAATTCTACATAAAATAATACATAGGTGAGAATAGCTTAATAGTTACTACAATATAAATACCTATAAATGACTATACTTACTTGCTTTCCTTGAATGATACATTTTAACTCACAATCTATGTCTAACATGAACTGGTCTATCCGGACAAAAATTCTGCTGGGCTTATTGCCTTTGCTTTTGCTGGTAGTGATGAATTACGGTGTTTCCTATCAACCCAATAGCTGGGGTGATGAATTAATACTGACTATATTTATAGCTGCTATTGTATTGTTTTACTGGGTGTTGCAACAGGTTTTTATCAAACCCTTGAGCTATCTGACAGATCGGATTAGCCGTATTTCGGAAGGGGATTACACCCAGTGCATTGAATATGCACACAACGATGAACTGGGAAACATTGCGGATGTAGTAGATAAACTGGCCGAAAATGCACAGAATGCAACAACATTCATAACAAATATTAAAGATGGAAATCTGGATGCCGAATACACTAAATCAAGGGCAAGTTCAGATGAACAAAAAGATGGACTAGCCGGAACGCTGATTGGCTTGCGAGATCATATGAAAACCATAGCAGAACAGGAAAGAGAGCGGAACTGGGCAACTGAAGGATTAGCTAAGTTTGTGTATATTCTGCGGGCCAATAATGAGGAAATTACAACGCTGGGCGATAAAATTATTACCAACCTGGTCAAGTATGTGAATGCCAACCAGGGCGGTTTGTTTGTAGTAAATCAGGAAGAGGACACTACGTATTTAGAACTGGTTTCCTGTTACGCTTTCGATCGCAAGAAATTCATCCAGCGTAAAATTCAGCCCGGCGAAGGAATGGTAGGACAAGCATATCTCGAAAAAGATACTATATATCTTACTGAGATTCCGGATGATTATATTACGATTACTTCCGGTTTAGGTCTGGCCAATCCCAGCTGTATATTAATTGTGCCACTCAAAGTGAATGATCAGATTCTGGGCGTAGTAGAACTGGCTTCATTTCATACTTTTCCAACCTACCAGATAGCTTTTATTGAAAAGCTGGGAGAAAGTATAGCGTCTACTATTTCCAATGCCAAAGTGAACGAACGTACCAAACGCCTGCTGGAAGAGTCGCAGGAACAATCAGAAGAGATGCGGGCACAGGAAGAAGAAATGCGCCAGAATATGGAAGAACTGCATGCCACCCAGGAAGATTTGCAGCGGAAAAATATAGAACGGCAGCAGGCAGAAAAAGAACTGATGCGTGCCCAATCTTACCTCAACAGCATTATCAATAAAATCGGCAATCCTATTCTGGTAAAAGACCGCAAACACCGGCTCATTCTGATTAATGATGCTTTTTGTGAATTTGCCGGCATGAAACGGGAGCAAATGCTTAACAAAAGCGACCATGACCTGTTTCCGAAAGAACAAGCAGATATATTCTATGCCATGGATGAAGTAGTATTCAATTCCGGGGAAGACAATATCAATGTGGAAACCAATACAGATAGCCATGGTGTCGAACGTACTGTTGTAACCAAGAAAACCGTTTTCAAAGATGAATCCGGAGAAACTTTCCTGGTGGCAACTGTTACGGATATTTCCGATACCAGGCAGCTTGAAAACGTACTCAGCCAGGAGAAAACCATGCTGGATACCCTGATGGATAGTTTGCAGGAAATGGTAGCATTTAAAGATGCCAGCGGCCGCTTCCTGAAAGCAAATAAAGCCTTAGCCGATAAATTTAAAATTCCTCAAAAAGAAGAGATCGCCGGAAAAACGGTGTTTGATTATTTACCCAAAGAACAGGCAGAAATTCTATCGAGCAAAGAACAAGAGGTAATTACTACCGGGAAAACTGTAGAGAGTGAAGAAAGGCTTATACTGCCAGATGGCTCTGATACCTCTGGAGTAAGCAGCCAGATTCCATTTAAAGATACAAAGGGAAATATTTCAGGAACGCTGCATATTTTCAAGCAGTAACAAACTATCTTATCCTGAACGAAAGCAAGCTCAATTTAATAAAATGAGCTTGCTTTTTCATTTTTAAGCTATCTGCAATATTCATAAACCGGTACATATTTAAGACAGAAGCAAGCTGGCATTACCTGATTCATTAACCAATACTTGTTTGGCAAATCCCTTCTGAAACCGGCAGATTCTTAGTAATTTTACCGATTGTTTTATTACTCCATGCAAACAAACCACCAGCTTGCAGCTACTGAGTCTGCGCCTTTGTCAAGTGACGCTACCGGCTATGAAAATATAGAAATCTTCGGTGCCCGCGAACACAATCTTAAAAATATTGACGTTAAAATCCCCCGCAACAAACTAGTTGTTATAACCGGTATCAGCGGAAGCGGAAAATCTTCCCTGGCTTTCGATACTGTATATGCTGAAGGGCAGCGGCGGTATATGGAAAGTTTCTCAGCTTACGCCCGGTCTTTTCTGGGAAATATGGAACGGCCCAATGTGGATAAAATAAATGGCCTGAGTCCGGTTATTTCCATTGAGCAGAAAACCACTTCCCGCAATCCCAGGTCAACAGTAGGCACGGTTACAGAAATCTATGATTTTATGCGCCTGCTCTATGCACGTACCGCCGAGGCTTTTTCCTATGTGACCGGCGAAAAAATGACACGCCAGTCGCAGGACCAGATCATCAACCATATTCTGCAAAATTTCATCAATCAGAAACTGATCTTGCTGGCACCGGTTGTGAAAGGGAGAAAAGGGCATTACCGGGAGTTGTTTGTGCAGATCAGCAAAATGGGCTTTACCAAAGTACGGGTGGATGGCGACATTCAGGATATAAAAGCCAAAATGCAGGTAGACCGCTACAAAACCCATGATATTGAAATTGTAATAGATAGGCTGGTTGTTCGGGAAGATGAACGGTTCCGTATTTCGCAATCTGTACAAACTTCCTTGCAGCATGGCAAAGGTATTATGATGATCCAGGATGAAAAGGGCAAAGCCACTCAGTTTTCTAAATTCCTGATGTGCCCCACATCCGGCATTGCCTACGACGAACCTGCCCCCAATACCTTTTCTTTCAACTCACCTTATGGGGCCTGTCCGGTGTGTAATGGATTAGGAGTGATTGAGGAAATTACTGAAGATGCCATTATTCCAGACAAAGAACTGAGTGTGAGCCGGGGAGCTATTCTTCCGTTGGGTGAATACCGCGAGATATGGATTTTTAATGAGATTGGTACACTGCTCAAAAAATTTAAGGTCAACATCAGCACGCCTGTTAAAGATTATCCGCCGGATGCCCTGCAAGCCTTATTATATGGTACGGATTCTTTAATTCTTAAGAAGGACCCGGAAGCCAAAATTGTTCACAATCAGTATGTATACCGGTTTGAAGGTATAATTAATTTCCTGAAGAAACAGCAGGAAAGTGCTTCCGAAAAAATGCAGGACTGGCTACAGGATTATATGGTTACCAGTGTATGTCCAGAATGTAAGGGAGCCCGATTAAAAAAAGAATCCTTGCATTTTAAAATTGACAACCGCAATATTTCTGAACTGGCCCATATGGGGATCACCGAACTTTCCGGCTGGTTCTCGGACCTGGAAACACGCCTGAGTGATCGGCAAAACCTGATTGCTGCAGAAGTGCTGAAAGAAATCCGGAAGCGTATCGGCTTTTTGCTTGACATTGGTCTGGATTACCTCAACCTGGACCGGCCCTTGCGTACCCTTTCAGGAGGGGAAGCCCAGCGTATCCGCCTGGCTACTCAGATTGGCACCCAGCTCGTTGGCGTATTGTATATCCTTGACGAACCCAGCATTGGATTACACCAGCGGGATAATGTTAAACTGATCGAAGCCCTGAAAAAACTCCGGGATGTAGGCAATTCTGTGCTGGTGGTGGAACACGACAAAGACATGATGCTGGCTTCAGACTATATTCTAGATATTGGTCCTGGCGCTGGTCGCCATGGCGGACAAGTCGTAGCGGAAGGTAATCCGGATGATTTCCTCAAAAACGACAGTATGACGGCGGCGTATCTGAATGGAAAAACAGGCATAGAAATTCCTGAGCAACGCAGAGCTGGAAACGGGCTGGAATTAATGTTGAAGAATGCTACCGGCAATAACCTGAAAAGCGTAACATTAAAATTGCCACTGGGCAAAATGATTTGTATCACCGGCGTTTCCGGTAGTGGTAAATCCACCCTGATTCATGATACGCTGTTTCCTATTCTGAACAAACATTTTTTCAATGCCAGAAGAGATGCGCTTCCTTTCCAGTCGGTAGAAGGTCTGGAACATATTGATAAAGTGATTGAAGTGGACCAGTCGCCCATTGGACGTACACCCCGTTCTAATCCGGTTACCTATACCGGCGCATTTACTGATATCCGGGCTTTATTTACTGAACTGCCGGAATCTAAGATCAGAGGTTATAAACCTGGGCGTTTTTCTTTCAATGTAAAAGGAGGAAGATGCGAATCCTGCGAAGGAGCTGGTATGAAACTGATTGAAATGGAGTTTTTGCCAGATGTATATGTTCCCTGCGAGACTTGTAAAGGCAAACGTTACAACCGCCAGACCCTGGAAGTACGCTTCAAAGGAAAATCCATTTCTGATGTGCTCGACATGACTGTAGAGCAGGCCGTAGAATTCTTTGAAAACCAGCCCAAAATTCTCCGCCGCATCAAAACCTTAAATGATGTAGGCTTAGGCTATATAACCCTTGGTCAGCATGCAACTACGCTTTCGGGAGGAGAAGCCCAACGGGTGAAATTAGCGCAGGAGCTTTCGAAAAAGGATACTGGCAAAACGTTGTATATTCTGGATGAACCTACCACCGGACTACATTTTCAGGATATTAAGCAATTATTAGATGTGTTGAATAAGCTGGTAGGCAAAGGAAATACCGTGCTTATCATTGAACACAACCTGGACGTGATCAAAGTGGCTGACCATATTATTGACCTGGGGCCGGAAGGAGGCGATAAGGGAGGAAAAATTATTACCGAAGGCACTCCAGAAGAAGTAGCTAAGAACAAAAAAAGCTATACCGCTCAATTTCTCAAAGAGGAGCTAAAGGGGAAAAGGTGAAGTTTTACGAAAGGTGAATCGATTAACATATGCCATCTGTAATTTTCCGGTGAAGTCCGGAATTATAGCTTCGTGTATTTACTGTTTCTTCTATTTGCTCACTATTACTTTTATTTAATAAAATCGATAAAGGTGTAAGTGGAAAATTCTAGAATCAATGGAACAGCGGATATATAAACTCATACTTATTTTAGGTATAAGTATCACTTTTGAAACGGTAATATTTAGCTTATATCTATATTTAACTGAACGGTCACTCGTTATATTATTTAGCTTTTTTGTTACCTATTTTTTATTGCTCTTTTTCTTAAAACGAGCCCAGGTTTTTGATAAATTAAGTTTTCCGCAGGCATTACTATATTCTTTGCTTATTGCTATACCTGTAATAGTCTTACCTCCAGCAATAGGCTTATTTTGTCAGCCTATTATCAGAGGACAAATGCCTGGTCTGGAGAATATTGATAACATCAATTGGATGCCTCTTGAAAAGGAGTATTCATTCTGTCTTTAATAAAGTTTATTTTTGCTTCTATCATAGCTTTTATTTTCTTAACTCGCCTGGACGCTATTATTGGTTTAACCGACGAGAAAGAGTTACAACTATACGGGGCAACTACTCATGGTGTCATTTTCAGAAAGTGGAAACACCGGCATTTGTTTCTTGTGAAAATTGAATATCATATTGATGGCAGCAGATATGAAACAGATGCTAAGATTGATCGAAAAAATAGTTTTTCAGAAAAAGATACTGTAACAGTTTTTTATTCTACCCGGCATCCTTATATATCCGTAATCAGGGAATTTTCAGATCACCTCGTGAAATAATGTTAATATCAAAAAAAGACTGATAATTATAGCTGAGTGGAGTAAAGATTGAAGTTTGCTTAATAATAATTTAATTTGATGTAGAGGAGTCAATTTACCTTATAAATTCATTTGCAAAATAATAGGATTTAATACTACTTTTTTTAACATTTCTCGTAAAATAACGTATAAGTTCATTCTCAACTCTTTAACGCACTCAGTTATGCAAAAAAACAAAAAAAACAGCACCTCAGGTACTGACACTAATGAAAATAAAGCAGATGGTATCAAATCTGAAAATGGCCAGACTGCCATTAAATCTGATTCTGCAAATACTGGTGTAACTGCCAAAAAGCAAAGCAAACAAAAGAAGGAAGGGAATGATGCAGCCGTAGATCAGCCAAAAGCCAAAAGTGGACAAAAAAGCAAAGTCAGTGCTTCAACCACTAAAGATACTGCAATGAAAGCTGTAGATAAAGCAAATGCAGGGGATGTGCCTGCAAAAAAATCTTCTGGCGGGGCCAGTAAAAAAACCAAACCAGGCAAAGTTGATACTACAGGCAGAGATATAACCGCTGACCGGGAGGCAATTATTGCTTCGGTAGATGCAGAAGCAGAAAAACAAACCGGCCGTCCGACAGGGGCAATTTATGGAAGTGGGGGAGATATTATTGCTGTTCAAAATCCCGCCTCTTCCGGCCAGGCGGCACAAGCGGCCGCTGCATATACGAAAGTGTACGGACTTATTCAGGCATCAGGCAATAACTTATTTCTAAGTCAGGGAAGTATTCCTGATGGCAAGTTGCAGCTGGTTAGTCAGACGAAAGACAAAGGATTTCAGGGGCAGGCTTCCGGATATAATGAGCAGTTTGTTACAGTGCTAGGTGAGTATCAGTCCGGAGATAATAAAAATAAGTTTTTAGTAAGGAGCATAGCTTCCCATAATGATATTGCCCGGCGTGCCTATGAGCTTTCTGAGTCTGGCGGTAATTCTTCTGAGGATAACTGGATCAGGGCTGAAAATGAGTTACTGGGGCCAAGCTAGCATAAGATTTTATAACATAATTATATAGTTTTTACATTCATTTTATCCATTTACTCAACGCAACATTTGAGTGAAATGGATTTTTTGTGTTCAGACAAACAGAAGAGGTAATTAATAGATTTTTTAGAAAGCTTTATAACATGTGTAATAGGGAATAAATTATACCAGGTTGGTTGATTTAGTTTTTATTGCAAAAAAATTAGAATATAATAATATTTTTTTGTAGTTTAATCATGACCTAACCTACCTACTGTCATGAGAACACCTTCCATAATACTCGTCCTCTTATTTTTTTTAAGTTTCCGGCTCATCGCACAGAATAATCCTGTAGGCACCTGGAAACTGCTTTCTGCCAAATATTCGAGTTCTACCGGTGAAGTAGACTATTTTAATAGTTATAATAAAAAGGAAACCAAAATTATCACTCCTACTCATTTTATGTGGATGACACAGCTACCGGATAGCCTGAATCCAACAAGAGTTAAGCTAGCCAGTGCAGGAGGTGGTACCTATACGATGGAAGGGAATAATTACATAGAAAACCTGGAATATGCCTCCTGGGATGGATATGCCAAAGACAAAACTAATTTTACGCTGCAAACAGAAAGTAATAATAACGTTATGATTCAGTCTGGTACCATCAAATATCCGGATGGTAGCTTTGTGAAGCTGGAGGAAACCTGGCAACGCCAGAACTTTCCAGCCAATGACGGCAAACATGTAGGAACCTGGCATATGATTTCTCAAAAAGTGACTGACCCCAAAGGTAAAACCACTAAAATGCAAATTGATACCATTAAGCAGGTGAAAATTCTGACGCCTACGCACTGGATGTTTATTAAAGAACATATCAAAGATGGAAAAAAATCATTCGCAGGAGCCAATGGAGGCAGTTATACGCTGAATGGAACCAGGTATGTGGAGTATCTGGAAAATGCTGAGGATGTTCAAACGGACTATACCCTGGAGGTGAAAGGCAACAAACTGACTATGGTGGGTACCTTAACAACACCTGATGGACAAAAAACCATCTATGATGAAGTGTATATGAGAGAAACGCCTGGAAATAAAAAGCTGGCAAAAATGGATAAAAACCAATAGATATCGATTCACCAATAATAGTGAAATAGTAAGAAGCGATGAGTTTAGCTCATCGCTTATTTTTTATCTCAATCCGGCGTTAATACTGGCTAAAGCTGCCGATCCCGGGCATAATTCTTTTTCAGTAAGTGTATTTAGGGGCTGTTTTGTTGTATTGAGCGTTTCATGCAGTTCCTTAAAGTCGGTATTTACATACAATAAACCTGTCAGGATTTCGCCTTTGGCTCTTGCTTTTTGTAAGGCATTTGCCGCAGAAATCCGGTTCTGTGGGTCCCAGTCTTTGGCGAGTTTATGCAGATGCAGATAACTGCCATCGTGCATGGTGACGAGTGTATCGGTACCTTCATCATAATATGCCTTTATTTCTCTTTTTTCAGGAACAAAATCTACGGTAGACGTAGCTTCCACATGTTCCCGTACATAATCATAGGATTTTGTAGAACCCGGATTATTGTTGAAAGTAACACATGGTGAGATTACATTGATAAACGCAAAGCCTTTGTGGTGTATGGCTGCCTTTATGAGCGGAACCAGTTGCTGTTTATCTCCACTAAAACTCTGGGCAACAAAGGTAGCTCCCAGTTCTACAGCCAGACTTGCTAAATCTATCGCTTGAAAAGGATTGACAGAGCCGGATTTACTTTTAGAACCTTCGTCGGCTGTAGCAGAATCCTGGCCTTTGGTGAGTCCATAACAGCCATTATTCATCACAATATAGACCATATTCAGGTTGCGCCGGATCACATGTACGAACTGTCCCATCCCAATCGAAGCAGAATCGCCGTCTCCGGAAACGCCAAAATAGACCAGGTTCCGGTTGGCCAGGTTAGCCCCGGTAGCTACCGATGGCATTCGTCCATGAACTGAATTAAATCCATGCGAATTTCCCAGAAAATAAGTAGGTGTTTTGGAAGAGCAGCCAATACCGGAAAGTTTAGCGACATGGTGTGGCTCTATAGACATTTCATAGCAGGCCTGTACAATAGCTGCGCTGATACTGTCGTGGCCACAACCGGCACATAAAGTAGAGAGGGCGCCTTCGTATTCTTTTTTTGTATACCCTATTTTATTGGTGGGTAGTTTCGGATGCCTAAATAATGGCCGCAGGTAACTCATTGGTCTGGGGAGTAGTTTGTAAAAGATACGTTGAAATTTGTGTAGCAATGGTATGAGCCGTAATCGGCATTCCATCGTAATTTAATACCGGAATTAATTTTGCCGGATTCACTTGTAGTTCATTGATCAGCAAACCACGCATCTGGGCATCCCGGTTCTGTTCAATAACAAAAACCGTCTGATGAGACTGGATAAAGTCATCTACCGTCTGGTTAAATGGAAATGCTTTTAACCGCAGGGCATCAATAAATATTCCTTCTTCGCGCAACTGATCCATGGCTTCTTCCGCTGAATAGGTAGAGGTACCGAAGAAAATCACGCCTAAATGACTTTGATTTTTTTTCTGGTAGATTTCCGGGGACGGAACCATGTTTTTTGCTGTATTCCATTTCACCATCAGCCTCTCCATATTTCGCTTGTAAGCAGCGCCATCCTCCGTATAGGTGGCATATTCATCCCTGGAAGTTCCCCTGGTGAAAAATGCGCCTTTGGTAGGGTGGGTGCCAGGATAGGTGCGGTAGGTTATGCCATCGCCATCTGTGTCCAGATACCGCCCGAAACGACCAATATCATTGAGCTGGCTGGCTGTAAGTACTTTTCCCCGGTTATAGGTATAGGAATCATCCCATTCAAAAGGCTCGCTCATGTGGTCGTTCATGCCCAGATCCAGGTCCGTCAGCATAATGACAGGGGTTTGTAGCTGTTCGGCCAGATCAAAACTTTGGGCGGTCATTTCAAAACATTCTTTGGGGGTGGAAGGAAGTAGTAATATATGCCTGGTATCGCCATGAGAAGCATAGGCCGCCAGTTGAATATCTGATTGCTGTGTCCGGGTAGGCATTCCGGTACTTGGACCGGTGCGTTGTACATCTATCAAAACAGCTGGCACTTCAGCAAAATAGGCAAGCCCTAAAAATTCATTCATCAGCGAAACCCCAGGACCGCTGGTAGCTGTGAAAGACCTGGCTCCATTCCAGTTGGCACCAATCACCATTCCCATCGCTGCCAGTTCATCTTCCGCCTGAACAATAGCAAAATTCTTTTCACCAGTGAGTTTATCAATGCGTAGCTCATTGGCATAATTTTCAAAGGCTTCGGCAACAGATGTAGAAGGAGTGATGGGATACCAGGCGCAAACAGTTGCCCCACCATATAGGGCTCCTAATCCACAGGCTGAATTCCCATCTATCATAATGCGCTCGCCGATCAGGTTGCGTCTTTCCAGGTGAATAGGAAGGGGATAGGTAAAATGCTCCTGCACATAGTTCATTCCCAGTTGCAGGGATTTAATATTAGGTGCTATCAGTTTTTCTTTCCCAATAAATTGTTCAGCCAGTAGTTCCTGCAGCACTTCAAACTCAATGTTAAGCAGTTGTGCGAGTGCGCCTACATAAATAATGTTTTTAAATAATTGACGCTGCCTGGGGTCTTTAAACTCTGCATTGCACATTTCCATCAGCGGAATCCCTAGGTAATTAACATCCGGGCGGATATATTCGACTGCCAGTTTTTTGGTGCTGTCGTAAAGAAAATATCCTCCCGGTGACACACTTTTGACATCCTGTATCATACTCTGCGGATTGACACACACCATCAGATCTATGCCTTCCCGACGGCCAAGATAGCCTTTTTCACTCACCCGTACCTCGTACCAGGTGGGTAAGCCCTGGATGTTGGATGGAAAAATGTTTTTGGGGGTAACGGGGATTCCCATCCGGAAAATGGCTTTGGCAAAAAGGAAGTTAGCGCTGGCTGAACCGGTTCCGTTCACATTGGCAAAGCGAACGACAAAATCATTAATTGTTGAACTCATTATAAATAAAATTGAGCAAGAAGTAATAAAATTCGAAATTGGAATTCTTTAGTGATAACTGAAATTATAAAATTGTAAAATTGGCTTTTCTCATTCTGGTAATTAGCTTTTGGTTTTCAACAATATCTGTTATATAGGTTATTATTAAATAATATAATAATGGTAATAAAATCCATAAAATGTAGAAATAGCTAGTATTTGCTGGAATAAACACACCATCATCAAAGGAACCTTCAAAAGGCCAATAATTGTATACTATACCTAGTATTTGTGGACAGGTATCGATTAAATATAGAATACCATTATTCCAATTTGTATAAATTCTTAATACACCATTCTCATCTGTATTTAAACTATTTAGGTGGATGATATGGTAAATAAGGCATTGTAAAATAACAAATGAATAGAGACTAAATAATTTATGGTTAGTTAGATAATAACTTATTGCAAATGGAATGATAAATAACAAGGCATGATATGAAAGTCTATAAAGTGAATCAGAAAAATCTAGTGAATATATTTCAGGAGAATCACTAATAAATTTCATTATAACAATACTGATTGTATCAAGAAATAGATTAATACAATTCCATATAATGCATATTTTGATCATCCATTTGATATCTTCTGCATTAAACTTTCTTAAGCCAATTCGCATCCCAATTTTTCTTACTTACCACAACCAGCTTTAGCAACATTATAAACATATTTCTGCATGTCCCAGGCTGCCGTAGGGCACCGTTCGGCACACAAACCACAATGCAGGCAGACATCTTCATCTTTCACCATCACCCTGCCAGTTTGTAAGGGAGCAGAAACCAGTAAATCCTGTGAGGTATTCTGGGCAGGTACCAGTAATTGCATCCGCAGGTCGGGTTCTTCAGCATTGGGCGTAAACGTGATACAGGAAGTGGGACAAACATCCATGCAGGCATCACATTCGATACAACGGCTTTCAGTAAACACCGTTTGAATATCACAATTGAGGCAGCGCTGCGCTTCTTTAAAAGCAGTATTCACCTCAAAGCCAAGCTCTACTTCTTTCTTGCGGTTGGTGAGTGTAATTGTTTTATCTGCCTGAGGCACTACATACCGCTGATCTACAGCTACATAACTATCGTAGCTCCATTCATGAATGCCCATTTTCTGACTGACCAGATTGGTAAGCGGATTAGGCCGTTGGTGTAAATCTTTTTTCTCACAGAATAAATCTATTGAAACAGCTGCCTGATGTCCGTGGGCCACGGCGGTAATTACGTTTTTAGGTCCGAAAGCAGCATCGCCGCCAAAAAACACATTCGGCAGGGTAGACTGAAATGTCACTTCATTCACAACCGGCATTCCCCATTTGTCGAATTCCAGGCCTATGTTGCGTTCAATCCAGGGAAAACTGTTTTCTTGCCCGATGGCCACCAGTACATCATCGGCTTCTATAAATACATCTGGCTCTCCGGTGGGCAATAACTGGCGTTTACCAGTCTTGTCATATACTGGGTGCACTTTTTCAAACTTCATTCCGATGAGCTTACCATGTTTGACCTCAAAACTCAAAGGAACGTGGTTCTCATAAATATCAATTCCTTCGTGCATGGCATCTTCTTTTTCCCAGGGCGATGCTTTCATTTCTTTGAAAGGGCTGCGTACGACTACTTTTACCTGTTCCCCACCCAGCCTGCGGGAGGTACGGCAGCAGTCCATAGCGGTATTTCCGCCACCCAGTACAATTACTTTTTTACCGATTTTGTGGGTATGTTCAAAAGCAACATTGGCCAGCCATTCGATACCGATGTGAATATGGGTAGCCGCTTCTTTCCGTCCAGGGAGGTTGGTCAGATCCCTTCCTCTGGGGGCACCAGTTCCTACAAATATGGCATCATATTCTTTTTCCAGGACTTCTTTTAAACTGCTCACATAGGTTTTGAAATGTGTATGAATGCCCATATCCAGAATATAGTTTACCTCTTCATTCAACACAGATTCAGGCAGGCGGAAAGCCGGTATCTGGCTGCGCATCATCCCACCGCCGGCAATCTGCTCGTCATACAAATGTATTTCATAGCCCAGGGGCGCTAAATCTCTGGCTACGGTGAGCGAAGCCGGACCACCTCCGATCAGTGCAATTTTTTTACCATTGGGCTTGAATGGACCTTGCGGCATATATTGTTGGACATCCCCTTTATTATCAGCAGCTACCCGTTTGAGGCGGCAAATGGCTACTGGTTCTTCTTCCACCCGTCCCCGGCGGCAGGCTGGTTCGCAGGGACGGTCGCAGGTACGGCCTAATACACCGGGGAATACATTGGATTCCCAGTTGACCATATAGGCTTCCGTATATTTTTCAGCAGCGATCAGGCGGATGTATTCGGGTACCGGTGTATGGGCAGGACAGGCATACTGGCAATCCACTACTTTATGATAGTATTCAGGGTTTTGGGTGTTGGTAGGTTCCATAGATCACACAAGGACATAATAAAATCCAGGCAAATGCTCGCCCGGAATGGAGTCAGTAAATATTGTGATTTATATGAAAATTCCTATTATTTTTTGAAAATTTATATGAAAGTGGAGTTTATAGGAATGAGAGGCTGTTAGTTCCAGCCAAAGAATATCACCAAGCAATAAGAAAAGCAAATAGTTTTAGTTATAAATCTAGCAGGGGTTATTGGCTGACAATTTTCAAAATCCGACACATCGCAAGGCTGTAATCGTTGCAGGCGTTTTAAAATTAACTTATTAGATATATTTAAATATTTGGATTGGCAACTTCATCCAATTGATTCAGGCAGGCTTGAAGTTCCGCTTTGTATTGAGCAGTAGTATAAGGAAGCAGCATACGGGCAATGAGGGATAAATAGTGATTGATCTGCTCATCCGGGCTCAGATGCCGGAAAGATATTTGTGCTTCTGAAATCCAGAATCTGACTACCAGAGCAATAGCTGATACTAAATAATCTACCTCCTTATCATCTTCTATCTTCAGAAACCCCGAACTGATAATAAATCTGATATTGGCCCGAAGTGTTGCATTTCTGTCTTTCTGGGTTTGATTGTAACGGGTAGAAATTTTTTTGTTCTGCTCCATCAGGTGTACAAAACTCAGTAACAGGCAGCGGAACTTCAGGTGATTATAAAATACAGTGCGCAGCATTTCAATAAATGTTGTAATTGTAATATGCTCATCTGCCACCAGTACCTTAGAATTTAATTGATTTAATTCTACTGATAACTGGTATACCAGATCATCTTTTGTCGGGAAATAATAGGTGATGTTGCTTACCCTCATATCTAACAATCCGGCCAGTTCACGCAAGCCTACATACTCTACACCCCGTTCGTTAAACATTTCAAGCGCCTTCAATAAAATTTTATCTGCTGTTTTCATAGAAAATTTGGACAATGTCCAAATTTATATAATTTTGTTAAAAAAGAAACATGACCATTCAATATCCACATACCATTGAAAATTGTACTGGCGAGAAAATTATTTTTCACGGTATACAACAAGAGCCAGATGGCGACAAAGTGTTGGTAGAAAACTTTGTTAGTCCAGGGCATGGGCCATTAATGCATACCCATTTTTTACAGGATGAAGCATTAACCGTAATAAAAGGGAAACTGGGTTATCAAATCCCTGGACAGGCAGCACAATATGTGGGTGAAGGCGAATCCGTTATTTTTAAACGGGGTGTACCCCACCGTTTCTGGAATGCCGGAGAAGATATACTTACCTGCAAAGGATGGATAAAACCCGCCAATACCATTGTGTTTTTCCTGTCAGCCATTTATGCGGCTCAGAACAAATCCGGAAACTCTCAGCCAGAAAAATTTGATAGCGCTTATCTTCTGACACGTTATGCCTCGGAATATGACATCCTGGGAATTCCAGCCTTTGTTAGGAAAACAATCATCCCTATTACTTATCTGCTTGGAAAACTGTTAGGAAAATATAAACACTTTAAAGATGCTCCTGCTCCAGTTACCAGATAGCATATAATGAAAATGCCAATTCGAAAAAACAGACAACTAAAAAGCAAAATGAAATTTTCTTTTGCGTTTTTAGTGCTACGAAAAAATATCCGAAAGAGCGTGCTATCCGATTTTCACCGTAGTCCCGGTAGATGCGGATTGATCAGCGGCAAAAATAATTTCATGGGTCCGGAGAGCATCCTTCAGGCTGGTAAGCGGCATTTCAACCCCTTGTTCAATAGATTCAAAGAAAGTCTGGAACTGATTCTGGTAAGGGTGATCGGAAACGTCGCCGGAGTCGAGCATTTTCATGGCAAGTGTACTCCATTGGTGGCGGTTGGTACCTAGTTTCATAGAATGGAACTTATTGTCAAGCAAACTGCCTTCGCTTCCGCACAAATGGGTATGGAAATAATACGGTTGCAAACAATCTACAATCGCCGCACATTTACCGATACGGCCAGTGCTGAATTTCAGAATGGTAACACTGCTGGTAGGATATTCATAAGGCTCGAAAATCTCACTTCTCGATTTGGTATCATAACTGGTTACTTCGGTTACATCCGTACCCATACACATCAGCAGGGCATCCAGCGCATGGCAACCAGCGGTAAGCAGGGCACTGCCACCGGCATCTTTGCGGATGTTCCAGCGAAAGGGACTGTACCAGGGACCAATGCCATGATAATAATCAATCTCCCCATAATGAATGTTTCCCAGCAGGCCCTCGTCGATAAGGGCTTTGGTAGCAGTAAACTGGCTGGAGTACCGCACTTCAAAACAAACACAGGTTTTTACGCCAGCTTTTTTTACAGCGGTTTCTATCGCCTGGCAATCTTCCCAGGAAAGCGCCAGTGGTTTTTCAATGATTAGATGTTTACCTGCGGCGGCGGCGGCTACGGCATGGTCTTTATGCTGATAAGGATAGCTGCAAATAGAAACGGCATCCAGGTTTTTATCAGCCAGCATTGCTTGTAAGTCGGTATAGGTCTGAATGGTTGATCCGGCTTTTGCGCTTACATCAGCATCATCCAACTGGCGGGAAGAATAAATGGCTGTTACCTGGGCAAGATTGGTCGCATTGATGGCTGCAATATGAGCAGAGGCTACCCATCCGTAACCGATAATTCCAACATTGTATTTTTTCACAGGCTTTGAAAAGTTTTGGGTGCTACATAAGCGAAAGTATAGGATTGCTATCGTTTGCACAAAATCTTGAGGATAATATTTTTGAATGAGTGAATGATAAGCTTTAGCAGCCATCCAGTAAGAAAACTATCTAACCATTCAACAATGCGACCATGCAACTATTCTTTAACTCATCAATTTTTAACTCACTCAATCGCTCATTCACCTCATTTTTAGTCTGTTTCATCCAGAAAGAAGATCTGCTCAACAGGCTTGTTGAAAATTCTGGCAATTTTAAGGGCTAAAATGGTAGAAGGAACATACTTATTACTTTCCATGGCATTGATCGTTTGCCTGGATACCTGAATGCGTTCTGCCAGTTCCGCCTGAGTAATATTGATTTCTGCCCGTTCTACCCTGATTCTATTCCGCATCTCAGAAAGCATTTACTTTGTTTTTACTTTCGAAAGAAGGTTTAATATATAATATGAAGTTAAAACGGATGATAAAAAACAACAGAACAGTAAACAAGTTAAAAGTCATAACGGTCAGAAAGTCGGTTCCATAAAAGAATACCAGCGACAACAATACCAAAAATGAATTAATATAAACGCCCCATTGTAATGACTCCAGGCGTGTTTTGGTCACCCATTCATCTTCTATTTTTTCTTTAGAGAAGGCTACCAGATTTAACCCAATGATGAGTAAAACGCCTAATAATTCGTTGGTGAAATTTTCATACTCGCCTAGGAACAAATCTGCGTTAGATTTACTTCGGATATGAAATTCAAGAAAGCTAAATTCCTGGCCATTGAGTATATATAATAAGCCAATAAGGAGGGCAGGAATTGTAATTAACCAGCCGATACGTTTTAAATAATGTGGAAATAAAAATCTGGGTTGCATAGTGTTGTATATTTAATTGTTAATACAAATGTAAAGTATGCTTTACTTAATAGCAAGTGTATTTTACAAAAATGAAAGTATGTTTTACATAATTTGTATGAGCGGAATCCTGTTTATGTAGAAGCTTAAAAAAGTAGGACGAAAGTATGCTAAAGAAGAAAAAAGCCCGGATGAATGATTCATCCGGGCTGGAGCGGGAAACGGGGTTCGAACCCGCGACCTCAGGCTTGGGAAGCCGGCGCTCTGCCAACTGAGCTACTCCCGCAAGTAAAACTGGTAATTAAATGTATCTGTTTTCCAGAAATCCTCCAAGTAAATGTTTAAATTTTAAATGCATAAGATTTCCGTATCAGACTGTAGGTTATATTGATATTATAAACTTGGGTATATATTTCGTTAGTTAATAAATAATTAAAATTTAATAGTAGTATTTTGTGAATCATGCAAATTATAATTTGATTTTTTGTAAAAATCCACAAACTTTCATTTTATGCAGGATACGATCTTGCAAGTTATTTCTTTACATTAATGTGAAGGAATGAATGCCAGTATGTTGAAAATGTAAAATAATGACTTAACGCATTCTCCATTCAACTTTCAAGCTATATATTTATCACCTAAACGTATGAGTCAGATAAACTATTTCCATTCCTGTGCAGCATATGCTTGCAAAGGGATTTTATTATTGCTTCTGGTATGTTGTATTCCTTTTCTGGCAACAGGGCAAAGTAAAAAAATAAGCCCGTCAAAACTGGAAGCATTAAAGAAAGAACTTATTACTGAAATTGACAATAAAAAAGTATTTACCCAGCAAATGGTAGATATGATATTTAGTTTTGGTGAACTAGGTTTCCAGGAGGTTGAAACGTCTGCTTATCTCACCAATATTCTTAAAGAGAACGGCTTTACGGTTGAAAAAGGAATTTCTAATATACCTACAGCCTGGCTGGCCAGATGGGGTTCAGGTAAACCGGTAATTGCCATTGGCAGCGATATAGATTGTATACCCAAAGCTTCTCAAAAACCGGGCGTTGCCTATCATGATCCCATTATTGAAGGTGCCCCCGGACATGGAGAAGGCCATAATTCCGGACAGGCAGTAAATATAACTGCAGTTCTTGCCTTGAAAAAAATCATGGAACGGGAAGGTATACCAGGCACACTGGTGCTGTGGCCTGGCGTTGCAGAAGAGCAACTCGGTACTAAAGCCTTTTATGTCCGGGATGGGTATTTTAAAGACATTGATGCCTGTATTTTTACCCATGTGTCTAATAACCTGGCTGTATCCTATGGAGATGCCGGTGGTACCGGAATGATATCCATGGAATTTACTTTTGAAGGCGAATCAGCCCATTCGGCTGGGGCACCCTGGCGGGGCAGAAGTGCCCTTGATGGCGTGGAACTGATGAATATTGGATGGAATTTCAAACGGGAGCACTTGCAGCCTACCCAGCGTTCGCATTATGTGATCCGGGATGGCGGTGACCAGCCCAATGTTGTGCCTTCCAAAGCTACTGTATGGTATTATTTCCGGGAAAGAACCTATCCCAAGATCAAGGAAATGTATGAGGATGGGATTCAGATTGCCCAGGGTGCAGCGATGATGACCAAAACAAAAGTTAGTTACCGGGTGCTGGGCAGTGCCTGGCCAGGGCATTTCAGTAAACCCATTGCTGAAACGATGTACGAAAATATACAAAAAGTGGGTTTGCCCCAGTGGAGTGAAGATGACCAGGTACTGGCAAAAGCAACCCAGAAAGAAATGAATTCTCCAGTAACAACCGGGCTAAATATTAAACTGGATTCGCTGAAAAAACCAGACGGGGCGGCTATGGGTGCTGGCTCAGACGACATCGCTGATATCTCCTGGAATGTGCCTACTGTCGTATTGGAGTT
Organism: Rhodocytophaga rosea; assembly: GCF_010119975.1. GTDB lineage: Bacteria > Bacteroidota > Bacteroidia > Cytophagales > 172606-1 > Rhodocytophaga > Rhodocytophaga rosea. The sequence goes on from NZ_CP048222.1 coordinate 8,080,372, forward strand.
TCCTTCCAACATGCCGGGTTTACCAGGCCATCATTGGGCCAATGCCATTACCATGGCTACTCCTATTGCTCATAAAGGAGCTACTGCCGGGGCAAAAGCTGAAGCGCTCACGCTGCTGGATATGCTGATTAGACCTGAAATTATCGCTAAATCATGGGACTATTATAGAACTGTTCAAACCAAAGACATCAAGTATACCCCTTTGATTTCAGCTACAGATAAACCAGCCGTTCATTTAAATAAAGAGATTATGGAGAAATACAGGCCAGAAATGAAGAAGTATTATTATGACCCTTCCAAGTACAAAACCTATCTGGACCAATTAGGAATTAAATATCCTACTATCAGGACGGATGCAAAAACGCAGGAAAACAAAAACAGCGGGGATAATAAACCTTAGTATAATAATGTCGTTGCTCAGAAACAAGGGTCATTTTCTGAAATTAAGAAAAATACAAATAACTATTGAGTGCAAACTAATAAGCTAGGTTGGCTCCCGTATCATGTCGTAGTTAGTCCCGTTATGGTATTCAAAGGTGCCTACTTTATGAAAGCCGAATTTAGTATAATAGCTGACCGCTCTTTGATTACTGGCTTGTACACCTCCCCACAATATGATCTTCCTGGCAGGTAGACTGGCAAGAATATATGTAAGCATAATACTTCCCAAACCAGAACTCTGATAGGAATCGGCAATGGAAGGTGCAAAGGTGAAGGCATTGCCTAAGGTATCTAATCCATAGGTATGCATGCGCTCAGCGTCTTTTTCCAGCGTACCATGCTTCATCAGCATATAGGCTACTATCTGTTTTCCGTCCAGGGTTTCGGCTATGTACCGCTGTATATCATCCTGTTCCAGGTTAGTACAAATCTGGTGAACAGTGCTTGCATCAAAAGGGTGGGGACCAAAACGATTTCTGGTTTCCGGAGAAAAACTGGCAAAGTAAGCTAGCAATTTTTCTTCATCTTCCCACTGCAATAAACGGATGCGAACCTGGCTATTATTTTTTAAGGTGGTGATATAAAAGGATGGTAATAGCAAACAAAAACTCCGGCAAAAGTACCGGAGTTTTATAAATATATAATAATAGCAAGGGTTCTATCTATAGATTTTTTCTCCCCGGCTGTTTCTCCATTCATTTTCAAAATGGACTGCATCTTCTTCTGTACGTGGATTCACACCCATTACAATGCCTCCTTCTTTAACGCCTTCCTCATATTCTCTGGCACGGTCTTCGGGAATTCCTGAACCTACTAAAGCGCCCAGCACACCCCCGGTTAATCCGCCTGCGCCTGCACCGGCTAATCCGGCTGCAATCGGTCCGGCAATTATAAGTCCTAAACCTGGTAGTGCAACAGCTGTACCTGCGGCAGCAATGGCACCTACAATGGCTCCAAGCGTTCCGCCAATGGCAGAACCCACGCCGGCACCTTCCATGGCTTTGTTGCCCAGGCCAGTATCATGGCTATCATGGTCTTTGCTGAAATGTTTTTTGCGGGTATCATCCGACATCATCAGGTTAATATCGTTATCAGAATAGCCGCGGGCTCTCAGCGAACTATACGCACGTTCAGCACTATCCCGGTCCCTGAACATACCGGTAAGCAATCTTGGGTTGCTGGCTGCATTGGTGGTAGAAAAATTGCTGGATGCGCTTCCAACGGTTGGCATGGGTGCCGATTCACTATTGGTGGTGCTATAATTTCCTGTGGTAAGGTCGTCATTTCTGGTCAGGCTGTCGTTACCGGTCAGATCGCTGTCGGATGAGTAGCCGGAAGCATTGCCCAAAGAGTCGCGGTTGGTACTATTCCTGGTGTTTTCGTCTGAATCAGAAAATGGGTTTCTTGGTGTATTTTCCATAAAAATTGTGTGGTTTGTTTGGTTAAAAAAATGAAGTATGTAGTGCTATTACATGCGCCCAAACGGGCTGAATTTTACTCAGGTTAACGGCAGGAAATATTAATTAGTTACAAGTTTTTCAAAGTTGTATCTTATTTTATAGCTTTAAGACAGTTCAAAATCCGTGACAAATGTTTATCCCAACCCTGAGACATATCCTCTTCCGCCTGCTGTCTACTCTACTGGTAGCCACTTTATTTATAACCCATCCGCTTATGGCCCAGTTGAAAGTAAGTCCTAATAAACGCTATCTGGTGAAAGCCGATGGAACACCGTTTTTCTACCTGGGAGATACGGCCTGGGAACTGTTTCACCGCCTCAACCGGGAAGAAGCTGACCGCTATCTGCAAAACCGGGCTGACAAAGGTTTTACAGTCATTCAGGCGGTAGCGCTGGCAGAACTTGACGGCTTAACCGATCCCAACCCCTATGGGCATATACCGCTGAAAAACAATGACCCTACCCAGCCCAACGAAGACTATTTTAAACATGTGGATTATATCGTAAACAAAGCCCAGTCACTGGGATTATATATCAGCATGCTGCCTACCTGGGGCGATAAGATTTTTAAAGACAAATGGGGGGCTGGCCCTGAAATTTTTACTACGCAGAGTGCTAAGGTATACGGGCAATTTCTGGGCAAACGCTACGCAAATAAACCCATCATCTGGGTATTGGGCGGTGACCGCAATCCCAGGGACGAAAAAGATATCGCCATCTGGCGGGCTATGGCAGAAGGTATAATAGCCGGAGCTGGCGGTACAGACAAAACCACGATGACCTATCATCCGCAGCCGAAAGAGGATGGGGGCTCATCTACCTGGTTCCACAACGACGAATGGCTGGATTTTAATATGTTCCAGACCGGACATTGCCGCAATAGCAATCTGTATGAGAAAATCACCCATGATTATAATTTAACACCTGTAAAACCTACCATGGATGGCGAACCCATTTACGAGGATCATCCGGTTTGTTTCAATGCCAAAGACCTGGGTTATTCTGCTGCCTACGATGTACGCCGGGCAGCTTATCTGGACTTGTTTGCCGGTGCTTTCGGACATACCTATGGATGTCATGCCGTCTGGCAAATGTATGCACCCAACCGGAAAGCGGTGAATGGACCTTTAAAACCCTGGTTCGAATCTATTGACCTGCCCGGTGCTGAAGATATGACCCATGTACGTGCCTTAATGGAATCCAGGCCCATACTTGACCGTGTGCCAGACCAGTCACTGCTTACTACAGATGCCTACGCCGAGGGCGACAGGATTCAGGCCACCAGAGGAAAAGATTATCTGTTTGTGTACACCACCACTGGAAGGCCATTTACGCTGGCAATGGGCAAAATTTCCGGTAAACAGGTAAAAGGATTCTGGTTTGACCCACGCGAAGGCAAATCCACACCAGTTGAAGCAGTAAATAATACAGGAACACACAGCTTTACACCGCCTTCCAAAGGTTTAGGAAAGGACTGGATTCTGATTCTGGATGATGCCAGCAAAAATTATAAGGAGCCGCAGAAAGTAGTAACCAGGAAAATATAATTTGTTATAGCAAACTTTTACCTAAACAGTAGGTAATATGAGAAAAGCCATTCTTCTTTTTATTCTCCTGTTTCAAGTAGCGATACTTCAAGCACAGGAAGTAAACTTTGTTGAAGACTATTATCCATTCATCCGCAAGGCAGAAATTGCCATTACCCAACTGTCATTTGGGGAAGCCTCCAATTATTACAAGCAAGCATTTAAAGCAGTAGAACAGCCTTTTGCTATTGATTATTATAATGCAGCTTTATGTGCTATTCAGAATAAAAATTATAGGGAAGCCACCAGGTATTCCGGCTTATTGATAGATAAAGGAATGGATAGCCGCTTTTTCAATAGGCAAGCATTTTCTTCTATCAAGAAAGAGAAAGTATGGAAGAAGCTTATGCAAACCTATCCCAAACGAAGAAAAGCATATCTGTCGAGGATCAATATTTCTCTACGCAATGAAATTCTTTCTTTGAATGAAAAAGACCAGCATTTCCGGAGAATGCCTGGTTCCTATGGTGTACACGGAGATACCATTTTTGGTATTGATATGGCAAATGTAAAACGCATCAGGGAAATTATCAGCCAGTATGGGTATCCGGACGAAAATCTGGTGGGCCTTGTAGATAATAATTTTCATAGCTCACTTCCATCAATCATCATCCTGCATCATTACCAGCAGGGTTACTACGATTTATCTGCTACCTTATTGGAACAGGTAAAGATGGGAAAGCTTTCTCCCAGAGAATTTGTTCAATATGAGGAACAATTGCTACAGCATAAATATAAAAGCAATCTGTTTACAAAACTGGATACAACTATTGTGGTTGAACACAAATTCAAAATTGCTGATTTAACTACTTCTGACCAGGTTCGAAAAGATGTTGGTTTGGAAACAATAGAAGAATGGAGAAGAAAAATATTATTTGAAATGAATAATGTCTTATTGCTTCCCTGGGAACGCTATAAGAATTATCAGAACGAGGGATTCAATTTCCAATCCGGGTATGGTATTTTTGGTTTTATTGGCGATGGTGCATTTAATAGAAAATTTATTGAAAGAATTCCGCCTGAAGCTATTCACATTTTGGATAATGCAGAGTTAGAGAAGGAAAGTATTAAAAAGGTGTTTTGGTAGGAGAATATTAGTCGTTAAACCTGAACTAATTTCCTTTCGGTTTTTTTAGCTTCCACGGTTTTTACTTCCGAAGCACTGCAGGTACCACAGCCTTTTGCGCAGCCGGAAGTTTGTTTGGTAGAGAAGTTCTTCCGGACTACCTGGAACAGATAGCCCAGAGCCAGGATAAAAATAATGCCGATGACAATTTGCTCAATCACTGGAAGCAGAGTTGGTTATCAAAATTACCCAATAGCTTTCAAAAAAGTTCACAAACCGCATTATTTAATAAATAACTACAAGCAGTATTCCTATTTTGCAGGATTAAATACTAAACCTTTGGTTTCTATCCTGATTGCTGCCCGTAATGAAGAACATACAATACTCAATTGCCTGCAAGCCATTGACAACTTATCTTATCCAGTCGAAGATCTTGAAATTCTGATTGGCAATGATGCTTCTGAAGACAGGACGGAGGAAAGAATCAATCAATATATTCGGGGAAGATCACATTTTAAGCTAATTAATATTACTCATTCAGTTGGATATGCTAAAGGAAAAGCCAATGTATTGGCGCAACTGGCATCACAAGCCAGAGGAGAATATTTATTTATTACCGATGCAGATATAGAAGTTGCAAGGCACTGGGTAGAAACCATGCTGCAAGCCTGCCAGCCGGAAACAGGTATTGTAAGTGGTACTACAGCAGTAAAGGGGAGCCGCATGTTTGATATACTGCAATCCCTCGACTGGCTTTATGCCCAGGGACTGATGTATCTGTCAGCACAAGTTAACATTCCTGTATCGGCTCTGGGAAACAATATGATGGTGAGCCGGAAGGCTTACCTGGCAACTGGCGGCTATGAAAATCTGCCTTTTTCGGTGACCGAAGATTATGCTTTGTTCCGGGAAGTTGTACAGCGCAAGTTCGGTTTTGAACAGGTTGTACAAGAAAAGGCTCTGGCTTATACAGAACCTGCCGGAGATAGTAGGGAATGGTTACAGCAGCGGAAGCGCTGGATGAAAGGTGCATTCCAACTGCCTTTTTACCTGGTATTGCCTTTACTTGTACAGGCTTTGTTTTTTCCGCTTCTACTAATTTTGTTCTTTTATTTCCCCTGGCTGGCTGCAGGATTTCTTTTGGTGAAAACTATCTTTCAGGCAGGTATATTGCTATGGATAATTAACCGCTTGAATCAACCCAGGCTGCTGCCTTATGTATGGGTGTTTGAACCCTATTTTATGGTAGTTTCATTTGCCAGCTTATTGTATTATGTCTGGCCGGGAAAGATCATATGGAAAGGAAGGAAGTATTAGGAATTAAATCTGATAGCGGGAAAATACGTTCCCGCTATCAGATTTAACCCTTATAACCAGCCCGTCAGCATGGTAGTAAAGTAAAGTTTGCCCACATCCCAGTTCAATGTAGCAAAGAAAAACTCCGGATTGTCCAGACCATGCATACTCATTTTTTTGCCCTGTGTGACAAATAGAATAACAGCCACTAGTAAAGCAAAAGCCAGAATGGCCAGGGCAATTTTGATCCAGCTATACGGACGTTCGCCTTGTACTTCCCCGGTACGTCCATTTACCATAAAGCGGAATACTTTGCCCTTATAACGGTAAGCACTCAGCCAGATGGGCAGTAATACATGTTTAAAGGTAATGTTAGCATAGGTAGTATTTACCGAATGAATGCGCTGATGATCGCCTCCAATATCCTGGCAAATGGTAGCCCGGATGGTATCGTCCATGATACGTTTGGCTTCTTCAAATCCAGCCCGTACATCTACCTGGTAGGTTTCCGTGCGAAAACCACTCAGGTATTGCTCGTTAAATGGTACTAAGTTTTTGGTATCCCAGGGTTCCAGCTCGCGGATATAATTGCCCGGCAAGGAATGACTGGCTACCACCATTACATCATCAAACTCATTGCGCACCGTACCAGATGCAGAACGCCAGCGTATTTTAGTTACCTGCCTGGTTTTGGTAACCGTTTTACCGTTTTCATTGGTCGTATATGTTTCAGTGGTAGTGTAATTATCGCCTCTTTCGCCGGAATACTGGCTTTTGGTATTACAATCAAACGTCCAGTAGGGAATATACATCCCATTGAGCTTTTCGTGGTTGTCTGCAAAATGCTTCAAATCATTAGGGGCAAACCAGAGACCATCGAGCCAGGTTTTAAACAAACCAAACCCATTTTTCTGATCAATCTTAAACGGAAGCAGTGATTTTGGTTTCAGTACGGTACATAAACTACCAGAACTAACAACCAGTGCTGTACCACAAAACGGACAATCATCGGAGGTAACATTGGGTTTGAGCGAACTTTCAGCGCCACAGGAGGTACATTTTACAACGGCTATCTGTTGTTTGTCGGCCTGCAAAACGCCACTGGCAATAAAACTTTTGTAATCTATTTCCTCAATTTCTTCCAGGCGGGTTTCAATCTCATTTTCGGTGCCACAGTAGGGGCATTTCATATGCGAACTACCGGGGGCAAATACTAAATAAGCACCACATTGCTTGCAGGGAAATTTCAGGTTGTCAGTTTGCGGACTAAACGTTTGCTCCATTAAGTAAAAGAAATGATTATGAGAATGAGCGAATGTGATATATTTTGAATGAAAAGCCTTTACTATTTCAACATCAGTATTTGAAACAGTAAAGGCCAAAAATAAGATAGTTTTGTATAAATATTTACAGTCATTTAGCTGATGCTGGACACTTTTTCTTTAGATTTTAATCTTGGATGAGTAAATAATATCCTCACAAATAGGGTCGCAAAGAGTACATAAACTATGGTGATAGCTATCCAGATTATGTCAGCCGTATTATCCATTACCCATTTCAGGAGGGTGATGGAACCAATAACAAAGTGAGTAAAATTACCTATTGCTATCGGCCTTCCATAAATTCCTCCGATAATGTTTGCTTTAGCTGTCCAGTTGATTATGGCAAAACTAAAATACAAAGCGCCCAGCATTTGCAAAATGATAAAATTAGCTTCTGTCCACCCGAATAAACTGGCTAGTTCCTCAGGTAAAAAAGAAAGTAATACTCCCCATATACCCAGCATGACAGCACACAAACTCATGACTACTTTTGTATCGATCCGCATCCGGTTGTCTAATATCTCTGAAAATATTGATTTACTGTATCTTCGATAAATTGTTAGACCAGTATTATTAAATTGGCAACGGCGGAGGAACAGAGCCGAACAAATTGTTGAGTTCTCCTATATCTTTAGCGGCTGTCCATTGAGGCATACCGGCTTTCCATACCAGACTCTCCCTTTGAAGGTTGCCTTGCTGTGCCATCTGGTTGAGGGTAGAGATAGGGAAGGGGCCGCTTTGTTTTCCGTTTACTGCTACATAATAGGCACTTTCTGCTGGCAAAGGGGGTGGGGTTGAACCGGAGTTCTGGTTAGGCTGGTTCATTTTATTGGCCATCTGGCTGCCCATCGCTAATCCGATTCCGGCATTCAACGCATCAGCGCCGGTGCCACCTTTTCCCAATGAATTAGCTGCCTGGAACTGGGTATAGTCATTCAGGTTACCAATAATGCCCATGCTGCTGCGTTTGTCCAGGGCGGCTTCTACTTCTGGTGGCAGGGAAATATTTTCTACGAGTAATTTGGTTACTTTCAGTCCATACTGGTCGAAATCGTCAGTGATTCGTTCCGTTACGTATTTAGAAAGTTCATCATAGTTAGCTACCAGGTCCAGGATCGGAATTTTGCTTTCGCCAAGTATATCAACAAACCGGGAAACTACTATATTCCGTAATTGTTCGCTGATCTCTTCAGTACTGAACTCTCCATCTGTTCCAACTACTTCCAGTAAAAATTTGGTGGGGTCTTGCTGAATTCTGAGGGCATACGAACCAAAAGCCCGCAAGCGTACCGGACCGAATTCCGCATCACGGAGCATTACCGGGTTTTTGGTACCCCATTTCAGGTTGGTAAACTGCTTGGTACTGATAAAGTATACTTCAGCCTTAAATGGGCTGTTAAAGCCATATTTCCAGCCTCTCAGGGTAGAAAGGATGGGCATATTCTGCGTAGTTAGTTCGTACGTGCCGGCCATGTCATAAATATCCGCCAGCCGGCCTTCACTGATGAGGATAGCGACCTGCGATTCCCGTACAATTAATTTTGCGCCATTCTTGATCTCATTCTGATAGCGGGGAAAACGGTATACCATGGTATTATTGGTCGGATCTACCCATTCAATAATATCGATAAATTCGTTGGTTAATTTACTCCAGAGGCCCATAGATTCGTTGTGTTGATGGTGAAATGAATGTTATTCAAAGTAAAGGGTTTTGCCAATAATACCAAATCGTTGTTGGTTATTCGTTGTTAGTTGTTCGTATGGGGTGCCACAGACGACAATCTACGGAAATGTATTGACTGGTTTAATGGGAAAATAGGCAAAGGGTAACCGGAAGTCATTGGTCAATAGTCAGTAGGAAAATTTATAGCTGCCTGGAAGTAATCAGTAAATAGGGGTTCAAGTATAATCAGATCAGATATATGGTTCTAAATATGACTTTTGTCAAGTGACTAAAACCAATGACTACTGACTAATGACCATTGACCAACGGCTAATACCCTTTTTTGCGCTTCAATACGAAGAAAATCCCCCGAATGGTAATCCAGACATGACTTTTAAGCGTTTGGAATATTCCATAATTAGACCGCAGCACATCAAACCGGTCGGCTAAAGAACGATAGAGATGTTTTTTTGAAAATCCGCCGGTAAGATAGCGGCATAATACCAGGCCGGTATGAACAATGTCTCTGGCATGTTTGAGGCATTGAATTTCCCAGTCTACGTCGGCGCTGTACGGATGCGACAGATCATATAAGGGAGCAATTTCTTTTTTTACAATAAACGATTGATGACATACCACCATTCCGTATTGCAAAGATTTCCAGTTGAGGTTAGCGGGTAACTGATGAGGCGTTACCTGGCTTCGCAGACCATTTTCTTTTCCGTCTGCCTGAAAAAATAAAGCATCGCCATACAATACATCCGCTTCCATTGACTGACTAAATATCAGTTTCAGCGTTTCCTTGTTATAAATTTTATCACCCGCATTCATAAACCAGACATATTTGCCTTTGGCCGCCTTCAAGCCTTTGTTCATGGCATCATATAATCCTTTGTCCGGCTCACTCACCCAGTAGGAGATATGTTCCCCGTATTTGCGGATGATTTCCAGGGTGCCATCTGTGGAAGCGCCATCAATAATAATGTATTCAAAATTACGGAAATTCTGCCCAATTACACTCTGGATTGTAGCTTCCAGTACAGAGGCAGCATTGTAGGTAACGGTAATAATGGAAATTAATGGAGATTCTGGCAAAACGAATTTTTAAAATGGATAACTTAGTACATTTGGTTTTACTGCTATACAAGTATAAACAAAACCAAAATTACCCAAGTAAATTTTTATACAAAGCCTTATATTTTTCTGCGACTGCACTTTCTGAATAGGTATCCAGTACTTTTTGACGGGCACTCCGGCTGAGGGTTGTATAATCCTGTTTGAAGAGAACTTCATAGATGCCTTCCGCCAAACTTTCAGCAGACTTATACTCAGACAGGTATCCGGTTGAGAGATGGCTTATCATTTCCGGAAGGCCACCTGTATCAAAAGCTACTACCGGTGTACCGCAGGACAGAGATTCCATTACCGTATTGGGCAGATTATCCTCCAGAGAGGGAAGTACGAATACACTGGCTGCATTATAAACCTGCACCAACTTCGACGTTTCGGTAATGGTCCCCAGGCTAAATACCGGAAAAGGAAGTTCTTCCATCAAAGCCTGATCAGTTTTGCCAAATACCAGCAATCCTAATTCCTCTGATGTTTCAGGGTATTTTTCTTGCAACAGGTGAAGTGCCTGCAACAGGTAGATAAATCCTTTTCTGGGATCTGTGATTTTAAACGCTCCAAACAAGATCAATTTTTTGTTGGTCGGCAGCGATAAAGCCTTCCGGACAACTGTTTTATTAGCTGGAGTATAAGTACTGGTATCTATAGGATTAGGAATGGAAATTATTGGAAATTCTTTTAACAAGCGGCTGTCTTTTGCCAGCCCAGCCAGCCACTGGCTGCAGGCAACAAAAGAGATGGAAGCATTGGCTAACAGGGCAAACTTGTTTTCAAATACCCGATACGAAAGATCTTTGGGGTGTGGATTTCGCAGGAAAGGGCAGGAATGGCAATGGCTTAGGTATCGTTTGCACTCTCCGCTGTAATGGCAACCCCCGGTAAAGGCCCACATATCATGCATGGTCCAGACGATGGGCTTTCCTAAATCAATCAGTTGCTGTAAAGAATCCAACGACAGAAATCCAAAATTAATCCAGTGCAAATGAATGATATCGGCCTGCTGAATAAAAGGGTGCTGGCTGATATCAGTACCTATATTGGCCGGAGAAAAAGCAAACCGTACTCCTTTGTTTTTTTCATGCAGCATAAAATAGAACCGGTCGGCAGAAAACCGGAGCCATGCTTTTTGTTTTCCAGGAAAAGAATCACCAATGGACTCTACACTTGCATCTTCGAAACTCTGTTGTTGCACAAGCAGGCTGGCATCTACCTGATTTTTATTTAATGCCTGCATGAGCCGGTAGCATGCCACAGCCGCTCCGCCGCTAAACTGAAATGTATTAACGAGGGTAACTTTCATTTTTTACGGGCGAAAACAATGCTGTTGTGATACAATCCCCGTTGTTTGGGTAAAATATTGGTTAAGATAATTCCAATCAGGGTAAAAGGAAATATAAAAATCAGGTTCAGAAAAATGTTCACGTATTTATTTTTTGTAAATATCAGGTTGTGCAGATATAGATTCCATAACTGAAACCATACTTCCAGAAAATGAGTGGATTTATCCAGGTTTAATATCTCAAATCCTTTTTGCTCCAGCATATGGCGGATGCCAAAAGAAGCATAGCGTCCATAATCGTATGGTATTTCATGTTCGTCCCACACAAAAGGAATCGTGAACAAGGCAGTAGCCCCTGGTTTCAATACCCGGTGTATTTCTGAAAGAATCTGGTCTAAATTAAAAATATGCTCAAAAACCTCACTGCTGAATACACCATCAAAATAATTATTTTCGAATGGAATGGTTTTGCCATCATAATACACATCAATCTCTTCCTTATCGTGGGAATGGCCACTCACTTCTATATCAACGCCAATGTAATGGTCAACGGTAAATAAATCCCGGTATGGTTTGCTTCCACAACCAAAATCCATGATCCTGCCTTTGAGCATGGGGGCATACTGCCGGATTCCCTGGTATAAACCTTTGCGGATAAAATAAAAGGGATTGATAAAAATACTGAGAATATTGATGTGAAACTGCTGGTATTTATAAATCCTGAGAAAGGTTTTAAACATGGGTAATTGCTGGCGAGTTGAAACAGATTCTATTTTATAATAACAGGATTAATTTCCGGAAGCTTGAATGAGTATTAATTTAGAATTATACAATTGTAAATAGACTTTTTAGGATACATTCCATTTGGTTGATTAGCGTGAAATAACTGTTACACTTCACCCCTAATCGTCTTGTAATGAGTTTTGAGTTGTTCCAGCCGGTCGTTAAAGCCTAAGGGTGTATAATGTGTATCCGGAATGATCATCCGTTCCAGTAATTGATTGAGTTTCTCAGAATGTGGAGCACTTTTGCCGGTTTGCATGGACACATTCCTTAGGGTTGTCCAGATCATGGCTTTTAATCCATTCTTTTCCTGGCTGAGCATCTGGCATTCGGTGGTAATGGAATTATGGTCAAAATATATAAGCGAGGTTTTTACAGCAACTGTTTCCCCAAACATGGCTGGACGCAGGTAAGAAATCTGATGATGGGTTACTACCCAATGGGCATCAAATTCCTGCGAAAGTTTTAAGGGGCTCCATCCGTAATATAATAAGGTTTGGTCGGCACGGGCGTTAAAAAAATAATCCAGGTATTTGGCATTATTCAAATGACCGAAAGGGTCACAATCCTGAAAGCGGATAATGAGTTCACTTTCAAGCTCTTTAACCAATTCTTTATCCATACATTTATTAGGCAAGGCACAAAGATACAACTTATACTAAATCGTTGTTGGTTGTTTGTTGCTAGTTGGTAGTAAAATGTTTGAAGATCAACTTTTTGCAGATTGATACATTTGTAAACCTACTTTATACTATATCGTCGATAGCGGTTCAGTGCTGGTTATTAGAAATGATTTGCACTTAACAATTCTTAGAATGAGTTATTTTGTTGCTTTCCTTCATTGCAAAGGTTTTACTATTAATATAAGATGATTACTGTTGAAGGGAGGTATTAAAAATATCAAACGAAGATTATTGCTTGATGTGTCTGATGCAAATTTATGATTGTATTAAGATAAAATTATAGCTTATTGAGTTGAAAATGGCTGGATCAAGAATTGTCAGTTACTAAGAAAAGTAAATTATACTTTAGTATAAACATAGAATACAAAAACCCGGTTTTAATTTTAACCGGGTTTTTGTTTACAAATGTATAGCTGAGATATTAACTGAACCTTAGTTAAAATTCATCGTCATCGAGTTCCTCTTCTTCATCATCGTCGAATACATCATCGTCCAGCGAAGAATCATCCATCAGGTCATCATCGGTGAAACGGCGGTCTATAAAGCTATCGTCTTCCATATCAAGGTTATCCACATCTACGTTTTCGTCGAAGATATCATCATCAAAATCATCTTCTTCGTCATCGTCAAAAGCATCATCATCATCGAATTCCATTCGGGTTTCGCGCAGGTCGGCCACATTTTCTGTAAAATAAGGCATCGCACCAGGATTTTCTACCGGCTCATCGGCAGGGCCTATTTCAGCCTCCATAGCTTCTTCGCGTTCTATGTTGGTAAGCAAATCCATTATATCATCCATTACTATAGGTAGATCATTTTTTACGATGTGCCACTGGGGGTGTAGATCCAGTTCGAGTTCCTGATCAAAATGGGCATACTGTAATCCTTTCAGTACATCCCAGTCTACATCGGCATATTTATCTTTGAATTCGTCGGAAAGCATAGCAGCTGCTCCGCCGATTTGATTCAACTGACCAATCACCGACTCACGAATGTCTTCACGCTGAGCATAGGTATCATAATCTGCCCGTCCGAGATACCCTTGTATTTCCCGGATAGAGTCGGCTATGCCCAATAAATGTATTCTATCTTCTTCTCGAGTTTCCATAATAAAAGTAGTATTCATAGGTAATCTTGGGAATGTACGTGAATAATAAGTTTAAGTTTACATTAAAAATAATTAGCCCGTTTGTATGTGCAAAAGCATACAGGCACTAAACATAAGACAAATATTTTCGTCTGTCAAGAAGTACAAAAAGTAAAATATTATTTTTTATAGTTTTATCCGGTTATGTATATAAATTATCCTAAAAACTGGCCTCAAACTGCCTCAGAAGCTGTCGCCTTACAGCAGGAATTACGTTCCCAGGTAGTGCTTACAGATCAAATAGGACCTGTAAATCATGTGGCTGGAGTAGATGTTGGTTTTGAAGAAGATGGTACGGTAACAAGAGCCGCTGTGGTGGTGCTCACCTTTCCAGAATTGCAACTGGTAGAATCGTCTCTGGCCAGAAAACCAACTACTTTCCCCTATATTCCAGGCTTACTTTCCTTCCGGGAAATTCCGGCTTTGCTCGAAGCACTGGAGCAACTGCAAACCAACCCTGACCTGATTTTAGTGGATGGAATGGGCATTGCACATCCCCGAAGACTTGGTATTGCCAGCCACCTAGGTATTCTGATCGACAAACCTACCATTGGTGTCGGAAAATCATTACTGGTAGGGAAATATGAAATGCCTGCTATGGAAAAAGGAAGCTGGGAACCGCTGATACACAAACAGGAAACCATCGGGGCTGTACTGCGGACCAGGGATAAAATCAATCCGCTGTTTATTTCCACTGGCCATAAGGTGAGTCTGCCGACAGCTATTGATTATGTGATGCGCTGTACTACTAAGTACCGTTTACCGGAAACTACCAGGCTGGCACATAATCTGGCATCGAGGAAAAAATAAAAGAATGATCAGTAGTCATTGGTCAGTATGGAGTTTAAAAAATCTATATCTTCTAAATGAAGACTTACAACAAATAGGCTAAACACCCAAGACTATATATTATACAAGGTGTGCAGGACTTTTTTGACAAAGGGCGTGAGTTGTTCTCTTTTTTTGTTGAGAATGATACGTTTATTTACAGCTGAAGCGGTAGGATAGGGGTAGATTTTGTTAAACAAGGCTTCTATACCCATACCAGCGCTGTTAGCTAAAATGAGTTCCTGGATGAGTTCGCCGGCATTGGGAGCAATCATGGTGCCGCCGAGGATTTTTGGATTCTGATTCAATAGCTTTTTCTGTTCTATATACAAGATGAGTTTGCCATACTGATAGTCTTCTACCACCGCCCGGTCATCTTCATCAAAATCCAAACTCAGCTTTTCAAAGGCTATTTTTTTATCCTTTAATTCTTTCAGTGAATAACCAAAAGTAGCTACTTCAGGGTCCGTAAAAGTTACCCAGGACATATGCTTGTTATCCAGTGGTTTTTTTAGTGGAGAAAGAAAATTGTTGAGCAGAATAGTAGCCTGTTGTTCAGCTGCATGAGAGAATTTTAAATTTCCGGCTACATCGCCGCATACAAATACATGTTTGTTGGTAGTTTGCAGGTATTTATTCACCTTTATGTTTCCGTTTTCAGTTTCAATACCTGCTGTTGACAATTGTAAGCTTTCAATATTTAATTCTCTTCCGGCTGCCACGAGAACAGCATCAAATGTTAACGAAAGTTGTTTGTCATCCTGCCGGACCGCTACTGTGTTACTATTTGTAAATGATAGTACTTCTGCCTGCAAGTGAAATGTAATGCCTTCTTTCAATAGTCGTTCTTGCAGGATTGTAGTGATCTCAGGTTCTTCTTTGTCTAAAATATGGGCTTTATTGTGAACGATACTTACCTGAGAACCTAGCCTGCTAAATGCCTGGCCAAGTTCTACGCCAATAGGACCACCTCCAATTACGAGCAGTTTATCCGGCAAAAAATCAATGGCAAAAATGCTTTGATTGTCATACCATTTTACTTGTTCTATTCCCGGGATCTGCAGTTTTTTGGGCCTGGAACCTGTAGCAATCACTATCTTTTTCCCTTTGTACACCTGGCCACTCACTTCTATCTCATCGGCAGATACAAAGCTGGCGGTGCCCAAAGCTACCTCTATACCCATATTCCGGAAAAAAGCCGCATTTTCATGTTTCCGGATTATATTCTGCCTTTCTTTTACATATTTCCATACTTTGCTCATATCCACTTTTCCTGATATATTCATCCCAAATTCCTGAGAATGGTTTGCCTGATACACTTGTCTGGCCACATGAATCAGCGACTTGCTGGGCACGCAGCCATCATTCAGGCAATCGCCTCCGATCTGATGGTCTGATTTATCGATAAGGAGCACCTTAAAGCCAAACTCATGCATTGGTAAGGCGATACTGAGTCCTGCAGAACCAGCTCCAATTACAATGATGTCATAAAGAGGGGATTGAGGCATGATGAGAGTTGAGAAATCTTATTAAATCAGGGTTATATGAAGAATACATTTGGGGGGTATAAATCAGGATGGCTATATCATAGAGACCTACTCATTGAGAATGAAGTTTTTTTCGCTCTTAGCTTATATAATGTACAATAATGAATTGTTAAGGCAAACCCAAGCCATACATAGTAAGTGCCGCATCTATTAAATAAATTATCTGATTTCCAATTTACAATACCACTATCAAGTACAAACTCAATATTACACTTTCCAAATATGGTTAAAGTATAAAGGCAAATGAACGTGAATACGAAATATAAACCATTAAACTTCTGTTGACTGATTTTTTTGCTAATATCATTTACAAATAGTAGCAGAAGAACAGTTAAAATAAAAGGGTGTTGTTCGTCAACAGAATTGATGATCAATGTCAAAAAAAGTAAGAATAAGATATATGTAATAGCTAAAGTATAAATGAGTATTCTGAAATTAACATTTTCATCATTCTTTAAGAACTTAAAGGAGCACAATACAAGTCCTATTCCAAATAGATGAATCAGATACTCAGTAATACCTAGACTACCAGTAAATATTGACTGGATGCCATTTTCAAGGCCTAATTGCATTAAAATCAATATTGAAGATAAAACAAGGCTAATTCTATACTTCTTATAAAAATATAGAATTAAACCTATGGGAATGAGCAGCAGGGAATAGAAGGCAGTAAAACCAAAAAAATTAAATAATATTATGTCTGCAACAGATTCATGCTGCATTAACTCCCGGAAATATCCTGGAATATAAAATGAAAAGGATAGTAATAATAATGCTATTACTAAAATTGCATCAATGCCATGCAGCTTTCTGTTCATACTTTTACCTCTGACTTATTGGCCTTCTCTTTTTTTATCGCATCATGAAGTAAGCTATAAAACCACCTCCAGATTATGGCATTCCATTTCGGTGGGGAACTGAACTTTCTGGTGCATGGCCAGGATTTTGCTGCTGGAAATTTTAAACTCTTTTTCCCTTCCGGCATTGTCAATGAGTACCTGGTTGATGTTTTTAAACAGGAAAATAATATTGATTTTCGGATGATAGGGAAGCCAGGTATCTATCAGCTGGCTGCGCATATTCCGGCTGATATTGGTGGCATTCCAGATAAAAGACTGCTTTTTGCGGCAATATTCCTTGCTTTTTTCTTTGGCTAGTCGAATTACCCTGCCCTGATTATCTGTGGGTGCAATGTCGAGTTCTTCCCGGATATCGTCTAAAGAAATTATTGGCAATTCCCCTCCCCAGCGCCTGTGAATATAGCTGTCTTTTCCGGATGCCGGCAAACCAGACATCATATAAATATTAAACGCATACTGGTGATATAATTCTGTATCCGGATAGGAATCATTCACATTGAAATAATAGAAACGGTCGTAATCGGAAGCAAAACTTTTGGGAGTATCATAACAATCATGATCCAGGCAGTATTCTTTAAATAATTCCAGTTTATAAAGCATATCTTCTGCATCTCCGCAGACCCTGCCCAGCAAGTCGGCTTTTGCGAAAATATATAACAGCTTATTACTTGTAAGCAGGCTGGTAGTAATCACAGTCCGGAAAGGGTTTTCTTTTTGAAATAGCCAGAACGGATACCCGTGAAAGAGGACGGTATAATACACAGCCGAAATAAAATGAAACTTATAATTTTCTTTGTCCAGAATCTGCCTGGCTATATTGGCACCCATAGAACCATGCCGGGGGTGGGTAATCCGGTTATCATCCAGCAATGTATAGGTAGCAGGTTTGGCAATATCATGAAAGAGCGTAGTGTATTCCAGAATCAGTTTCTCATATCTGGAAAGATGCTTGTATTCTTCCAGATTTAATAGTGCATTCAGTACCATTTCCGTATGCGTATACACATCTCCTTCCTGGTGATGAATACGGTCCTGCATGGTAGACTTCATGGCATCAAAATATTCCCGGTAATCCTGTACCACCGGATAGTCAGCTAATAATTTCCCAGACATTTTGGTTATTCCTTAATTGATTCAATTCTTTTACATCGTATTTCCAATGTTTGCTGGTTGTGATCTGGAAAGTGTCCGTAACAAATTTAGCCACAGACAGACTGAAATCCTTATACGAAAATCCTTCTGCTATTCTCACCACAAATCCCTCTACCGGATCAGGCACCGAAGCAGAATATTGATGAAACGCATTCAGTATAGCTTGCCTGCTATATATTCCTTCATATATCACTGGAATAGGTTTTAGTTGTAATAGTTTACACCACTCTAATGTTTGTGGCCAGGATAAACAACTATTATTTTCATCCCACATGGAATAAACATAAAACAAGGTTTCCAGATGTGTATAATGAATGGTATGCTTGTAAAATAAGTTTTCTCCGCATAACCGCCAACCAGCTGGTATATCGTGGGTAATCATACTGCGAAGCCGGTCGAGCCAGCGTTTGGATTCGTCCCAATCCGAATCAATAGAGCGGGCATGCAGATAATCGGAATAAACTGTTGTGTTTTCTCCATCCATTTTCTCAGTTACTACGACAGGTTTACCAGCAAAGATCTCATCCGAAAGCAATACTTTATCATCTGCCCCTTTTTTGAGGGAGTAAGGCAGATGAAAGGTACGGGGATATTTAAAACGGGGTGGAGTCATGGAACAACGGGCAATTATCTTTTGTACAGATCCAGAAGTTTAAAAATAAGTAAATAATCAGAAGTGAACCTAGCAGTTTCAAATGATTTCAGGAAAAAACTAACACACGTAATTCTGCTTAAAAAGCAAGTATGTGTATGATATTCTTATAATATGATGCGTGACATAGAATGGTTCAGTAGAGTTTTTAGGATTATTGTTGATTTTGCATGTAGTATTATATGATAAATTATTGAATGAATCGTTATATGAATATTGTAAATAAACCACCATAAAACATGACTATTTTTTCAATCAATAAAGCTTCTATTGCAAAATTGGTCTGTAGCCCAATGGTTAGTAACATAATTGCTACAGTTTTCAACGACCGAATTCCAAATATCCGAAAGCTAGGGAGAGAGCCTTTCCGCTTCAGGCTTAAAAACCCCTATATACAAGGAAGACGGCTGGCTGAGGTATTCTGGGGTATCCATGAGAATAAAGAGATCCGTTTTATTCAGAAATATTTAAGGAAGGATACAGATACCATTGAATTAGGCAGTAGTGTAGGGGTGCTTTCCACCCATATCCGCTATAAAGTAAATGCGGATAAAAAATTTATTTCTGTCGAAGCAAATCCGAATTTAATCTCAACTATTGAGACAAATCTGAAACACAATTCTTTTGGCAAACCGTATTTAGTTAATAATTATGCCTTGAGTTATGGGTCACCTATGGTGGAATTTGCTGTAAACGCCGATACTGGCGTATCGCAGATTTTCAGTAAGAACAATACCAGAAAAATATAGTAGAAGTAGTAAAAGTTAAGGCGATTACCTTGAGTGAATTGTTGAAAAAATTCGATGTATCTGAATTTGTACTGATTTCTGATATAGAAGGGGCTGAAATAGACTACATAATGAATGATGTACAGGCATTTAAAAATTGCAGGCAGTTAATTGTGGAATTACATGCCACAGAATATCAGGGTAAAAAATATACTATTAATGATCTGAAAAAGTTGATTGTAGACCGTTTAGGATTTACCTATACAGATCATCTGGATGATGTGTATATTTTTAGTTGATAGTGTTCCAGCGGATATAATTTCTGTGGAAGGATTTGCTGGAGATTCACCGGGAAAAGTTTTCCGCAACAAAAGCAATTTGGTTTTGAATAGTTCACCTTGAATTTGATCCACCTGTTGATCTATAATATACCAGAATCTCTTGTTAAGTTAAATGTGAATATTAAGAGTATACATTGATATATGTGCGTTACCTGGGCATTGCCAGAACCTGTTCCCAGATAGATTCATCTACTGGTATTCCTCTTTCCTGATTTTCTTTTCTGGTTAGTAAGGTGCGTTCACCAGGATAATAAATGCCATCCGAATCTTCCAGCAGCGCAGCACTTTTCAGGTAGTCAGACAGTTCCTGGGTAATTTGTTGCACAAATGGCGTTTCAATGCGGCTGGCATCAAAACAGATAAATACCTGTGATAAGGCATATTCTGCTTCTTTTTTTCCAATGTCTGCTACAGCATTTCCCTGCGAAAGCAAGGCAGCCAGCATATCCAGTAGAATGGAAAGTCCGGAGCCTTTCCAGTAACCGATGGGCAAGGGCCGCTTGGAAGCAAGAATTTCTTTAGGGTCTTTGGTAAGCTCACCAGTCCGGGTAAATCCACCTTCGTAGGGAAGCATGCGGTTTTGGCGTTTATATACTTCCATTTTACCATACGAATACATTGACATGGCCGTGTCCAGAACGATGTGACTTCCATCTGGCCTTGGAACTGCCATTACCAGCGGATTATTACCGATCCGGTTATCTTTTCCACCCCATGGAGGCATGTTAGGAATGGTATTGGTAAAACAAATAGCAATGCAGTTTTTTTCCGCCGCCTGCCATCCATAGGTTCCGGCCCGCATCCAGTGATTGGTATTCCGGATGGCTACACAGCTCATTCCTGAAGATTTAGCCAGTTCAATGGCCCGGTCCATACACTGATATGCATTCAGATTTCCGGCACCCAGATTCCCTTCCCATTGTTCCCAGCTTCCAAAAGTATGTATCTTTTCAGGCGTAGCGTCAATATCAATATAGCCTTTTTGAATATAGTCGATAAACAAAGGGAAACGGTTTAATCCATGCGAATACACTCCATCCAGCGTTGTTTCGGAAAATAATCGTGCGCATAAACTGGCCCGATCCGGAGAAAACCCGATTTTTGCCAGAATGGCTGAAAGAGTACTATGTATTTGCTCGAAAGGAATACGCATAAATATAGGTTTATTGGTCAATCGTCATTGGTCCGTAGTCAGGAATTACCTTAGCAGGCAAAATCTTAAGCGTGGCAATATACATTTATAAACTATTACAAATGACTATTTTACTCCATATTCTGAAAGCAGATAGACAAGGGTTGCCATAGCAGCAGCGCCTAGTTCAATTTCCCGTTTATTAACTTTTTCAAATGTATCTTCTGCGGTATGATGCAGATCGAAATAGCGCTGAGGGTCGGGTACATATCCTATCAATAATGTTCCCATTGGTTTCAGGGGGAGAATATCTGATCCGCTTTCTCCGGCCCGGATGTCAGAGATTCCGTATGGTTTGAATAAGTTTTTCCAGGAACTCAATTTCTGAATCTGCCCGGATGATGCTTCTTCCAGGAAAAACTCCCTTGGGGTAAATCCGCCCCGGTCAGATTCTATAGCAGCAATATGTTTTACAGGCTCTTTTGCAGCTATTTCTGCATATTTAGTTCCGCCTCTTAAGCCATTCTCTTCATTCATAAATAGCACCGCCCTGACTGTCCGTTTAGGACGTATACCCAGGGTTTTGAACAGGCGCAAAACTTCCATAGATTGTACGCAGCCTGCACCATCATCGTGGGCACCTTCTCCCAGGTCCCATGAATCCAGGTGACCACCCACTACTACCACTTCCTCGGGCATGGAACTGCCTTTAATTTCGCCAATCACATTATAGGATAATACATCCGGGAGCATTTTACATTGTGTCTGAACGTAAAACTGAATATCCGGGTCATCTTTTAATAATGAGCTGAGTAATTCGGCATCGGCCGTACTTAAGGCAACAGCAGGTAGTTGTGGTACATTGGGCGCATAGCGCAAACTACCGGTATGAGGTACATTGTCAATGAGCGTTGTCATGGAACGGACCACTACCCCTATAGCACCAAATCTGGCTGCCTGGGAGGCGCCGGTGCCTCTCTGGTTTACTGCTCCGATATAGGCATCGAAAGTATCGAAAAATGTAGCATCCAATGGACGGTTGAAAAAAACGATTTTTCCGCTTATCTTATTTTTTCCTAATTGTTCCAGCTCTTCAAATGTTTTCACCTCCACTACTTTTCCGATTATCCCTGCCGGGCCTGTTCCAACGGAATTACCCAGGGCACACACATTTACCTGCCTGGAACCGATTTTTTTAGAATTGAGAATCGTAGCAAATTCTTTTGGGCCACGTACCCAGTGAGGCACCATCACTTCCTGCAGATACACCCTGTCGAGTTGTAAAGTATCCATCACCTGCCGGGCAAATTCCACTGCGGCTGCCGCTTCCGGAGAACCTGAAAGCCTGGGACCTATGTTTTTGCACAGGTAGTGCAGCCATTCATAGGTTTTTCCCTTCGCAAGACTTTCTGAATAAATTTTTTTGATAACTGATTCATCGTTTTGTTGGGCATTTGCTGAAGCAATACAAATAAACAGGAGACAATACAGGAAACAGTACTTCATAGGTGGAAGAAAATTTATAATCTGAAGTCCGAAAAATAATAAATTCTTCCGGCCTAAAAGTGTCCTGTCTGAAAAATAATCGGACACTATTGCAAAGAATAGTAAATATTGTTCACAAATCTTACTTCCTTTCAGCTAGCCCCAATACCATTCATATACCTGTTTTTATCATAAAACAAATATTTTTTGCAGACGTATGTTCAGGCATTAATATTGTAATATAATCATAAACAAGGCCTGGAATAATATTTAAAATTTTTTTTAAAATTTATGGTTACCTGGCCTCGAAATTGACACTAATGTATATAAAACCAACTAAAACAATGAGAACGATCAGCCAAACTGAAATTTTATTGAGACTTGCATTTATCCTTGTTGTGATGGGCAGTTTCTTTTTTACTGCTTAAGCAGAAAGCTCGCCTGACAAACCTGTTGCCTGACTAGATTTATTACATCCGGAGGGTGAATCCTGTTTTCTGATATAATCTATGACCAGATACAATAAACAAGCGAAATATTTGCTTTGCCTGACAATCCCGACAGACTTCTTTTTGTGTCTTGTCCGCTTCTAACCAAGTGACTATATTCCTCAAAGAAGTCTGCTTTTTTAT
This sequence comes from Rhodocytophaga rosea, assembly GCF_010119975.1. GTDB lineage: Bacteria > Bacteroidota > Bacteroidia > Cytophagales > 172606-1 > Rhodocytophaga > Rhodocytophaga rosea. The sequence goes on from NZ_CP048222.1 coordinate 8,103,582, forward strand.
ATACACTTTACATGACAAACCCCTACAGACTCAGTTGAAGTATTTGTTACATGAAGATTACACTTTTTCATTTATTGTTGATCGCCACTGCACTTTCTTTTATTGCCCATGTGGGTAAAGATAATGTTACTTCAGGCGCTTCTATAAAAACCAGAAAAGATCTGATCAGCCGGGTATGGAGGGTACAGCAAGTGCTGGTAAATCACTCCATTGACCAGACTAATGATTTTAAGAATTCCCGGTTTGAGTTTATTAAAAATGGTACCTATACCTTCAGCCGGAAAGATGGCAAAGTACATGGAACCTGGGAACTCGTGCCGGATGAGCAAAAGCTGGTTCTGGATAAAGGTACCCCAGATGCGGATTCAATAGAGATCGTGATGCTGAGTGAAACGCAGTTGTATCTGTCTTTTCCAGAAAAATCTGCTAAGCTAGGTTCTGATATTTCCTTATTTAAACTTGCTTTATAAAACCTGTTTTTCGAGAATATATTCCGGAAGATAGGCTACAAAATATACAGTTGCCCTGCCTGACAGATGTGATTCATACTGTCAGGCAGGGCTCTTCTTTTATTTGATTTTTTATGGTATAGCCAATGGTAACCATTACCTTATAGTTTGTATGCTTTCAGAAATTAGCGTCTATCGCAGAGAAGTATCTTATAGGTGGAACTGAACGCAAGGAGAAAATATACTATTGGGTGGAAGAATATATCTAAATTCGCTTTAAACAATGATTAAAAACCCTTTTATACTTCGACTTGCTTTTTTGTTATCTCTGTTTATTATATACTTATCCTCTTGCCGTTCCCATCAACTGACTTCTCAAGCGGATGCTGATACAGGCAGGCAAGTTATATTTGGCAGCGGTGGTGGTTTTTCAGGCCAGGTGATTGAGTATACTTTGCTTGAGAATGGGCAGCTTTCCAGAACCAACAGTCTTTCCAAAGAGAAAATAATACTGAAAGCATTACCCAAAAAAGAAGCTCAATCTTACTTTGAACAAGCGGAGCAATTACATCTGGGAACAATGAATTTTAAGCATCCGGGAAACCTGTATTATTTTATACGGTTGAAAAAGGGTGAAAAAGCAGAGGAAGTACTCTGGGGAAATACTGATCACCCGGTTCCTGCACAGGTTCGAGCATTGTATGAATCCCTGGAAAATGATGCTGCCCAAAAATAGGAATTAGATTTGTTTTGGCTGGGATAAAAACATTCTGTTCATAGCACTGATACTGGCCAGGTGATGATCGTCATGCTCGGCAACAAATACAAACAGATCAATGGTCCGCATGGGTGTTTTTAACCTCGGATGCAATGCTGACAGGTAAATTTGTTCCTCAGTTAAGGCTTCCAGCTGGCTTACTGTCTGTGCTCTTAACTCCCTGAATTGTTGGGTTATTACTTCTGGTTTTTTCAGGTAATGTTGCCCCTGGTGGGTCCTGGTGTTGTTCAGATCGGTTGGACTTAATTCCTCTTTACCTTGTAATAGATCCTGCAGCCTGACTTGCCATAGGGTTTCCAGGTCGCTTAAATGGCCAATATGCTCCAGAATGGCCCATTTATTATCCGGTTTCAGGGTATAAAATGCAGGGTTGATCCCATTTAATTTTTCCTCTATCCTGGCTGGCGTACCAATTAACCGTTCCAGAATGGAAGGAAACGTATGCTGTATAGTTGAAAAGTCAAACTTTCTTTCAAACCAGTTAGTCTGTTTCATTAGTATCAGTGGTCAGAGGATAGTTAAATAATATTCAAAAAACAAACCGGTACATAAGTAGTTACAGAAGAAGCCACATATCGCACCACAACTTGGGTGGAATTATATGGAATAAGTATGATGCTAAGTTATAACGGCATCCTACATCCGCATACCAATATCAAAATAAGATAGTATAGACATAATGACGATAAAGGCGGTATAAAAGAAAATAATATCTTTATTAGTGAATGTGTTACTTGGTCTGCCTAAACAGAAGGACATAAACCAGAGTAAGTTTTTTTTCAACATACGTATACTCCATTTCATCAAACGAGAAGAATTGAATACCCTCTCGTTTGATGAAAGTTTGATTTAACGGATCAGCATGACACCACCCCGTTTTACAACGGCATCTCTGTCGGGGAAATCTACACTTTTGTAGCTGATCTTCCAGGCATAGCTGCCCACAGGTGCTGGTTTTCCCAGGTAATTGCCATCCCAGAATTCTGCCTGATCAAGGCTGGCTGCTTTAGTGGAGAACACAATTTCGCCCCAGCGGTTAAAAACCTGCATTTCAAAATCGCTTACAAAGCCGCCAAATACTTTAAACGTATTATTAAGGTCCTGTGAGTCGCCATTGGGGGAGAACGCATCTGGTACAAATACCTGCGGCTCACATTTATTTACTACTGTAATCTGTTCGGTTTTGGAACAATTAGATGCATCTGAAATAATTACTTCATATACCCCAGGCTGACTGGCTATGGCTGTACGTTCCCGGCTATTGAGTTGCGGCCAGAAATATGTAAAACCTTCCCCAGGACCAGCATCCAGCGTAACCGGTCTTACTGGAATGGCATCTGTACACAAAGCTACTTCCCGGTTAGGAACATTGGTACGAATAGAAGGAAGTACCGTTAACACCACTTCGTCCGTCACTACACAATTACCAATAGTTACTGTTACCGAATAGGTACCGGTTCTGGTTGGCCGGATTGTGGGTGTTGTTTCTGTGGTAGACCAGCGGTAGGTAGCGCCAGAATTAGTGGCATCAAGTAAGACTGAATCATCAATACAAATGGTACGGTCGGAGCCAAGATTGACAAGTGGTGAACGGTTGATGGTCAGGGTAACTTGCCTGGCAGGGCTTTGGCATCCGTTTACAGTTTGTGTTACAAAGAAAGTAAAGGTGCCAGGGAGCGATCCGTTGCCTGTTATTGTCGGTAAAAAAGGACTGTTACTTCCTACCTGGGTAGCTAGTGTTGCATTGCTATACCAACGTATATTTTGGCCTGTTGCAGTCAGTTGCGGTATACCACCGGTTGGACTGGAACAAACCGGAGCCGGATTGGAAGCCGCAGGTGCTGCAGGCGTAGGATTTATTACTACATCTACAAAATCCTCACTCACACATCCGAGGGCATTTCTTCCTCTTACCGTGTATCTGCCGGCAATGGTAGCTGTTATTTGGGCACCGGAAACAGTCGTGTTATTGGGAAGTGTCCAGATGTAGGTAGTATATCCTGCTGTAGTAGCATTCAAAATAACAGGTGTTCCTGCGCATACAGCTGCTGGAGTAGCGAGGTTTATTTGTGCAGGTGGTGTTGGGAATATTACATTTACTGTACTTTCAGTAGAACAAGTAGCATCCGCCGGATTACTTACCCTCACTTTATAGGCACCATTAGAAGTTATATTGATGGATGGAGTTGTCTCAGTAAGTTGTACATTGTTTCTAAACCACTGAAACGTTGCACCAGCTACCCCACTGGAAACGGCAGTTACCGTACCATTCTGGCAACCTGTCTGAGTAAATGAAGCAGTTACAGTAGGTTTTGCTTCTTGTCTTATTTCCAGGTTAGGTATTGAGAACTTGCATCCTGTAATATCGGTGATTTCCACGGCATATACGCCTGGAATTTCTGTGATCTGAGCAGTGTTGGCAGCAATTGGCTGGCCATTTCTTGTCCAGACATAACTTGCAATCGCTGGTCCTCCCGTCTGGGTAACCGTTAAAGTTCCGGTAGCTTCCGAACAACTTATATTATCAGAACTGGCGGTAGCTTGTAAGGTAGAAGAAGTTGAATTTATTGGAATGCTCAGAGATGTGGTACATCCAGCGGCATTAGTTACGACTACATTATATACGCCAGGTGTTCCGGTAATATCTTCTGTGGTCGCATAGGCAACTCCCTCTTTTGTCCAGGCAAAGGTAAAAGGCCCTCCAGTTGCCGGAACAGTTAAATTAATAGATCCATTGGAACCAGCGCAATCAGCGGCATCTACTTTAGTGAAAGTAACTTGGGTTGGCTGGCTAATGGTAATGGTGATCTGATCTGGAACACTGCAAGTGGGTAGTAGCGGATCTGTTACAGTTACGCTATAAGTAGTGGTCACATTGGGTGAAACGGTAATAGTCTGGGTAGTTGCGCCGGTATTCCAGCGATACGTAGAACCAGGACTGCCAGCATTCAGTAGTAAAGTTGATCCTGGCTGGCAAAGGGTAGTATCATTGCCCAGGAAATTAGCCGGCGGTCCGCTGAAGTTTACATTTACCGTTCCGATTTCTACGCACTGGCCTACTAAAACTGTAACCCGGTAGGCACCAGATAAACCAGCAGGCACAACAAAGGTTTCTCCACCCCGGACTGAAACCCCATTGGGTTGGGTCCAGAAATAAGTAGCACCAGCAGGTCCGGTGGCATTGGTATAAGCATCCAGTGTTACAGCCGTTCCGGTACACACCAGCTTGTTTGGACCCAGATTTACAGCTGGCGGACTTTGTAAAATGGTAATGGTCTGGGCAGGAATTACTTCGCCTTCTGGAATACAATCATTAAAAATAGTCAGTTCTACCGTATAAGTACCTGGGCCGGGGAAAGAATGCGTAGGATCTACGGTTGTATATTGAGTGCCATCAATACTCCATAAGTAAGTCGATTTCGTTGGATCGCCGCCTGCCCGGTCGGGCTGTGCCTGAAACTGGTATTGCACCTGTTCGCCTAATTCGGCACACTGGGGTCCATCGAAACCAAAACTCTGCCCATAAGATTGTGAAGTGGAAGGTGAGTTATTAGGTAAACCCAGGCCGCTGGTACCCCCGGTAATGGCAAACCCATTCTCCTCGAAATCCACTGCCGTGAGATCTGTAGCATTTGGATTATTTACCACACCCAGGCTGCTTCTGCCTTTAATAGCCATATAGATTTTCTGATCCGGGCCAGCCTGCAGGCCTCCAAATTCCTGGTTGGAAGTAGCCAGGGTATCTTTACTCAAAGCAATTAGTAATGAATCTCCCAGAGACACATTATATCTCACCAGTTGGGAAGGATTGGTTGCATTTCCCCGTAAGGAAACATAGAGCTGGTCGCCGGAAAACTCCAGGCCATAGGCAGTAGGAGGGGCCGTACCCAGATTCAGAGTTAGTGGATTGGATACTTCTCCGGTTGTGGTGTCAAAATCAAACACTTCGACCACATTCTGTGCCCCATTGGCGCCAGGTATCACCACAGCGAGTTTAGAGCCATCGGAGGAAATTTTCATATATCCTTCGCCTTTTACCGTTTCCGGACCATGAGAAGTTCCTACATCATAGGTTTCCGGAGTACCCACGCCTTGAGGGGTTAGCGGATATACACGGAAAGTATTACTGGCAAAATCATGGGTAATAATCCAGGTAGTAGCTGGTGCATTGGGATCGCTTGGATTTCCCTGAACAGAGATCACCCGTTCTGTACTGGAACCGGAAAGCGGAATATTTTTCTGTATCACCTGTCCAAGCCCATCTTTCAGGCGCATATCCACTACACTATAGGATAACTGCGAGCCGGTGGCTGTAGTTGTAATTTCACTGGTGGTAAACACATAATACACCGACTGGCAATCATTACAACCGGGCTGAGGCACAATGGTTACTGTTTGCGTAGAGGACGTACTTCCATTTAATCCGTTTCCACCATCCAGTTCACGGGGAGTAGTAACGGCCACAGGTGGATTTTTACTCACATCCTGCATTGCAGTTCCGGTAGAGTCAAAAACTGTGATGCCATCCGTATAAAATAATAATTGTCCTTTGCTGTTAAGGACAGAAGAACTTCCTTCCGGTGCATTTATATTCCGAAAAGTAAGGCCAGAAACGGCGGTTGGTTGACCTCCCGGAAAGCGGATACCTGCATTCGTACCAAAATACCATCTGGCTTGGTCTGTTTGTGGAGTTGGCTGGGAAGGATCAGGTTTATATAAGCGTACATTAAGTTTATTAATTCTGGTACAATTAGTGGACGGATCAGTGATTTCGAGAGAATAACAGCCTTCTTCTGTAATGGAAATGCTTGAATTTGTTTTTGTTGCATCTGTTACCCCAGGGCCAGACCACAAATAGATTGCGTTGGCGGGTGCGCTGCCACTTCTAAATACAGGTGATAAAGTCTGAGGCACATCCTCTTTACAAAATTCCTCTTCCTGGGGACCCAGGTTTTCATCCATAGGGCCGATGGTAAATTCGCCAAACCCCAATACTGGTACCGGATTACTGGAGCAGGGCGCCTGATTCACTCCATTCACCGATACAATTACCTGAACCGTGTAATTCCCCGGCTGCGTATAGGAGTAAGAAGCCGTAGGCACCGTAGTGGTATCTGCATCGGTAGTCACATTCGGATCGCCAAAATCCCAGAAATAGGTAACTCCTGGTCCTGGAGCAGTTGCTCCGGTATAAAGAAACTGAGTGGGTGCTGTATTACAGGCATCTCCGGCACAGATCGGCGTATTCGGAAATGAGACACATTGTGCCTTTGCCTGGTACCCAGATAAGGTAATTATAAACAGTAAAATGAGAAAAAAACAAGCAGGTACTGTATTTGTCAGACGAAGCATTGGATAATGATTTGCACTAAAATAATGAAAAACCGGAAAGTTTATGAATGAAATTAGGGTTTCAGGTCGGTGTTTATTGTTTGGGTGGTCAAATTAAAACATTTCTTCCAGATTCAGGTAATGCCCGTCAACTCTGTTTTCTTATAACGTAGAGATAAAGTGCAATTATTTGAGGATAGTAGTAATTATTTTATTCAGCCAAGGCTTTTGCAAATAAGGTTTTGCTAAGTAACAAATATAATTCATATACAGGGTGTAGAATGGTATAAATCAGCACTTTGAATGGAATAAATGCAACCCAAATCAGTTCTCAAAATGACAGGGGTTACTACCAGATAAAATGGAAGGGTTTAATAGATGAATTGATTACTAAAGATGATGTTCATGTCTATTTTTGGTGAAAATATATAGTAGACAAAAAAGATCATCAGGTGAATGATTTTATAAAAAATAAATAATCATTTTTTTGAATTGATATCGGCTGGAGGATTTATAGCAAGAGTATCTATATAACCTTCACTTTTACAAAGCGTCGAAATAATCGGAGAAGTTGCCGGAGGGCTCATGAGCAGGAGAGAGGTTTTTATGAATGCTGATGGGTGTTTGTTTTCGTACCCGCACTATAATCATTCCTATTCCCATGAGCAGGATCACTTCTCCTGCTAAAAAGAGCATCCAGTTAAAGGAGCCAGGGATATATTCCAGGGCTTCTGTAAATAAACTCTGGGAGGAAGAAAGATTCCAGAGACTGGATAAGCCACCCTGCTGGGAAACAAAGAGTAAATAATCCCAAACAAAACTCAGGATACAAACCAGGCTGCCTAATGTAAATACCATCCATTCCTTCTTATTGATCCGGATGCTATACCCCTGAGCATAGCCAAACATTATAAATAAGGCCAGTCCAATCATGGTAAGAGAAAGCAGGCAAGGCGCCACTACCGGACCTACCCAGGGAACCGGAATGAGGAACAAAATATCCCAGGTGAGTAAAGATGCCGGCCAGTTAAGTAGTAGTTTCAGGAACACATAGTAAAAAATATCCCAGATGGCAAAGGCGTAGATAAAAGCAGCAAAACGTTGAGCGGTGTTTTTGAAAGTAAGAACAGCTATTCCTGCGAGCATAACCATGGTGGCTGCTTCCCTTAAAAACTCAGTTACGGCAATACCTGGTTTGATTGGTGCAAGGGGAAAGTTAAACCCGTCCGGATAATATAATTCCCGCAAATAAACGACTACGGCTGTTTCGAGAAATCCCATGGCAATGCTGAATATGGTTAGCCATACAAGGATAGAATTAATCTTGTTCATAATAAATGTTATGTTAAGTAAAAATTAAAAGTACTTTGAATTACAAAGTAAAAGAATAAAAAAATTAACGGTTTCCTTTGATCAGATTTTCCAGGGCTTGTAAATGCGATTCAAAAGCTTTTTTGCCCTGATCGGTGGCCCTATAAGTTGTATTAGGTTTGCGTCCGATAAATTGTTTCCATACGGCAATATATTCAAGTTCTTCCAGGGCTTTCAGGTGAGAGGCCAGGTTGCCATCTGTCAGGTCTAATAATTCTTTCAGGCTATTAAAATCAATCTGCTCATTCACCATCAATACCGACATAATCCCCAATCGGGCCTTGCTTTCAAACGCCTTATTTATATTAACCAGTAAATCTTTCATCGTTCATATTTATAATACATTAAAGTGCCATACACAATGTGCAGTACACCAAAACCAATGGCCCAAAGTAATAAACCATATCCGGTAAAAAAAGAGCCGATCAAACCTAATACAATTTCACAAATTCCTAAATAGTGAACATCATGCAGGGTATATTTACTTCCATTAATTAAGGCTAGTCCGTAAAATAACAGGGTAGTTGGAGCAATCAGACCAAAGCCCTGGTGATAGATTAGGGCAAGGCAAAATATTCCGCCAGTTGCCAGCGGAATAGCAACACTCATCAGCAAACGCCTGGAAGTAGGTGTCCAGATAGGTAAACCCTGTTTTTTAGCTTTCCGGGTGCTCAGGTATAAACAGGTAGCCAGGGCAAGTGTGAGTACAGCCAGGGCATTGGCAATAAAGAAAATACCTGTACTTCGGATGACCTGTTGGTTGTTATTCAAATAATCGTAATAAGCCGGCTGGAAAAAATCGAGTTTCAGATAAAAAAAGGCGAGTGCCGCACCGATCAGTGCATACACCCCTGCAAATACTCCCGAAAGTCCGCTCAGTGAAATAAACCGGGATGATTTTTCCATCATATTCCGGATTTCGTAGAGGGTATCTAAATGTTGGTCTTCCTGATTCATAAATAAAGTACTTTGTGTTCCAAAGTAAGCAACTTTCCTTTTAATTTCCAATTCTTGCTTATAAGATATTTATTACTCCTACATCGACTGGCGAATTCATGGTCTTTTATATGAAGCAGAATAGATAACACATGTACAGAATTTGATTAGAACTTTGGATAATGCAAAAGTTCATTACCTGAAGCAGACTCAAACAATAGTTAGATTTAAAGGATGTGCCTGTTGGGTAAGTAATACGCAGCTACCATGAAAGAAAGTAGGAGAGAGGATAAGGCTTTGTATAAACTATATCCCGAAGCACTTACTAAAACTAAAAACCAGCCAGAATAGATTAAATATATTCTGGCTGAGTCGCATCGCCTAATTAAAGGTACTTACTTTCAGTTAAAGAAGTTTATAGATCATCCGGTCAAAGAAAGTATAGGTAAAATCAATGCATATGCTTCTAATTAAAATAAATCAAAATATTAGATATATATACAATACTTTAAATAGAAGCATATCCTGAGCAAATACATATGTGATTGTTTAAGCTTATTAAAATCTCTAATACAATTGTATACATTATGTAAATAGCAGCAATGAAATATGTTTCAAACAATAATATACTTTTGTATTTTACAAAAGTATATTATTGTAATTGTAAAATGTAATTAACAATTGTAAGTTTTACTTCATATAACTGCTTGTTTTAATATTTCATCTATACTATACATACTGTGAATATCATCTGCCATTATAGTTTGTGGCTCATGAGATGGATTATCGCTGTGTAGTTTCAATAATCCTTTATTTAATAGTTCATTTTCTTTAATCCGGCGGATCAATACTAATCCACTATCGAGAATGATCGCATATACGCCATTACACTGGCTTGTCCAAGAATAAGTTTCTATGTACTGGCCTGCCAGCATACTACCTGGCATTAACTGAGGCATCATGGCAGTATCGTTGGTTATAAAAATGACTTGCTCATCAGAATAAATTAAATTCGCTTTCATTGACTGATATAATTATTTAAAGAGTTGGTTGACTATTTGTTAGAATAGGTTAGACTATTTCAAAACCGGTAAACCAAGTTATTTTTTTTAGATGAAAGGATAATTCTGGTAACTGCTTAAACTGAAAACTGAGCGTAAGTTCTTAGCACATCAATGCAGGATAGTAAATTTTTTATGAAGCGTGAAACGCATTTTGATGGGCTTTCCTACATTTCTGTAAGGTGCAATAAACAAGTGTCATTGATGCACAGAGGGTGTTTTTCTACACTTTTAAGGTATTTACCATGGCTCGATTATTTGAATACCCATTTGGAAAGCCCATGTTATTGTTACTTAATGAGAATTTGAACATTTTCTTACCTGCCCATCAGATTACAGAATTTGCTAAAATTGCAGGCCAAAAAAATAGGAATAAATTTGCAGGAAAGCACTGGAATCTATTGTATTTAAACAGTAAGGTATAATATTTACATTCTGTAAAGAACTACCTGCTGATTTGGATAGAACCAAGCTTTTTTTAACAAAAGAGTGTTTTTATAAAAAATATACCGACAGCAGAATCTTATCAACATAGCTTTCGTTTTGTAAGTAGATTGTACTTTTTTGATTTAGATTGTATCCATTAAAATATATATAAGGTATGAGTGAAACAGATGAATTCTCCATTAGAATACCCGAGACAAATAAACCAAGAATTGTGTTAATTGGCGGTGGATTTGGAGGACTGGAATTTGCCAAGTTACTTTCAGATGAAAATGTGCAGCTAGTCATGTTTGACCGGCACAATTATCACACATTTCAACCTTTGCTTTACCAGGTGGCAACCGCCGGTCTGGAACCCGATTCAATCGCCAGCCCTTTGCGCAAGCTATTTGACAAAAAAAAGAACTTTTATTTCCGGATGGCGCTGGTCAATGAAATTATTCCGGAGCAAAATACCATTCTGACTTCCATTGGCAAACTCAGGTATGATATCCTGGTGATCAGTGTCGGGACCAAAACCAATTATTTCGGAAACCAGGAACTTATCAAAAAATGCTTTCCTCTGAAGCAGATTCCACAGGCTTTGGACCTGAGAAGTAACATCCTGCAAAATTTTGAAAAAGCTGTGCTGGTCAATAATCCCGACGACCTGAATGCCCTGATGAATTATACAGTCGTAGGAGGGGGGCCCACCGGGGTAGAACTGGCAGGTGCACTGGCTGAGTTAAAAAAGCATATTTTGCCAAGGGATTATCCTGAACTGGATTTTAAGCAGATGAATATCTATTTGCTGGAGGGCTCACCCAGAATTCTGGCGGCTATGTCAGAGAAGTCATCCAAAGAAGCAAAAAAATACCTGGAAGACCTAGGGGTAATTGTGCGGGTGAATACGGTGGTGGAATCTTTTGATGGCCGTACCGTTTTCTTAAAGGATAAATCAACTATTACTTCTAATACTTTGGTTTGGGCAGCCGGCGTAACTGGAAATATGATTCCCGGTCTGGCTCCTGAAAGCATTGTAGGCAGAGCGAGCCGCCTCAAAGTGGATGAGTATAACCGGGTAGCCGGGTATAAAAATATTTATGCTATTGGTGATATTGCGGCTATGATCACACCGGAACTGCCTTTGGGCCATCCTATGGTCGCCCCAGTAGCTATGCAGCAGGGCAGACATTTAGCCAAAAATTTTAACCGGATATTCAATAAAAAAGAATCTCCCAAGCCATTTAAGTATTTCGACAAAGGTTCAATGGCAACCATTGGCCGCAACCGGGCAGTAGTTGATATGCCGAAAGGCTTACACTTTAATGGCTTATTAGCCTGGTTTGTGTGGATGTTTGTTCACCTGATGTATCTGATCGGATTCAGAAGTAAAATGGTTGTACTGCTCAACTGGATGTATGGCTATTTCACTTTCGATAAAAACACCAGGCTGATTATCCGTCCGTTTGTGAAGCCAAATAACCCGGTGATTAAAAATCCTGAAAAAGCGAGAGCTGTTTCGGGGTATGATACCGCAGTATAATACAAATGTTAACTGAAGTAAATCATGAATAAAAAAGGCCATATCTAGATATGGCCTTTTTGTTTAAGTTAACGCATTTATATCATTTATTTTCTTTCTTTGATACCCAGGTAATTCCGTTCCGTATAACCAGTATAGATTTGTCTGGGACGGCCAATTGGTTCTTTGGATTCTCGCATTTCTTTCCACTGGGCAATCCATCCGGGTAATCTTCCCAGGGCAAACATCACCGTAAACATATTGGTAGGGATGCCTAATGCCCGGTAAATGATGCCAGAATAAAAGTCTACATTGGGATACAGTTTGCGTTCAATGAAGTATTCGTCGTGAAGGGCGGCTTCTTCCAGCTGCTGGGCAATATCCAGAACCGGGTCTTTAATACCAAGCTGGGTAAGTACCTGATCTGCGGCCTTTTTAATGATCTTTGCTCTTGGGTCGAAATTCTTATACACCCGATGACCAAAACCCATCAAGCGGAAACCACTGGCTTTGTTTTTAGCCATTTCAATGTATTTATTCGTATTCCCACCATCAGCTTTAATGGATTCCAGCATTTCAATTACTTCCTGATTAGCCCCTCCATGTAAAGGACCCCAGAGTGCATTAATACCTGCAGACACGGAAGAATATAAACTAGCCCTGGATGACCCCACCAGGCGGACAGTAGAAGTGGAACAATTCTGCTCATGGTCTGCATGCAGGATCAGTAATTTGTTCATGGCATCAGCAATCACCGGATTTACTTCATATTCTTCCACAGGCAAGGCAAACATCATATAGAGGAAGTTAGAACAATAATCCAGGCGGTTCTTGGGATAATTTACCGGATGCCCCATATGGTTTTTGTAAGACCAGGCAGCAATAGTGGGCATTTTGGCTAGTATCCGGATAATAGATAAATGTTCCTGTTCCGGATTCATATCGCCCACAGATTCCGGATAGAAGGCAGTAAGCGAACAAACCAGGGCAGATAAAATACCCATAGGATGGGCATTGATAGGAAATCCATCAAAGATTTTCTTCATATCCTCATTCACCAGCGTATGAATGCGGATTTCCTGCAAAAATTTATCAAGCTCAGGCTGAGAAGGAAGTTCACCATATATCAGCAGATAGGCAACTTCCAGAAAAGTAGATTTTTCTGCAAGCTGCTCAATGGGATAACCTCTGTAGCGGAGAATGCCATTTTCTCCATCCAGAAAAGTGATGGCGCTTTTAGTAGAACCGGTATTTTTAAATCCCCGGTCTAAGGTAATAAAACCACTCTGGTCTCTCAGGTCGCCAATATCAATAGCCTTTTCATGTTCGCTACCTTCCAGAACGGGTAATTTGTATGCATTGCCATTTAGGTGTATTTCTGCAAAATCTGCCATAATTGGGTTGTATAGGTTAATAGTATGTACTGAAAGCCTGGATTGCCTCACAACATAAAGACAGGTTCCTGCCGTGTTGTTTGGACAAGCCAAATTAGGAAAAAAATATCAGATGCAAAGATATTTACTATAGACTTGTTGTCAAATTCCTGTATATTTTGTGTAAATAATAGGATTCTGATTCTATTACTAAAGTAGTAGAAAGGTATTATTATAAAAATCAATCGTTTATCTGAAATACTTAAACAAAATAAATCCGGAGATTTTTTAATGTTTATCTAGCCTAATAGTTTCTAAATATACATTGCTGTGCAGCTTAACATCTCCTGGTGAAAGTGTTTGATATTTTTGTACATCAAATGCTAGGGCTAATGATTGCAGCTACACTAATAAAAACAACAATTCGCTTCCTGATAAAAAATATGCATTACTTTGCTTATCACTTCTACAACCCATAAAATCAACTATGACTCCAACTCATCCTAATGATAGAATCCGGCACACCGTTGTTTTTACGCTTAAACATATAAAAGGATCAAAGGCAGAAATGGATTTTTTAGAAGCTGCCAGAAAGCTTGTTTCCATACCAGGTGTAGAAAGATTTGAGTGCTTACAACAAATAAGCTCTAAAAATAAATATACATTTGGGTTATCAATGGAGTTTGCCAATCAACAGATATATGAGAGATACAATTCACATCCGGACCATGTAGCCTTTGTACAAGAGCGGTGGCTGAAGGAAGTAGAGGATTTTATGGAGATAGATTACCAGGTAATCTGATATTACTTACTAAATATTGTGTCATTTACTTGTCCCGGGTGACTTTTCCCTTATTGTCCCAATGGCTTTTCAGAATGCGTTCACTGCCTGGTTCTCTTACAATGCGGCGGGCATAATGTTCTCCCCGGATGGAACCATCCTCATTTCTTTCTCCAATATAGAGATGTACGGCTTCACCGCGTTCGTTGGTCATGATGGTAATATCATTGCCGAGAAATATTTCATCAATCCGGCTGGAAGGTTCATAGACCTTATTTAACTTTTTCTCCAATCTGGCACCAATAGGCATATTATTTACTAAATCTGGTTGCTTTAGCAGTATACGTATTGGCAGGGAAGTAGGTATTTCACTAACTCTGCTGAATAAGCTGAAGTGCTTAGATTATTTAATCCTTGTTCAATGCCTTTCCCTACTGTAGATTTATAACAATAATCACCCTTCATGATAGGGAATAGGAAGCAGCTAAGCAGATAGTCTATTTTAGTTTTACCCGGTTACAGGACTAAGTTTAGGTATCCTGCGGGTTCTTTCTTTCAATAAGCTTATTACCTGCTGTGGGGTTCTCTGGGGGTCACCGCTGATGTTTACAAAGTTTTTTTCAAGTACATCGTACCTCCCGCGCATCAGATAGAAAAATACTTCCAGAAATCCCATCCCATCAAATACAATGGCCTGGTTATCTGCATATTCTTTTTTGTTTTTGAGAAAAAAGTTAGGATGTTCCGTCCAGTGCATATTAGGTTTAATATGGTGGCTGGTATGGTAGCCATCGTTCCAGCACTTTTTATTATATGGTGTATTGATGCAGGTAATGCTGTTTTTAAAAGGGTTACCAGGGTCACTGGCATCTACAAATGCATGTTGTGTCCAGTTTCCAAGCATCATTATAAAACGTGAAATGAGAAAGGGTAGGATGAAAACCACCAGGGTTGCCTGCCAGTTTAGTATACTCAAGGCAATGCACATCAGAAAAAACAGAGATTCTCCCAGCACGGTATTTCTCAATAACTTCGTTCTGTTCTTTTTATAAAAATAGGAAGTCAGTTCTACAATTCCTCTAAAGAAGAAGTTTGAAAAGTAAGCCAGAAAGCTCCGGAAACTATCTCTCTGGTAAAACATCGTACTGCTTTTATCTGCAGGAAGGTTATTTTCCGGATGGTGCATGCCGATGTGGTGACTGAAATAGGTTTCCGGAGTTTGTCCAAAGAAAGGGCCGATGAACCAGGGAAGGTAATAATTAGCCCAGTTCAGTTTTCGGTTGAACAGTTTCCGGTGGCAGGTACAATGCAGCATCAACCCCAGAGGACCTTTAAAATATAAGTTATTTAAACCAAAATACACAAGCGCAACTATCCACCATATCCAGTTTGCCAGAGGCATATATAAGACAGCAGCCAATGGGATCAGTACCAGCGTAATTTTTATAGTCAGATACACAAAAGGGAGGTCTCTTTTATCCAG
This sequence comes from Rhodocytophaga rosea, assembly GCF_010119975.1. Classification (GTDB taxonomy): domain Bacteria; phylum Bacteroidota; class Bacteroidia; order Cytophagales; family 172606-1; genus Rhodocytophaga; species Rhodocytophaga rosea. The sequence goes on from NZ_CP048222.1 coordinate 8,119,093, forward strand.
CAGGTAGGACAGCATCATTGTTTCAAATCTGTTATAGCTATCCTGTTGCAGATATACTGGATCATTGATTACCGGAAAGGTCTTCATAGCGTTTAAAGGTTATAGATTTATTAAACGCTGTAGCGAGAAATAAAAAGAGGAAACAAATTTTTATAAAAAAATGTAAAGATTCTACAAAATAATAGTATTTATTTTAAATTGATACATTAACCTGTACTATTTCTAACGGGAAAAGGAAATCTGGGTTAAGAAAATATGCCGGACTTTTCTAGAGTTTTCACTATTAGCCTTGTTATGGTAGTATTACGATAGTCCTGAATACAATAGCATTTTATTTTATGAACTCTACAAGAAATTTGTTGATAATAATTAACTAAGTAATTAAACACAATTAAGTATAATATTTTCATCTACTTCAAGTTTTTTAAAATCAAGTTTAAAGTAAGTACCCAATCCTGAAAAGATGGTATAAAGTGCCTCCTTAAGCGCTTCTACAGACAGATAGTCTTCGGCTTTGAGCCAATGATATTTCACCTGCTTCCAAAATCGTTCGATCCTGTTAAGATGAGGACTATACTTAGGCAGCAAAAAGATGTATAATCCTTTCTGTTCCCATTCTTCTTTTTTGACTTCCCATAGGCCACATGTATGCCAGGAGGCGTTGTCTAAGACTATGACAGTAAACTTGGAAATAGATGTTGAGAAGGCCTCTACACATTCAATGATAAAGTCAGCGTTTAGACTCCCACTTTTCTGATAAGTAAGCAACTCATTATTTGTACTTAACAAGCCAAATACATTTATCCTTGTACTTCTTTGGGATAAAATAGGGGCGTGTTCGCCTTTTTTGATCCATCCATAAGGTACACAAGGGGTAAGGCAAAACCCTGATTCGTCTCCAAAATATAAATCTATACTGCCTGTCTGTGCCAAATAAAGCAAAGCATGTAATCGCTTGACTTTCTGCTCATATGCTTCTTTGTTTTGCAATGGCTTTATCCATTTACGGAAACGTTTCCATCGGTAGTCAATTTTTTTAAAAACCGCTTCAAGGTCATCTCACTCATAGCCGTGCCTAATTTAGCTTCTATCTCTCGCTTAGCTAATTTAAGTTGTTGTTTTTCTTTCTCTATGCTATTTTCCACTACTTCAACATGGGTAGCATTACTGGTAGTAAGGATGGGTTTTCTGCCTTTCCCTTTTTGGTTCTTTAACCCTACCACACCTGTTTTCTCAAAGCGATCAAACCACTTATAAATACTTAACTGACTTACTTGAAAAATGCTTGCTAACTTCTGTACTTGATAGCCTTGATTGGATAACAGTATACATTGGCAACGGTTACGTTCCTGATAACTTTTACTATCTTTATGAATCTTCTCTAAGTCTTGTTTTTGCTTGTCTGTAATCTTCTTGATATAACGCATAAGCAAAGATACAATTTGCCAAAATCTTATACTTAATTGTGTACTCTTACTTAGTAGTCTATAAACATTAAATAGTCGGGTATAGTTTTTTGAGTTTAACCCTGGCATCTTGATTGGTGAACTGCCAATTAGCTTTTACTGCTTTGTTATTTCTGCTCTCCTGCCAGGCGCTTAGCTGTTTTATTAACTCATCCTCTGTGGCAATGTGCCTGTCAAGGCAATCTCTTTGTAACACTGATAGCTCTATTTCTGCCATATTGAGCCAACTGCCATGAGCCGGGGTAAAGATAAACTCTATCCTGTCTAAATACGCTTTAGCTTTCTCAGGTTGATAAAGTTCATAAAAAGCACTTGGTTTGTGAGCCGACAAGTTATCCTCTACTAAAGTGATTTTCTCGCATGCTTTGTAAGTAGTATCCAACAACCGGCTTAGAATCTTTACCCAGGTGAAACGGTTGTGGTTTTGCTCCACAAAACAATATCGTTTACCGGCTAATGGCTCAAAGACCATATAGATATCACGCACTCCATGTCTTGTATAGATACTGTCCTGATACTGTTTTCCATCTTTGCCTATGAAGTGTTTGCTTTCAATAAGTTGTTTGGGTGATTCATCCAAAGTGACCAGCAGCTGCTTTTCATCATATGGCCTTTCATAGACTGAAATCACTTTTTCCATTTGATAAACAAACCCTGCATTTTGTTTAGGGGGGATCACCCACATGGGCCTCAGCCAAGGCTTAAGCTCATTTTTTTTAACAGGCTTGCCACACTCGTATGGGAAATGGAGTCAATCACCTTGAGTTCTACTAATCTGTCTGCCAGCAGTTGCAGTTTCCATTTTGCCTGTCCTTGAGGCGGCTCACTACAGACTAATGCCAGCAGATGCGCTTCTACCTTCCCATCTATCTTTTTGTCGCTTCTTAATTTTCTTGTTTTCTTATCAAACATGCCCATGCCCTGCTCACAAAAACACTTACGGATACGCTCCACACTTCTGGTAGATAATTTATAAGTTTCTGCCAACTCAGTCTCACTTTGCCTGCCTGTTGTTTCATCGCTGGCTAACAGCACATAGGCTTTTTGAATATCTTTGGCCTTTCGGCTGCCTTTATTTATCCAACTACTTAAGATCCTTCTTTCTTCAGCACTGAGGGTAATTCGATAAATGACCATGGCTTTTTTGATCAAATTACCTAATTTACCTGACATCTTATATTTTATGAACTACTAGTCAAATTCTAAAGTAATAAAATTACTTTCCGATACAAAAAGTAATAATTTGATTTAATATATTGATTTTAAATGCATTATGTCAGATATGAATAGTATGAGGTACAAATAAGGTACAGCTTATCAAAAAGTATTAATAAATGTTAACCTATTTTAAACCAACTATCCAGTATCGCATTTTGCCATCAGAATCCTTTCTATATTCAATCATGTACTCATCCAAGTTAACTGCTACACCTGTTTTAGCCGTTTTGTTAACGTCTACCCATACTTGTCTTAATTCGTTTCCTAATAAATCCTTTTCTATAATCAAAGCTCTTCTACTACCATCTTCATATTCAAAAATTTCTTCAAAATATGCTTTTGAAAATCTTGATGCCTGAGTAGTGGTTGTATATTTAGGTATATCTGTTCCACACTTATTGGAATTTTTTAAAAGTGTTTTAAACTCTCTTGAATAATTTTCAATTAATGCTTCTTCACCTTTTATTACAATAATGTTTTCCCTTTTTACTCTCATATTAGCTGCGTATGTCCAATTATAAGACCCAGTAATTACTATTTTTCTATCAATCACACAAAATTTATGATGATGATCATTCCAGAATATTTGTCCTCCAGTTTCTAAGAAATTGCCGTAATCAAATCCATTATTAAGATTAATTTCATCCTTGACGAGTATAATTTGAACTATAAGTCCATTAGCGGCTTTGCTCAGTAGAATATCCAATAAGTATTTATCAGTGATCCAGGCAACAGCTACGTAAATATCAAACTCAGCTTTGTTTAGTTGCTCAAGAATAATATTTCTAATGTCACCAAAATGGGGTTCAATCATTCTATTTGATTTATTAGAACGTTACAAGCTTTAATCCTTTTTATAATTTAATTGAAAGGAGTTTTAATTTGAGTTCATCCTAACTAAATGTGATGGCTTTTTGATCTTTTCTAATAGTCATTTCTTACACTTTCCTTCCATTTAGCTTTATATTGATCGAAATTTTCGTTGGTCAACTTAAGTTTATAAAACTCCTTTATTGATTTTAAAAAAATATTTGCTGTTATAAGTACTCCTACTTCTAGTTGGGTTTTTGTATAGTCTTCTGCTAATAAGTATTTAAACTCCAATTCGTTAACTTCTGACATGCGTTCTATTACACCCATGTTTATAAAGCCAATATTCACAAAAAATAAATTTTTTAAGTCATTTAATTGATCAGCTTCTAGGTTAGTTTTAAAAATTAACCTTTTCATAACTTCAACAGAATTGTATGCATTATGAGCAAATTTTTCAATTTGTGATTTATTAGTAGAATAAATCTTCAATAACTTTAAAATTGCTTCTTTCATTTCTGCCGTATACTGTTCTTCTGTTTTATCAATGGGGTGGTAAACTTCATTTTTATTATCATCTAAAAATAATATTGCATCATTTCCAACGTATGTTTTCCCATTATAGATGATTGTTAGGTCACTTATTGACCGCTCAAAACGGTCAAGTTGACTATAAACAAGGGTAGTTGTTCTATTCAATAAAAATTCTTTTCTGGTTTCTTGCATTTCAGTTCTCTGTAGGCTCAACTCTGTTCGTTGAATTAAAATAGTTACAATAACACCTGTAAATGCTAAGCCGGAGAAAATAGCATTAAGTGCTCCGAATGTATCGCCAAATGTTCCACTTACGGACCAGTTAGAAAAAAAATGATTGATTATAAATGGAAAGATGATTGATATGATTATCATTCCAAGCGAAATAAAAATAAAAATCAAAAGATAATTATCAGATTCTATTTTGTCTTTTGTGTGGCTCATTTTATAGGTGTTTCCCTTTATTAACTTTTAGCCATCCATTAGTATGTCTGGGCAGACAATCGAAATATACAAAATAAATTAACCTAGAATATTAAGGTTTAGAGTATTTCTAGCTAAATTTTCTTCCAAGAATTTTTAGGGAATTGTTTACATTTTTAAATGATCAACTTTCTGATGCTTTTCCTCAGAATTTAATTCTCTCAGCACTCATTTGGTGGGCTAGTTTAGATAAATCTATTTGTAATGGTTTTGTCTATCTTTTAATCATTGCTACCTCAGGCACTCTTATCCATTTTATCTTCACATCACCGGTTAACCCTTCTTTTAGGCTTTTTTCAGTGTTTTCACGCAAATTGATCAAGTCGTCCTCAAAAATTTCTACACCTGCATAAGATGTAATATAAGCATCATTTGAGGTATTTCCTGAGAAAAATAAATTATCTAAGTAGTTGATTGCAGTTTCTATTCTCCAAGGCTCAGGTCTATAGCCTCCATGAATATAATAGTTTGTCCAACTATGAATTTGCTTTATAACTTGAAAATCAAAATCTTTTGTTCTATAAAAGCGTCTATTTTTCTCAAGTGTATTAAAACATCTTTCAGTTGTTCTAATATCAGGTTTGTTATTTACAAGTAGATAATCAATTCCAAGAATTCTTTTAATCTTATATTCAATACTTTGCCTTACAATGAATGGCGCAGATGAGGCTAAAACTATTTTTTCTCCACCATGTATTCCTGGCTTGCCATTCCAAAATATGTTTTTGGATAATTCATTATAGAAATTAGATGGATGAATGTTTGTATTTAAAATCAACCACTTGTAATCTTGATTTTTATCAAATTGATAAATATAGGGTCTTAAATCACAAATGAAGTTGGTTAACATCTCATTACATACTTCATTCATTCCATCGGTCTCAATTTTAGAAATTACCCTCTTCAAACTTGATTTCGCAGCGAATAAATTCGCTTTGCAGTAGTTGTTATAGTCTCTAGGTTTATCTACCTCATGAGTGAAAACCCATTGATAAATGAAATTATCTTTTAAACCTTTTGGACAAACATTACTGCAAAGTGTTTCTAAATACTCTTTAAAATCTATAATACTATCTTTTATATTGTTAAATTCGATATTCTTATCACTCCTTAATAAAAGAAATGCATTATAAGCTTCTTTATTCATTCTGTATAATTAATGTTCTAATGGATCAAAGCTTCTCGCATACTAGCCTCTCTGAGGTATAGCTATGTGCTGAGATAGGGCTAGTTGGCGTCGAAGCTGGTGTTAGCTGCAGTAGCTTATTCAATCGGTCTCCTTAAATTGTTTTTTAGTGTGTCAATTTCAAGATTAAAATCTGCAATTTTAGCTTTCAATTGCTCAATCTGTAAAATCGTTGCCGTGTCAAAGAAATAAGATCGTCCTCTACGAAGGTATTGAATAGAAGTGTCTTGAATAAAAATTAAGTCGTTTGAACTCTTTTTAGCAGCATCTTGTAGTTTAACAATTTCTTGAGTTCTTTTAAAATCAGCTTGGTTTGAAAAATAATTTGCAAAGACCCACAAAGCTAATAGACATGCTATTATCGTAGGTATGATAGAAATGAAAAAGTTAGTTTTCTTAAAAAAACTAAAGCTTTTTTCACTTTTTAACCGCGGGGTTAAGTACTTTACTTTTTCTCGGATTTCTTTAGCCACTGCGGTTTCATTATTTTCCAACGCTTGGCTAATTAAAGAAAAAAGCTCCCTTATTTCTTTCAAAAATCTTTTAGTCATGTGTTTCTATTTATCATACATAATTTCAGCTTCGGCGTCAGTCAAAGAAGTTTTCCAAAGCAACTCGTCTAACGAGTTCAGCTTACGAAATTTAGGGTAATGGAAGCCTTGTGAGACAACCGATAAAAAGGGGGCAAACAATGCAGCAGCCACCTCTAAGAAACGGAAAAAAGTCTCGTTCGTTGTGGCGGCGTCTACAAACATCTTATTGAAAATAAACCCTAAAGCGAAAAGGCTAAGGGAATTTACTAAAGCATAGATGATATTTATCAATAGGACTTCATACTGGAAATCGCTTATTTGCTCTGAGATTAATTCTGGGTTACAATCTTGCATAACGGAATTTTTATTGCTGCTAATGTATCAAAAAATCCCGCATACCGTGTGCTGTGCTAAGCCTATGCTGTAGTGCACCGGTTGGCGGCCTGAATTTGGTGTTGGGCGTTCGTCTTTTGTCTTTATTTAATATTTATTACTGCTTTGGTCCCTTAAGCAATTTTACTAGGTTATCCCTTTCTTCAATGGTGGGTTGGAAGTCTGGCACCAACTCAACTGCTCTCTGGAAGTCTTGCAAGGCTTTCTCCAACTGTCCTCGTTTTTTATAAAAATAAGCTCGGCTCCGGAGGGTGTAGGGATTATGCACATCAAAAGTTACGGCTTGGTTATAGTCGGATTCAGCCTGTTTAAATTCGTGTAATTGTTCATGTAAAGCAGCTAGGTTTAAATAAGTAACCGCATTTTGTCGATCTAAAGCTAAGGCCTTGCCAAAATAAGCAAAGGCTTCTTCTTTTTGGCCAAGTTCCCAATAAGCTACGCCCAAATTATTAAATCCATGCGTAGTGGGGCCGGTGTGCATCAACGCTTTCAACTCACCAATAAATGCTTCGTAATCTTCTTCCTCGTCGTAGAGCAAGACACGAAAAGACTTCTCTAAATATAGTTCGCTCATATTTCAATCGATGATGCCCAATGGGCCATGGCTTCCCGCATACCTGTCCCGATGTGTTGGAGCCCTGTGATGAGCAAGGGCTGGTTGGCGGGCGAAGCTGGCGTTGGCAACTGTTTTTACTTTTTTAATGTGCCATCCTCATTAATAAACTTGAATTGGTAACTCTGGTCAACCTCTTTTCCTCCCATTTGTATGAATGAACCAAACAGACCTCTATGATCTTCAGAATCAAATTCTGCGTTCGTATCCCATCGAATCAGACCGTACATCTTAGAATCGGTTCTTTTGTGTTTTACTCCATTTACATCTATATCATAGACTTCGTCCAATTCCCAACAATCCTGTAGAACTATTCCATATTCACCATTTAAGTATACCTTCATCCCTGGGTAAAAATCGTTAGTCATATCTTTATAGTTGCCAACATGTGGATACCCGAAAGTAAACTAAGTAGTTTCGGGTATCCAGCTAATTAGGACGAATACCCGAAAGAAATTTATAAAAAATAACCGAAAATATTAAGGTTTGCAGTAATTAAAACTTGTGGTTCTTTCCGAGTATTTTTTGCAGGGAAACGGGCATACTCTCCAAACTCCATCGTAAATGATCAGCTTCCCACTGTTTTGTTTCTAAATTTTGTACCCTCAATGCTCTTTTAGTTGGTTTTCCTTTATAGGTAGTAGGTTTACGTAATTCTTCAAGACGTTTTAGCTGCCTATCTAATTTCCAATAACGGCTATTATGGCGGTCTTTTTTTGAGCAGGTTTGTAAAGAATAGTATATTCTGTTCTTGTAACTGTTTCGGGATTTATAAATATGGCTACCATAAGTCCGGTACAATATCCGGCAAGGAAGGCCAGTTTCAGGGCATAAAAAGTACATTACTTCGCCCTTACCCAGATTAGATGGATAAACAACCAGTTGAATTTTATAATCATATTCAAACTTTTTACCGCTGTGGTATTCTGTTAAGATATATTTAAGTCGTACATATTTTTCATCTGGTTTATAGACACTTTCAACAATTGCGGAACTTCCATTTGTCCATGTTAATGAACCAGTCACATGTGAACCCTTTTGAATCAATTTATCTCTTAAAAGCAATTTTAACTCAAGTTTGCAAACTTCATTAGTTGTTACTGCTCCTGTGCTGTGACGTCCCATAATAATTCTTTTTTAAAGTTGTCGCTTATATTCATTTTAAAATAACCTAAACTACTAAGGTTTCTTTGTATTAATTATTCGGATGGGAACAAAAACCTTTGAGTACACTAGTTAAAAACCTAAATCTTTAAAGCTACTATCCCAGTTTTTATCTTTGTCTTAATGTTGGATTTCTGTCTTTGGCATAACATAAGGCATTAACTTACACAAAACATTCAATCGTTGTACCGGTTCTAAATCTTTGAGGGTATCCGGTAACTTTTCAAGTTCTTTATGTACTTGTTCTTTTAGAATATCCTGTATGTTTGATACTAATGATTTTTCAGGTTTTAACTCTGCTTTTAATTTGCTTTCCTGGCTTTTTAGTAATCTATAAACCGGCATAAGGTCGTAATCAAATTCAGAAATTCTCAAGTATTTGCAAACCCAATGTAATGCGAATATTTTCTGGCCGGTTGTTAGGCTTTTTTCTTCAATTTCATTATTAAACATCCATACAGCTTTAATTGGGCTCTGGTAATGTTCAGAAAAGATATCAATTGATCTACTGAATAATAGCAGAGGTAATTCAGGGTGTTCAAATGATTTTTCTGTTAAGACTTCACAAATCATTTTAAGAGTAAAATCATTCCAATGCTGATTTTGGGTATTGTAATAGCTTTCCAGTGCATTTAATAGTTCTGTGTTCATATCCTTTATGATTATTTAATTAATTGATGTTTTAAGAGTTGCAAACGGTTTAGGTATGGCAGAAAAGTTTTGTTGCCATTATTAAATTTGATAGCGGTTAAGTGAGCATCAATAAATAGGGGTAAGTTGGTTATACTATTTCCGGGACTTAGGGAAATGGTTTGTAATGGATTAGGCAGGTTAATAAAGAATTGTTCAAGTTCTTGTATTTCTTGCTCCCAGGTTTGTTTTACTTTTTTTATTTCAGGTATGATCAGGTTTTCGTTTTCAGGAATAATAGCATTTTTTAACCTTTTAATGGAAATTTCTGAAAAGTCAGGAGTTTCCAGGTTTTTTAGCTCCAGTATGTGGCTTTCATTAGTATTCTTATCAAAACCATTTATAAACTCCCGGTAATCATATTTTATTAAATAGTCAGCTAAATCTAATCCTTGTTGCCTCTCTGCCTGTGTTGCTTTCCTCTCCAATAAGTTTGATACTTGAATGGTAGTTATAGAAGAGAGTTCTTTTGCTTTCTGGCTCCATTTTTCATAACCGTTGAGATCTGGAAAAAGGGTTACATTCCGGCCTGCAAGTACTCTGCATTTTTGTTTATTTAGATTATTCAGGCTCCCGGCTGCAAGCCAGATAAACTCCGGAAAATATACACTGGCAATTATTGCTGTTTTTTCACTTTCAACAATAGCAACGGGTTTTTGTGGTTCGGATCTTAGTAAGTGTTCTCCAAATAAGCATTGATTTAAAACGAGTTGTGGCTGTTTTAACTGCTTATGTACCCAGGTAATGTGATTGAATGGCTGTTTTACTCTTTTGCCTGTAATAGGGCTGTAAAGCATTATTTTACCTGTTCTTATTCTGCCTTTACAATCTATCTGCCAGAATATGGTGGCTCCGGTTTCGCTTTCATAACCTGGGTAATCTTTGCTTGTAAACCTTTTCTTTGAACTGCCTATAAAATACCTGCTTATTACTTTTTCAGTAGTTTCTTTACCAAACTGGCCGGTAAGATACTTTATGAAGGTGTTGCTGATATACTCTTTCAGACTTGTTTTAAAAGCCTCCACATGAATATAAGAATAGGGTAGGGGCTCTTGCTTTTTTATAGGAAGGTTGTTTTGTGGCGTTGAAAATTGAATAAAGTTATTGTCCTGGAAATATTGCCTGGGTGTAAGATGATAACCACAATTACTTTCACGATTACAACGGCCAACGGTAGGGTTTATGTGTTTGCCTGTTTCCGTATCAACGTAAAGGCTGAATGTCCGGGCTCTTTTGCAACCCGGGCAACTGTACCGGCTGCTGATACCTTTGTATGGCTCTAAGATGTAACGATGTTCCATTGGTAATTTATTATTTACATATTTATATTTTAACTTATGTAAATCTCTGGTTGCACTCCTTGCATTCATTACACTTGTGTTTACATTTTTAAATATGTATGTAACAGTTTGATTTTTAATAAACTATAAATTAACATTTGTTAAAATGTAGATAATTAAAAGGAGTTTTAGAATTTTCTGAAAATGATATAATTATAATGGGTGCGAAAGTGGTTGTTAATATTTCTTTTCGTATTCTCCTGTTTTTATTCTGATAAACAAATCTTTGTCATTGAGGAAATATTTAAAGGTACGTTCGGGTATTCCTAAATAATGTGCTATCTCTAAACCGGTTGAGGTTGTGAAATTATCCGGCAATAGTTCGTACAGGTTTCTTTTATCTGTACTAAGTTTATCAACCGGGCTGCTTCCTGAAATTATGGTGTGTACTTTTGTTGCTGTATTCCTGAAGTATTCAATAAGTTGCATGGCTCCTGTAGCTGCTTTGATGCCTACATTTTCCAATTTACTTTCTCCACAGGCATAGTACAGCAATTCAAGAATTAAAGCCAACCGTAATACATACATTTCCAGTTTGCTGTAGATACTGGCCGTATGGTCGTTTTGTGCATTTCTGATCAGGTTGGTATTGCTTCTTTCCCAGGCGGCCAGGGCTTGTTTGGCTTCTGTAGTAAGTGATAATATACCAGGGTTTGGTGTATAATTCTCATCTATTAATAGAGGTAATTCAAGCACATTATTTAGTATGGTATGCCAGTTATCAAAAACCTGGGTTGACAGTTCCTTATCACTCCAGTACTCCTTCTGCAAGTTGTCAGGGAAAGAAAACAGTATACGGTCAATAAATCCGTTCTGGCTCCGGTTATCCTTTGCCATAGTGTCAAGTATACCGTTCTGAATTGTGCCACAAACAGAAATAAAAGGCAAAGGAATAAATACTGGTTCGCTTGTTTTGCGGTCAATGGTTATGGGTTTTCCGCTCCAGCAACTAAGCCAGAATTCCTGTTCAGCTCCTTTGTGATACCGGTTGAAATTTTTAAACCAGCCTGCCAGTTCATCAGCATACACACCCAACCCTCTCATATTGAATCTGTGTACCTCTGCCAGGGCTTCCGGTGTAAAGTCTGATACAATAAATTTTTGCCATGCAGGCTTTACAGGTTCGTCTATAACTTGTTGGGTCCGTTCCTTCTTTGATAGCTTGCAGGCTTTATCAAATTCAGTTTTCAGTTTCTGATACTCCCGGAATGTTTGCTTATCCCTTTCAACAATGGGTTTTATGGAAAAGGTAAGAGGGTGGCTTTTAATAGTTCCTGCTGGTCCTACAATAGCCAGGTATAGTACAGTACTCTCATTCCATCCATTCTTTACTTGCAGCTTGTACGTGTTGCCAGTAGCAACTGAAACAGCATACAACATGGAACAGCCTGTAAAATCGACCGGAAAATTTAAACTTTCTTTTGTTGCTTTGATTATCTGCTGTACGGCCTGTGGGAATACCTCAACCGGAAAAGGGTTGTTTTGCTTTACAGTTTGTTCAGTAGCCCGGCTGTACTGCTGCCGGGCTTCATTCTGCAAATCTTCCATATTGATACCATTCCCAATATTGTATTTTTCAAAATCAAATTCTGGTCTGGGCTCCATGTTGAAAAATGCTTAATTGTTGAGGTATGGAAGGAGGGGGAAACTTTGCTTTATCGGTGGTAAGATACCATGCTTTAAAGCCTGTATGCTTGCAAGAAGTTTTATAAAGCTCTTTTAATAAGCCTTCTTTCTCAAGATCCCGTTTGTACCGGCAAATATTTTTTTGAGGTACGCCAGTTGCATGGGAAACCATAGAAGCAGTTGCAATGTGCTTTTGCAAATACTCAAATATGGTTTGCAGTTGGTTGAGGTGCTTTGTATTTTTGCCCTGTCCTTTATCAAATTCGGGGCTGTTCGGTTGGGTCGCTTCCATCGTTCAGTCCCTTATTTTTTACAGTTAGACAAATAATTTTCAGCTTCATTGGCTGTTTCTACCAGTGTTTTCCTACGACCTGATTTAAGCCATTGATCAATTTCTGATTTTAGGAAAAAAAGCTTTTTTGCTCTTTTGTGAAAGGGTATTACTGAACTATGTACCCATCCGTATACAGTAGCTTTTACCGGTTTGTCAGGAAGGTATTCACATAATTCAGTGAGGTCAAACCATTGGTCTGAATTTAGTTGTGATAGGTCAGGCTTTTTACTTGTGTAAAAGTTTTCAAGTTCCTGCCTAAATATGAGTCTTATTTCAGGAATTGAAAGTTGGGTGAATAATACATTTTCCATTTGTGCCATTAGTTATTTTGTTTTATGGCACAAATATTTACCTGGAAAATAGGGTTAGGGATACTCTATAGAGTACCCTATATTTTCTATTTTTCCTTAGATTTCTTCTTTTCGTTGTGAGCAATATCAATTTCATTATCAATCATTCCAACAATTTCATTTAATTGAACCATCTGGAATAGTGGCTTAATAATTTCTAAATCTTTAATTAATTCTTTATCTGTTTTAAAATTTGGAACCTTTCGTAGCTTATTATAAAAATCTGAATTTGTAATTTCTGTAAATTCTTTGCCTATAATTAAATGAAGAAATTTAGCGATTGGTGAAACATCAATATTCTTACGAGGTTCAAGTCCATTACTTTTGAAGAAATAGTAGAATATTAAAACAATTTGGCTATTAGTATAATTTTCAAATGATTGTTGTTTTTTCTCCTTACAATCAAGGGTCATGCAATTGTCATAAAAACAAATTGCTCTTTCTGCCATGGTAAGAGCAATTTTATTTCTTTTAATTGTATCCCTAATCTGTTGCTTATCAATATCATTATTATCATTTTCTTCTAAATAATATTCATTTACGTTAATTGCTGATCTGAAACACTCACGGCTTGAGTATAGAAATTGCATTTTTTCCATTCTGTTAGTACACTTATTCAACTTATGTTTTATAAAGTCTTTTGCTAAATCGACGCTATGATCTAATACATCACAAACAAAAACATTGTCGTCATCAAAATCTATATTAGATAAAATTGGCTTCTCAGTTCTAAAAAGATTCAGTATAAATTGATCTAAAGTATTTTCCATTTTTCTTTAAGTTATTATTAGTATAATAAAATATTATAATTCCAGTATAATCTTATCTGCTGCCTCCCGTTTGGTTTGGTCAATGATCTTGGCGTATATCTGGGTGGTTTTCAGTTCCCGGTGTCCAAGCATTTTTGAAACAGTGTAAATATCTGTTCCCTTACTTAGTTGCAGGGTTGCGAAGGTGTGCCGGAAACAATGAAAAGTAATGTCTTTTGAAATGCCTGCCTTTACCAACCATTTGTATAGATGCTGGTTGCTATAGGCAGAATAATATAAGCCATCAAATACTTTGGTTCTAGGCTCTTTCCTTTCACCCAATAAGCTGTAAGCCTGCCTAGAAATGGGTAATACCTCGAATCCTTTGGTTTTCTTTTGCTTAAAGTGTATAAAGAAACCTTGCCCTTCAATGTATTCTATTTCAGACCAAAGTAGCTTTTCAATATCTGAAAAACGTAAGCCAGTAAGTGCCGAAAACAAGGCTGCTTGTTTTAGTAGAGGCATGGTACATTCTGTTTTTGCAAGTGCGTTCAGTTCTTCCAGGGTTAAGAAATTACGCTGTGTTTCGGCCTGCTTAACAGGTTCTATTTTTGCGTTGAGGTCAGTTTGCAAATACCCATCCTTATAGGCTTGCTTTAAAGCTGCTTTCAGCTTATTAAAATAGGAGTGTGCAGAATTCTGGGAAAGGGTGGTTTTTGTACTCCTAGTACTTTTAGCTGTTAATAGGTAATCTCTGAAATCATTACAGAACTTTTCGTTCAGGTCGGCAAATTTCAATTGGCCTTTGGTAAAGGCATTTAGGAAATGGTAAGCAGAAATCCAGTTATCATGGTTGGAAGCCTTACGTTTATCTGCCAGGGTTTTAAAGTAGCCAATAAAGCAGGTTTCACCACGTTGTTTTATTTTCAGTTGCTCCTTTTCGTATCCGGTGTAAATTTCCGGTTTATTTAATTCATTATCCCGTTTCTGCCTGATCTGCTGCGCCAGTTGCATGGTTTCTTTGTTATGCTGCTTATCAATAGGATTTTTTGATTTATCCATCAAATAAAGCCCTAAGAATTCTCTGCGAGTTGGTAGGCCGGTTTGAGGGTGGGAGATAGGTGGGTAAAAATCCAGGTACAAGCTTTGCCGGTTCCCTGAAATGGGTTTTTGCCTTAATTTTACTTGAGTTGTCATGTGTCCTTTATTTGTTATGCAGCGAGTGCAAAGAATGCAACTTGTTAAGAGTGATAAGAAAACAGCCTGTCAATCTGAGAGCGTTGTATAATAGTTCGTTTACCTGCTTTTCCAGCCTTCATTTCCCCTCGTTCCATCATCCGGTAAATGGTGCGCCTGCTTATTCCTAATAGTTTGCAGGCATCAGCTATACTTAAAAATTCTTTGGCTCTTAATTCTTCAATCGGCCTGCTTATAATTTTCTGTGTTTCCTTATTACTGGCCTCAACCTTTGAGTTGCGTTGTCTCACTTTATAAGCCCGTTTAGCGCAATTATCACTACAGTACTGAGTAACTGTTGTACGGGCTGTAAAATCATTGCCACAATGCTGGCAAATCCTTTGTACCTTAATATTTGAACTCATAAGTGTGCCTGATTATGTCTTACTGTGTCTATGTGTGTCTTACTGTGCCATCATTTCGCCTAAAAAACGGGTTGAGGTACAAATAATACTTTTCAACCCGCTTGAGGTACAACTAAGGTACAAACTATACCAAAACAAAGCAATACTAACTATAAATAAATATTAGTGATAGACATAAAAAAAGCCCTAAAATAGGGCTATAGTGAGGTTTTTACTAAGTTTGTTATGTGTGTATTATGGTAGATTACTTTCCGATACAGAACTTGGAAAAAATAGTATCCAGCAGATCCTCAGTTGTTATTTCACCTGTGATCTCGCCCAGGTATCGCAATGCATGCCGGATGTCGAGGGCAAGCAGATCGCCGGTGCGGTTTTGATTGATAGAGCCTAACACCTGGTCAAGTGCCACATATGTTTGCCTCAGGCTTTCATAATGGCGTACATTGGTGATTAGTGTATCTCCGGTTTTAAGCTGACCGGCATGGACCATAGCCAGCATCCGGTTTTTTAAAGCGGCAATATTATCTTTCTCTGATGCCGAAATCATGATTATTTCATCTGAATTCAGCCAACTGGGAATAGATTTTACTTTGGTGAGTTGATCTGTTTTATTGGCGACTAGTATTAAGGGAAGATTTAATTTACGAATATCAACTAATTCTTCTTCAAGGCTTTCCTGATCTATAAGGGTACTGTCAAATAGATACAGAATTAAGGAAGCCTGTTTCATTTTCTGACGGGTGCGTTCCACACCAATGGCTTCAATAGTATCAGTGGTATGCCTTAAGCCAGCTGTGTCGATCAACCGGAAACGGATGCCTTCAATCATTAATTCGTCTTCAATTACATCACGGGTAGTGCCTGGAATTTCAGATACAATCGCCTTTTCTTCATTAAAGAGGACATTAAGTAATGTAGATTTTCCAGCATTCGGCTTTCCGGCAATAACGGTAGGCACTCCATTTTTAATCACATTGCCGAGTTGAAAGGACTCAATCAGGTCTTTGGTTACGGATTGTATATTGAGTACTAATTTTTGCAGGTCATGGCGGCTGGCAAATTCAACATCTTCTTCTCCAAAATCGAGTTCAAGTTCAATTAATGAGGCAAAATAGATAAGCTGTTCCCGCAATTTTTTAATCTGCTGCGAAAACCCCCCTCGCATCTGGTGGATTGCTGCCTGGTGAGATGCCTCAGAATCAGAGGAAATCAAATCGGCTATTGCTTCCGCTTGTGTCAGATCAAACTGGCCGTTCAAGAAAGCCCGTTGGGTGAATTCGCCTGGTTTAGCCAGCCTTGCGCCGTGTTTTAATAATAGTTGCAGGATTCGTTTTACAATAAAATCCGACCCATGACAGGAAATTTCTACCACATCTTCTTTGGTAAAGGATGTTGGAGCTTTAAATATTGACACTAGTACTTCATCAATAATCTGATCTCCATCCCGAATGGTGCCAAAATGGATGGTGTGAGATGCCTGTCTGGTAAGATCTTTTCCTTTAAAAATTTGATTACAAAGCAGTATCGCTTCTTTCCCTGAAACCCTGATCACAGCAATAGCTGCAATACCCGAAGCAGTGGCAGGAGCTACTATTGTATCGTCGAATGAAAAATGATTCAAGCTGAAATGAAATTAGTCTGTGTATAAAAGGTACACTTAACAGAATACCCGAGGGTTAAATTTATACACAAACAAGGAAGTAGGAGGGAAGGTTCTATATTTTTTCGTAACAGAGGTATTTCAAGAAAGTATTCAAACATATTGGTGTCAAAATGCTTTCTTAAAAGTGTTCATTATTTTGATATTTTCATAATAATATATGGCCGTAATATGCTTAATAACACATATTTATTAATATTAATTTTAAGTATTAATTTAAGTGTTATTTGTTTACTACAGGCATTATATGGGAAGAATAATTATCATATTGAGGATAATAGCTTTTATATCCTAGTAGCCTTGCGAATGGTGAAATAAAGTAAGTTGCTGTTATGGTCTCATAAATATTTCGATCACCTATGATCTCCCATATACTCGTTGCGTACGTCTGAAGGTGAGAATCTAAAGGAAAGTAAATATTTTTTTCCATGTAAGCATGAATAGCAGTGCTTACTAAAGATAGAATATTTTGCGCAGTTGTAAAATTGATTAAACTTTCGCCAGCTGCGGTTTCTGGCGTAGTTGCTTGATAATAATTCCCTGTTGAGGAGAAAATAAAACGGATAGCAAAAATAACAAACCGGAAATAGCAGCCATCGCTCCGGCAATTGACCCATCCAGCCAAACTGCCAAAAGATAGCCTAATGCAGAAGTAACGATCCCGATTAAAGAAGAGAGAATCAGCATTTGCTTAAAATTGTGTGTAAGCAGGTAAGCAGTGGCAGGTGGCGCTACTAAAAAAGCAACTACTAATATTGCGCCTACAGATTCAAAGGCTGCAACCGTTGTCAGAGAAACGGCGCCCATGAGTAGGTAATGCCATAATAAGGTAGAGATACCAATAGAAGCCGCAAACCCAGGATCGAAGGTAGTTAAGAATAGGGTTTATATCCTGTTACAATAAATAATATTATGATAAGTAGAGTAATGCCCATTAGCCATACTGTTTTTGGGCCTATATTCAGTCCATCAGCAGTAATAATTAAATCGAGGGGATATAAGCGATTTCTCCATACAGCACACAATCCTGATCCAGGTCTACTTGTCCGGCAAATACAGTAATTAAAATCACGCCAAGGGCAAACAGCCAGGTAAATGTTACTCCAATAGAAGCATCTGTTTGTAAGCGGGCTTTGGTATGGAAAAACTCAATCAGGAAGGTACACAATACGCCTAGAATACCAGCTCCCAGTAACATAGGCACCGAATCCCGGCTGCCGGTGAAAAGGAACGCTAAAACAATGCCCGGTAGTACAGCATGGGAAATGGCATCTCCAACCATTGCCATTTTTCGCAATATGAGGTAACAGCCCAGCAGGCTGCAACAAACAGCAACCAGAGAGCCAGCTAATATTATCCAGAATGCATTCATATACGTTAAGTCTTTAGTAGGTTGTCGGGAGTTTCTGGTATGTCTACATTCATTTCTGAGAATTTGTAAAGACCAGAAACTATTTAGGAATTTGTGAATTGTGTGGATCAAGATCCGGGTATTGCAACTGCTCCATTATTTTTTCTTCCAGCTCAGGGGTAATCACATGTTCTATATTTTCTGCATCCTCATGTACATGGTCTGGTGCCAGGTGGAGGTATTTTGTAAGGTATAATTCCCATAAGCGGTGGAGGCGGGTGATCCGTTTGCCGCGTTCTTTTCCTTCTTTGGTAAGCTTCCAGGTATGCCCACTTTTTTCCAGGTATCCTTCACTGGCTAATCTTTTTAAGCCGGATAATAAAATTGGTTTTTCAATTCTTCTTTTTTCCAATAATTGAGCTATTGTATGAGGAATATAAAATTGTTTGTCTTTTTCGTTGAGGTGAAAGAAAGTCTTCAGAATATTTTCGTCTACGATCTGCCGCCTGTTTTTTTGTTGGCGTTGCCATCTGGCAAAAATTCCTTTTCCTGGCGCCAGTATAAACGAACCCACTGCAATTACAGAAATCACCATTACCATCCAGGGACCAGTAGGCATGGCAGGAGAGAGGTACGATATGTAGGCTCCGGTAAGGGCAGAAAATGCTCCGAATGCAGCGGACAGCAAAAGCATTACCAGCAATTTATCTGTCCAGAATCTGGCGGCAGCGGCAGGCGTGATCAGAATTGCCGCCATTAATACGACACCTACTGCCTGTATTCCGGTAACAACAGATAATACGGTAAGGCTGGTAAGCAACCATTCTAATCTTCTGACTGGCAAACCAATGGATCTGGCAAAGTTTTCATCAAAACATAATAGTTTGAATTCTTTATAAAACAGCCATACTACCAGAAGCAATAATAAGCTTACACTTGAAAATACAATAACATCTTCCTGAACCATCGAAGCAGCCTTTCCAAATAGAAATTTATCCAGGCCAGATTGTGAGGCATTTCCTTGTTGCTGGATGGCAGTGAGCAATAATATACCAATTCCGAAGAATACAGATAACACCAGTCCTATAGCAGTATCTTCTTTTATTTTGGTTCTGGAAGTGATCAGGTCAATGCAGATCAGGGATAGCCAGCCAGTAGCAAATGCGCCGATTAGTAGCAGGAGAGGATTTTTCTGTTCACTGATTATGAAAGCGAGACATACACCAGGTAATACAGAATGAGCAATAGCATCTCCGATCAAGGCTCGTTTTCTTAGCAATGCAAAACATCCCACGATGGCTGCACTTGCAGATAGCAGCATAGAGCCAAAGGTCACAAACCGTATGTTCGGATCTGAAAAGGAGAAGAATTCAATGAAGTTGTTCATTGCTTTTTTATTTAGCGGGTAGTTGTTCTCTGGCAGGAAACTGGTTTTTCTGTAATAAATCGCCAACCCGTGAGAGTACGGTGAGTTTTCCACCATATGTTTCCTGTAATAATTCTGGTGTAAATACCTGCTCTGTTGGTCCGGAAGCCACCAGCCGGACGTTGAGTAAAATGATCCAGTTGAAGTATTCCTGCGCCGATTGTAAATCGTGGTGTACAACTACAACTGTTTTCCCCTGGTTACGCATTTCCTGTAAAATCTGTACGATGGCACTTTCGGTAGCGATATCTACGCCGGCAAAAGGCTCATCCAGGCAATACAGGTCTGCATCCTGAGCCAGGGCTCTTGCTAAAAATACCCGTTGCTGTTGTCCGCCGGATAACTGTGAAATCTGCCGGTTGGCAAAAGATTCCATCCCTACTTTTTTTAGACATTCCCAGGCAGCTTCTTTATCCGATTTTCTGATGGTTTGAAATAAACCTAATTTACCATACCTGCCCATCAGTACTACATCTAAGACGGAAGCTGGAAAGTCCCAGTCAACTGACTCACGCTGGGGAACATAGCTTATCTGCTGGCGTACTTTGGCAATCGGCTGATTAAAGATCTTAACAAATCCGCTTCCGGTTGGGACCAGATCCATGATGGCTTTGAGTAGGGTAGATTTACCTGCACCGTTCGGCCCGATGATACCTACCAGTGATCCTGATGGAATAGTCAGGTCTACATTCCATAATACTGGTTTCTTATCATAGCTTACCGTTAGATCGTGTACTTCTATTACCGGTTTTTCTACCTGAATGATCATATAAATTATAGTTTCTTTGATTATTTATTTTAAAGCCGCTACTATGGTTTCTATGTTTGCTTTCACCATACCAATATATGTGCCTTCGGGAGTGCCAGGGTTACCCATGGCATCTGAGTAGAGGTTTCCGCCTATTTTTACCTGGTGTCCTCTGGCTTTACAACCTTCTACTACTGCTTCAATGGATTTTTGTGGAACAGATGATTCTACAAAAACAGCTTTTATTTTTCTGTTTACTATGAGTTGTACCAGCTCGGATACATCTTTTAGTCCGAATTCAGATAGGGTTGAAATACCTTGCAGTCCTTTCACTTCAATTTCATAAGCTTTGCCAAAATACCCGAATGCATCGTGGGCGGTAATTAGCACTCGTTGTGAAGGAGGAATTTCGCTGATTCTTCGTTTGGCATATTGGTGCAATGAGTCCAGTTCAATCAGGTATTTCATGGTATTTTCTGCATAATAGGCGGCATTACCTGAATCCTTTTGTTGCAGTATCTTGCTTGCAAAAGCTATACACTGTTGCCATTTCTGCACATCAAACCAGATGTGGGGATCATAACTTTCTGTGCTGCCCGGGATTTTAGTGAGTGATGAATGATCTATATCCTGGCTTACGGGTAATACAGTTTTGGCTTTGGCCAACTTTTTAAAGATTTCCTGTAGCTTTCCTTCCAGATGCAAGCCATTGTAAAAGATGATATCTGACTCAGTCAATTTATTTACATCTCCATAGGTAGCTTTGTATAAATGCGGATCAACACCTGGCCCCATTAAAGCTGATACGTTGGCTGAGTCTTTTACAATGTTTTTTACACCGTCTGCAATCATACCTGTTGTCGTAACAATATTTAGTTTTCCAGAGCTTTCTTTTTTCTTTACATCGCAGCTTGCTAAAAAGGCTAAAGTGATTACTAAAAATATTGTTACTAAAGTTGTTTGTGTGTTGGTCATCCTAATCCAGCGTGTATATGTTTTGTGCAATATCCTTTGAAATAATGATAAGCCGGTTTTTATTCACCTTTATTTCCAGAGATTGATCAAATTCAATTTTGTCCATAATTTCAATATGTGCGCCTATATTTACTCCTATTTTATCCAGATAGCGTAAAAACAGGGGAGAAGTTTCCTTTACACCTACCACATCACCACTGTCGCCTATTTTCATATCAATCAGATATACTTGTTTTTTATTAGTTAATTCACCTTTATCATTAGGTATGGGATCTCCATGTGGGTCGTATTGGGGAAACTCCAGGAATTTATCTAATCTGTTAATTAATTCATCAGATTGAATATGTTCCAGCTGTTCTGCGATATCATGTACCTGATCCCAGCTGAATTGTAGTTTGTCGACCAGAAAAACCTCCCATAATCTGTGTTTGCGTATTACTAATAATGCTTTTGCCTCGCCTTCAGGTGTAAGGGTGACGCCCTGATATTTTACGTAGTTAATAAGTCCTTTAGCAGCTAGTTTTTTAAGCATATCGCTTACTGATGCAGGTTTTGTTTGAGTAAGATCTGCTATTTCATTGGTTGTAACTTCCTGGTCTATATTGGTTGTATTTGCTTTAGAAGCTCTATAGATAAGTTTTATATAGTTTTCCTCTGTGAAACTTAGTGGCATTGCTTTCTATTTTTGTAAATATATAAAACTTTTTAGTCGTATCAAAATATTTATTATTAGTAACTTAAAAGTAAATTACATTTCAATAAATATACTATTTTATTTAGTAATTATGAATAATTTTACTATTTAAATTAGCATTGTTTTACAATTTTTACTAATTTTGGTAGTATTGTAAGAGTTTACTAAATAGTGTAAAAGACTTTTCTCTTTATCCCACAAAAGCAGTGCTTTACTAAAAGAGCCTTTATAAAAATCCATTGTCAGTATATCTAATATAAGCTTATTACTATCAACAGACCGATAATTAATTTCCAAACAAGCCCTAAATGGATCACAGTATGCCTTCCAAGTCTTGTTAAAAGGCAACAAAATAGGTAATTCATAATACATATATTCATTTAGTTTTGTAGGCAGCTTATTAATTGTACTCTTATTGTATTGATAGGCTACTAAGCCTATATCAGCGTCCTGAATTTTCTCTATAATAACGGAATGGGGGACCAAAGTATCTCCACCAATTATTTGTATAAACCAATGTGAGGCTATATAACTTTTTACTTTAGCTAACACCTTAGCATCGGCACAATATCCAATGATAGTTAAATGAAATCTATGATCAGCCTGATTTAGTTGTACGGTTAAATCAATGGCCTCAAAAATACCATACGCTTCCGCAATAGTTCCGCTATACAACAAATGATATATGGAACGATTTTTCTTCTGAACCCTTTGTGAAGTGTAATTACTTATTGGAGGAACAAACTTATTTTCCAGAATGGTGAACTTGTTTCCCAGAAAAGGTAACTCTGATTGATAGCTTCGTTCAGCCAGTATAAAATGCGATATAAATGGAGATGATATCCATTCTATGGTTCTTAAAAAATATCCAATAACATAATTTAAGGGTCGTCTAAATTTTTTTAAATAGATCGAATTATACATATAATTTTCTTGTACGTCATATAATATTTTCGATCCAAATATTATTTTGTATATGCACGTAACTATCAGTAAATCAGCACTATTAACTATTATTATATTAGGTTTAACTTTATGTAATATTTTATAATAATCCCAAGACAAAACAAATCTTTTAAACGATAATCTCGAGAAGTTAAAAACAGGATAAAAGGAGATGTTTTGTTCTACCGGAATGTGGCTTGCCCGAAAACCAATAATATGAATATGGTATTCCAGGTGACTAGCAAGTGTACGGGCAAATTTTTCATACATTCTTGTATCATCTACTGGTTTTAATACAGAAGCAATTACTACATTTGTTTTTTTCATTTCTTACCTTTAAACCTTACCATAATTAATGAATTTATGGAAATAAAAGAAATCATTGAGCAAGCCTGGAACAACCGGGAATATTTGAAAGAAAGAAATACTGAAGTAGCCATTAAAACGCTCATCGAAGAATTAGATGCTGGTATCAGAAGAGTAGCCGAGCCTCTTGAGAACGGAGAATGGCAAGTTAACGATTGGATAAAAAAAGCAATTATTCTCTATTTTCCAATCCAGCAGATGAAAGTAATTGAGCTGAGCCCATTTGAATACCACGATAAAATGGCATTAAAACAAGGCTATAAATTAAAAGATGTACGGGTGGTGCCACCGGCTACAGCCAGATATGGAGCCTTTCTGAATAAAGGAGTAATATTAATGCCATCGTATGTAAATATAGGTGCCTATGTAGATAGTAATACCATGGTGGATACCTGGGCGACGGTTGGGAGCTGTGCACAAGTAGGTAAAAATGTTCACATCAGTGGGGAGTAGGTATAGGAGGGGTGCTCGAACCAGTACAGGCCTCCCCGGTGATTATTGAAGATGGGGCATTTCTGGGTTCCAGATGTATTATCGTAGAAGGAGTTAGAGTAGGGAAAGAAGCTGTATTGGGTGCCAACGTAACGCTTACCCAAAGCACTAAAATTATAGATGTAACCGGAGATAGTCCAGTAATGCATCAGGGGTTTGTGCCTCCAAGGAGCGTTGTAATTCCGGGAAGTTATACCAAAAAATTTCCTGCCGGAGAGTACCAGGTGCCCTGTGCGCTGATTATTGGCAAAAGAAAAGAAAGCACAGATTTAAAAACTTCTTTAAATGATGCCCTGAGAGAAAATAGTGTAGCAGTATAATAAAAGCTGGAAGATACAAATTTATATCTTCCAGCTTTTGATTTCTACTTGGCAAACCTGGGTGCCACAATTAATTCTTTACTACCCTTTTGCCATACATAAAAACCAACACCATTTTTAGCACCAGTATGGCCTGCCTGCACCATATTTACAAGCAAAGGACAAGGGGCATATTTAGGATTTCCGAATCCTTGATATAAGACCTGCAATATTGACAAACACACATCCAGGCCAATAAAATCTGCCAGTTGTAAAGGCCCCATCGGATGTGCCATCCCAAGTTTCATTACGGTATCTATTTCCTCCACACCTGCTACTCCCTCATATAAAGAATAGATGGCCTCATTGATCATGGGCATTAAAATCCGGTTGGCAACAAACCCAGGGTAGTCGTTTACTTCAGTAGGAACTTTATCTAACTTGCGGGAAAGATCCATTACTACGGATGCCGTAGCATCAGAAGTGGCATATCCCCGGATCACCTCTACTAATTTCATAACCGGTACTGGATTCATAAAGTGCATCCCTATTACTTTCTCAGGCCGGTTGGTTACCGAAGCAATCTTTGTGATAGAAATCGATGAAGTATTGCTGGCTAAAATTGATTCAGGTTTACAGAATTGATCTAATTGTTTGAATACTTCGAGTTTTAAGTCAATACGTTCTGTGGCAGCCTCCACTACAAGATCTGCCTGTTGAGCACCTTCTTTCATGTTTGTATGTGTAGAAATATTTGATAAAGCCTGCTCTTTATCTATTGCTGTAATCTGTTCTTTGCTTACTTGCCTATCGAGATTAGTACCTATAGTTTGTATGGCTTTATCTAAGGCTTGCCTGGAAATATCCACAAGTGAAACTTTATATCCTTTTAATGCGAATACATGTGCAATGCCATTGCCCATCGTTCCACTTCCGATTACTGCAATATTTTTCATACAATTCAGTTTAAATAATATACAAATATATACGAGCAATTTTCTATTTTTACTGCATGAAAGAATTTCTGGCTGTTTTTATTGGAGGGGGTATCGGAAGCCTCGCCCGCTATGGGATCAGTAAAGGCATGTCAGGCTATTCTCATACTTTTCCTTTTGCTACGCTGCTGGCTAATATGCTAAGTTGCTTTATAGCTGGAATGGTTATCTCCTTTGTAGAACAAAAATTCATTTCGCATCCCACCGTAAAAGTATTCTTACTGGTTGGCTTTTGTGGGGGCTTCAGCACATTTTCTGCTTTAATCCGCGAAAGCCTGCTCATGATGGAAGAAGACCGGGCCGGGCCAATGCTACTGTATAATCTGCTTAGTATCATATTAGGTTTAGTAGCTATCCTCAGCGGCGTTTGGCTGGGGAAAATTTTAGTGCGCTGACATGGATCAAAAGGAAAGTCCTACATCTATAGCCATTGGCCAATACCATACCCTGGAAGTTATTAAAATCCTGGATTTTGGCTTGTACCTCGCTCACGGCCTGGATGAAATACTTTTGCCTATACGGTATATTCCTGAAGGAACGCAGGTAGGGGATAAGCTATATGTTTTTATTTACCGCGACTCTGAAGACCGTGTGATTGCCACTACAGAAAAACCGCTGGCAACTGCTAACTCGTTCGCTTGTCTGCGGGTAACCGATGCTAACAGTTATGGTGTTTTTCTGGATTGGGGACTGGTGAAAGATTTATTTATGCCTTTCTCCGAACAGCACAAAAAATTAATTCCCGGAAGAAATTATCTGGTATGGGTATATGTAGATCCGGAAACCGACCGGGTTATGTGTAGTGCCAGACTAGAGAAATTTTTACAAACAGATACATCCGCCTTGCAGGAAAACCAGCTGGTAGAACTGCTCATCTGGGAGTTCACAGATATGGGGATAAAAGTTGTAGTAGAACAAAAGTACTCCGGTGTACTCTATCACAACGAAGTGTTTGAAACGCTCTATGTGGGAGACCAAGTAAACGGATATATCAAGAAGATCCGGGAAGATGGAAAGCTCGATGTAGTTCTTCGCAAAAAAGGATATGCTGAAGTGATAGACGCCAAAGAAGAAATCATGCAACAATTAAAAAAGAGCCAGGGATTTCTGCCACTTACGGATAATAGTTCTCCCCAAGAGATTTATGAACGTTTACAGATGAGTAAAAAAACATTCAAAAAAGCGGTAGGGGGATTATTAAAAGATGGACAACTTTCGCTTAGCAAAGACGGGATCTACTTTATAGAGCCGGAATAATTTTTCTGCCTAAATTGCAGCATGCAAATTGATATTTCCGGTTTACATCAGCTCGCAAGCCAGGCAAGTGCCAGTACAAAAAAGTTATTTAAAAAATTAAAGCAGCGTACACCTGCTAACTTAGATCAACAGGTTGAGCAGTTTCATGAGGAAGTATTTTCCTATACCGATTGCCTGACTTGTGCCAATTGCTGTAAAACCACCAGTCCGGTTTTTACAAGTAAAGACATTGAAAGAATTGCCAGGCATCTTCGCCTCAAACCGGGTCAGTTCATTCATCAATATTTACATATAGATGAAGAAGGAGATTATGTTTTAAATACAGCGCCTTGTCCCTTTCTCCATGCTGATCATACTTGCCAGATATATGAACAGCGGCCAAGTGCCTGTCAGCAATATCCGCACACCAACCGAAAGAAATTCCACCAGATTTTAGACCTCACCGTCTGCAACACCTATATATGTCCGGCAGCTTTTCAAATAGTGGAAAAGCTAAAGAAGCTATATACCTAACTTGCCCTAATATCCTCTATACAACTTATGTTTAATAACCTTTTCTAAAATCAAATTTAGTATCCTAACGAATCTTTTTAGAGCTTCAACTTCTTTGGGAATACATTATTAATATTTATTTTCTTTGATGAGTAGTAGTATCTGCACTTTTATAAATAAAAAATATTGTTTACTTACTTACCTATCAAGCTTTCTTAATATGTATACTGCAATTTTATTTAGTATAATAATTTAGCTGCATAATTAACAATTATTAATTCAATTTCATTAATAAACATAAGTAAATTATCGGGAAATATTATGTGGTTACAATTTTAAAATATACATTTGTCATAATCCAGTTAACTCACTTATTATATTATGCTTAACACAAAAATCAAACAATTGTTACTATTTAAGGATATGTCACCGTCCAGGTTTGCAGATGAAATAGGTGTACAGCGTGCTATCATTTCACACATACTCTCCGGACGCAACAGACCAAGCCTGGAAGTGGTACAAAAAATTATCCGTCGGTTTCCTGAATTAGGCATGGACTGGATCATTGAAGAAGATGATACTTTGGATGAAGGGGAAATTATCGATAAAAACCAGCCAGCTCAGCCTGCATCTGCCATCACTGTCAAAACAGATTCTTTAAAAGATCAGCCTTTAAAAGAGTATCAAGCAAACCAGGAAATCGTGGCAGAACGAAAAATTGAAAAAATTCTCATTTTTTATTCAGACAAAACCTTTACAGAATACCGTCCGGGATGAGATGAAGTTATATATTTTTTTCTACAAGAGTGCTTTCATTGTGAAAGTTCGGGTAGGGTAGTATATTTATATTCCCATAAACCTGAATCTGCATGAATGAATCTTACCCATTTGAAGAACGCTTAGTAAGTTATTTGTATGAAACATTTCCTGATGCTCAGGATATACCCAATGAGCAAATGTTGAGCACAGTGCTTAATTTGCTCGAAAAAGCATCACACTATGGTTTTGAAGCGGAAGATGACCAGGCGGTTTATATAGTAACGGCCTATCTGCTGGGTGTTGATTTTGACAACGAGTTTCCGGCAGCCGCACATATTCTAACTGATCCTGCATTCTCTGCTGCTGAGAAAGCAGAACAATTACAAACCTGGACACAGGAATTACTTAAAACCCTGGAAGAAGAACAGGCTACCACAACCATTCTTCCTCCACAGGAACCCATTCCACACGCTGCTACCATAGATACTTACCTGGAGATGCAGGAAGATTCTGCCCCTTTTCGTGAAAAAGCGGAATGGGTCGTTCAACTCCTTATTTCCGGAAATATCACAGGATTTAAAGAAAATTTCAGCCCGAACTTTCTACGGCAACTCGGCGCAGCAGAAGTAGAAAAAGTGTGTACTACTATTTTTCTGCCTTTTTTTTCGGGTGCTGAAAAACTGAGCAATTCTGCCACGGTGACTATGACGACGGATGCGTTTGGAAGTACTGGTTATGCGTTTTACTTATCTTTTATAAACCAACATGAAGAAAAGCATTTTGTTATTTATATGGTGAGTGAAGACAACCGGATTGTAGTGGCTAACCTGTTGCCTAACAAAACCTATCAGGATATGCATTGAAGTTCCTGCACAGCTATCTTACTTTTAGTCACTTTTGTATTCTATAACCTGTCATCCTATGAAATGCATGTACTTTCCATTTATATTAATTCTGCTGCTTACTAGCTCGTTCACCACTAGTACACCCACAAATTCGTTTTCCGGCCTGCATTTTTTCAATGTTGCAGATGTGAAAGAATACGAAGGTATCTATTCTTTTCAGGAAGATAGCCCGGTACGTAAGTATACGATCACGAGTAAGGACAATGACTTATATGGAGAAGCCGACAGTTATGGAGCTAATAAGTTAGTCAAACAAGCTGAAGCGGATACGTTTGTTTCTACAAGTACCTATGGGTCTACCATTATTTTTACCAGAGATGGCAGTACAAAGAAAGTTACCGGTCTGCGCTTGATTATACAAGGCAATACTTTACAGGCCAGCCGGGACAAATAATTAAATGATTGGATCTATGGAATTACATAGAAAGGTATGTTTGCCGTGGCTACATGATGATGGCCATCGAGTACATATACAAACATCCGGTAGGGACCTTCTACGGGAGGGGCTTTAAACTGTATCTGCGCCTGATTAATGGAGCTCATATATAACCCTTTAATAATTTCAGGTTTTGTTTCCCCTTCACCGCCTTCATTTAATTCATATCCTGTTAACTCTGGTAATATTTCCCATCTATATTGAAGGGAATCCTCGGCATCAAAGGCTTTGATTGAAGCTGTATGTATGGATGTAGCATCCAGTACAACATTATCCTGGGGCATTTTACCATTGATCTGCAAGGGTTCAACAACAGGGCTGCTGTTTACTGGTGGTTTTCCTGTCCACAGGTAATGCAGGGCGTCAACCATTGATAATTCCTCCCCGGTGTCTATAAACATACTAAACCAGGTATGAGTCCTTTCCTGTTTTACATCCCACATAAATACATAGGAACCCAGGCAAAATGCTGTATCTTTTCCTATAGAAGCTTCATACCGCTCCTTATAAATCTGAGCTTTCCGGGTGCTGGTTTCTTCCAGAGATACATCCCAGGCAGTACGGGGGCTTCCCAGTATCCGGTAGGTCCCCATTCTGTTACCACATAGGGACCAGTCCAGCCATAGGATTGAATGGATTTAGAAAGTCTGGGCAGCGCTCCAAAAATATTAATAGAGAGAATATCAATTTCAGGACATACATAGCTTATTAGCTGGATTAATTTTGATGGTCCAGCCAGCATGGTAGAAGTGGGGTGATTGGGATCTACCTCATGAATCATTGCTGCTACTTCATTTACAGCCTGCCAGAGTTTAAGGGTGGAATAAATATGTTTAAAATCGGTGATGTAAAATTTAGAGGACATATAGTTTAATTCGTTGCCAACGCCCCACATTAATAAAGCGGGATGATCCTTATACGTTTTTACTATTTCTGTTAGCTCCTGAAGTTGTTTTTCTACCGCCCCGGCATCAGAATAATCAAAGCCTTGCCTGGGATGGGCGAGTTCTAAACCCAGGGTAACCGTTAGTCCATATTTGTGTGCTTCATCCAGCACTTGTTTGGCGTCATTTGTATTCCATACACGTATGGAATTTCCACCATTTGCCTGTAATCTGTCGAAGTGGTGGTGCCCCCCGGCGCCTTTAATAAAATAAGGTTTCCCATGCCTGAATAACTGATATCTATTATCAAAATACCGGACCTCAACTGTTTTTGTTGATCCCTCAGTACCAGCATATTTCCTCTGGTTTGTACTACAGGCGGCTAAAAGCACAAGTGTAAGATATGTCAGCAGATTACAATATAGTACAAACATGGTGTTCCTATTTTTAGACGTTGTAAGTGCCTTAATCATAGGTGATTTAATAGTGATCATTATCTGAAAATTTATACCGCTTTATGTTAATAACAATATACCAAATTCAGCTGGGCCAAATCAACATCAGCGTATTGAAACAGAAAGTAGCTGTATGATTTTTTATTCTTGAATAACCTTTTTAAGCCATTCTACCCTTTAATTATAACATAGAATTTCTACCACACTCCCAGATGTTAAAGATTGCAGCATATTCTAAAAATAGAGAAACAATCATCCGGGCACATCGACCTAAAAAAGGAGAGATGACCACCATGCGATTATTAATCGCTTGTGGCCTTTTTTTTATGTGCTTATTCCTCTGGTGGTTTGTAACGTATGTAGAAGTTGGGCATCCGGTATTGTACTGGTTACTTACAGCTGGGCTTGCCTTTAAGTTACTGCGGATGTTGCATGAATGGTATCATTATGTAGCCATCAGCATACCAAAGAAACCAGTAACACATAAACAATGGAGTGTAGATATCCTGACAACATTTTGCGCTGGCGAGCCCTATGACATGATGATAAATACGCTGGAAGCCTGTCAGAAGATAACATATCCTCACACCACCTATTTATGCGACGAATCAGACGATGCCCTGCTTAAACAGGTGTGTGCAGATCTGGGAGTAATCCATATAACCAGAAAAAATAAAATTGATGCCAAAGCCGGAAATATTAATAATGCACTCAAACTGGCAACCGGCGAAATTTGTGTGGTATTGGACCCTGATCATACGCCTGTTCCTGAATTTTTAGACCGGGTTTTACCCTATTTTGAAGATCCTCAAATTGGATATGTGCAGGTAGTACAAGCCTATTATAACCAGCTGGAAAATAACCTGGTGGCCAAAGGAGCGGCGCAACAAACATATAGTTTCTACGGCCCAATGATGATGTGCATGAATGAATACGGAACCGCTCAGTCTATTGGTGCGAACTGTACTTTCAGAAGGGCTGCGCTGGATTCGATCGGGGGGCATGCAGCCGGATTATCTGAAGATATGCATACAGCCATGCGAATTCATGCCAAAGGCTGGAAATCGGTGTATGTACCGGAAATCCTGACCAGGGATTAGTACCGGCAACTATGTCGGCGTATTATAAGCAGCAATTAAAATGGTCAAGAGGTACTTTTGAACTGCTCTTTACAACCTATTTTGAGTTATTCCGCCATTTTACCTGGCGTCAAAAAATCCACTATTTTACGCTTCCGCTTTATTATTTATTTGGCCTGTTTGGGCTGATTGACATACTCATTCCAATAATTGCCCTGCTTACTTCTCAAATGCCATGGGAAGTAAATTTTGTTGCATTCAGCCTCTACTTTACACCCTTATTTGCTTTCTCATTGCTGATTCGGCAGTATTCTCAGAAATGGTTTCTGGAAAAACATGAAAGGGGTATCCATATGCTGGGAGGGTTGCTCCGGAGCGGCACCTGGTGGATTTACCTGATGGGCTTGTTTTATACAATATTCCGGGTCAAAGTCCCTTACATTCCTACGCCCAAAGATGATAAACCTGTAAACAGCTGGCTATTAAGTACGCCTAATATTATTGCTTGCCTGGTGAGTATGGCAGCAATAGTGTACGGCTTATCCGTCGACTGGAGCCCTTATAGCTTCCTGATGGCAAGTTTTGCTGGTATCAATGCCTTAATTCTAGGTTTTATCGCTTTGTTAGGGCAGCATAAACTATTGATCAATATTTATACTACACTTTCAAAGAGTGACCATTTCGATACCTATATTTCCTCTCTAAGAAGTCATCTTTGGAAAACGAGTCACTTTATATTTAATATTGTTAGAAATGGAGCTGCTGTCTATGGACTATTAATTGTGATTTTATTCGGCAGTTATTTTTTCCTGCATCAAAAACCAACAATAGATTTTACCAGAACAGAACCTCCTGTATTTAAAGAAACAGGGGGATTCTACTCTGGAATTTATATGCCGCAGATCGACAGTGCGCTCAATCTGCAGCCGCTGCAACAAGTAGAAACAAATACAGCACATTCTTTTGGCATTGTATCTACCTATATCGCATGGGGCCGTACAGCATTACACATTTCCCGGATGCATTATACCAGCAGATCTATCAGAAAGGGCAGTACCTATGATTACCTGGGAACCTTTTACAAATAGCTTCTCCTATAATGCGAAATATCCAGGGTTGCAACAAAATAAAGACTTCTGTAAAGCTGTTATCAATGGAGCTTTAGATGAATATATTGAGGCTTTTGCCTTAAAAATCAAAGCACTTGAAAAACCAGTATTTATCCGGTTTGCCCATGAACCAGATAATCCGGTATATCCCTGGTCAGCCACCGGCGGAAATACTGCAGATGACTATAAAGCTTCCTGGCAACATGTAGTAAAGGTGTTTGTAAACCTGGGTATCACCAATGTAACCTGGGTATGGAATCCCTGGAATCCTTCTACTATAGATGAATATTATCCAGGCAAACAATATGTGGACTGGATCGGGCTGACAGCATTAAATTATGGAAAAGCTTCATATGACGGGCAATGGCGAAGTTTTAAACAGATTTATTCTCCCATTCGAAAGAAAATACGAAGGCTTTCCAAACCAGTGATGCTGGCCGAATTTGGAACTACTGCCTATGGGGGAGACCAGGCAGCCTGGCTTACAGAGGCTACCCAGTTTATTACTGAATCAATCCCGGAAATAAAGTCTCTGGTATTTTTCTATAGCAACCGGGATAGATACTGGATCAATTCCTGGCGGCCCGATTCTACCACCCGGTTTATTGACTGGACATTCGGACAATCAAAACCTGTGTTTGATGCAGCTAAAAATGCACTAACTGTGCTTCCAAAGCCGTCCTATATTTCTTCTGTACAATCTCCATTACTAACAACAGCCAGCCATACAAATAGCATTTCAGGCAAAGCCGGTAACTATTCACTCAGAGTAGATGGAAAGCCATTTTATATACAAGGCGTAGCGTATAATCCAGCCCATGACTGGAGAGACGGCGATTATCCGCTCAGCAAAAAACAATTAATTGCTGATTTTTCAGCCATTAAAGCGATGGGCGCTAATACCATCCGTAGATATCATCCCGGTGTATATGACCGGAATATTTTGAATACGGCCAGTGAGCATGATCTGAAAGTATTGTACGGTTTCTGGTTTGATCCTGAAGTAGATTATTATAAAGATTCCCTGCAAGTTCAACAATACATCCAGCGGATTGTAAAACTGGTAGAACAACACAAAGACCATCCGGCAATACTGGGCTGGGGATAGGCAATGAAGCATCTGGCTTGCTCAAACATTATTATGCACAGCCATATCTTGGGCAAGTGCGCAAAGCCTATATGCAAATGATCGAGCAGATCGCCCAGCGTATCCATCAAATTGATCCAAAACACCCGGTATTAACTGCCCTGGAACACAGCTGGCAGCTTCCTCAGGAAATAGTTGCTTTCCGGGAACATGTTCCTTCAGTAGATATTATTGGTGTAAATTCTTATTACCGGCAACAGATAAGCCAGCTGGATACTTTATTTAAACAATTTGATCCAACCCGGCCTTACCTGGTATCTGAATTCGGGCCGAAAGGTTACTGGAATCCTGATTATTCTACATTTAAAAACGATACGTTATTGATGGAAGATTCAGATCATAAGAAGGCAATCTGGTACAGCACGCAGTGGGACAGATACGTGATTTCTAAAAAAGGCAATAATATTGGGGCATAGCTTTTTGCTGGCGGGATCGAATGGAAGGAACCGCTACCTGGTATGGGCTCACAGATACTGAAGGCAGACGTAAACCAGCTTATTATGCCCTGAGCACCCTGTGGACAAATCGCAAACAAAAATCTCCCTTACATGATGTACATATTAAAGGTCCTTCAGAAGAACTGGAACCTGGCAAAACCTATGAATTCAAAGCCATTACAGAAAATAACATCAGCAAAACTGCCCGTTACCAATGGTACTTATGCGAAAATGAATATCTGGACCGCACAGGAAAAGTAGTACAGCTGGCAGGCGGAATGCGGGCAAAAGTAACTTTTCCCAAAGAACCTTCTAAATACAGGCTGTATCTGTATATCCATGATGGCAAAGGGAATGTAGTGACAGCTTCAGAGCCAGTTCCAGTTTCAAATTGATTCGTAGACTTTTGTTAGAAACCCAATGGATAACCAGTTTAGAAATTTCAAATGGCTTGCTTCAATTATGCCGTCTTTGGCTTATTATATAAATAACCGGATTTTGGTAGGCAATCTGTTGCCTAATAAAAGCTATCAGCACATATCCTAACGAAACAGACAGTAAGATAGATTTTTAGCTAAATTACGTTAGCAGCTCAACCGTTTAACTACAACATTATTTACTGATTTTTATACGCTTCATCCGGCACCCGTTTGACATCATTTCTTTACAGGTCTAATCTGTCATAGGTTTGTAAGTTAGGACATCGGATATTTTCCTCAGGGTATACTATTTCATCTGTTCTTTTTTTCATCTGAGGAAGGTCGTTTATTCTTATTTGGTATTATTTGTTTCTTATATCACGAGTGTAAGATAGAATAACTTATTACAATTCAAAACCAGGCCGTGACGCCTAATTTTAGATTTCATAAAAGAATCTTCGGACAAATTAGGAAAGTTGACTAGATATCCATCAGTGTTTACCTCATTGTAATTATATTCAAAAAACGCTCTTAGATTATTTACCTCAAAGTAACTTCCTAACGATTTGTGAAAGAGTAATCAGTTTTTTAGCCAGTATTTATACGCGCTTATGAAAAAATATATTATTATTACTATTTTCATTTTCATTAGTTTTTACGCACCATGTCAAGTAAATAATTCTCTTAATGGTGTATCTCAGACAAATTTCACGTATGCGGATACATTAATACTCCACTATACCAACCAACAGCAACTCATTAAACCAGTTTCCAATACAACAATTAAAAGTTTAGGAGAAAATTTTTCAGCAAGTTCTTGTCAGGATTCATTAAAAACAGGCAATAAAACAGATCAGTATATAAAAAAAGAGGAACCATTTACTTTATATTTTACAAATAGTAAGTTAGAAAAGTCTATCTTGTGTCTGTATAATAGTAAATATGGATTTTGGGAATATTATCTCTAAAATACGCATACCTATTTCTGGATAAAGTCTTCCTTCTTATTCTTTGTTTGGTTATTCATTTGTTATATAATTTATATTATGTTAAGTAAACTTTTCAATAAACCTACCCGTGCAACTTTTCTTTCCCTACCCACTCACTTTACTCATTACCTCTACTCTATGAGAATATCCCTGAAGCGTTATAAAAAATCAAAGCCATCCTGTTCGCACAAGATGGCTTTGAAATAAAGTGATATTTAAAATTAATTCAACGTTTCGATTTCTTTTACAATTTTAGCTTCTTCCGTTTTCATTTCAAGCACTTTATAAATACTTGCCAATGGCTGGAGAATATTCAGATTGGTAGCATCTAGTTGATATGCTTTCTGGAAATAAGGTAATGCTGCTTTGAAGTGAACTTTTAATTGTTCTTCCAGTTTTTTTCCTTCTTTCTGATAGGTTTTCAGATCCATATTATTGATGTTCTTGCTGATATCTGCACCTTTGTTATAATGCATTACGCCCATACTCAGGTTAGCATCTACGCTGTTTGGATCAAGTTCAATGGCTTTTGTATAAGCAGCAGCTGCCCCTTCCGGATCACCAGTCTGTTCAGAAAGGATTCCCATATTCAGATGATACGTAGGATTATTAGGCTCACGTTTGATGGCCTCCTCCAGGTTGGCTTTGGCTTCAGCAGTTTTACCAGTTGCAATATAGAGGTTGAACTCCTCAGACTTCATTGTTTTGTCGCCTGGAAATTTGGCAGTACCTTTCTTTAAAACCTCTAGTGCCAGGTCATTTTTCTGCTGGCTTCTGTAGATAGATGCCAGAGTGGTATAAATATCAGGCATATTGGTACCGATCTTAATCAGGTTTTCAAAACTTGCCGCAGCTTTGTCATAATCTTTTAATTGCTGCGCGGTAATACCGGCATATAATGGTGCCAGTGTATCTGTTGGGTTAGCAGTTGTAGCCATTTCAAACAAAGGCAATGCACCGGTATAATCACCATTCTTATACTTCTGGGCACCGGCAAAGAAGTGCATTTGTTTCAAAGATTCTTCGGCTTGTTTGGAATAGGTTTTACCAGGTTCCAATTGTACAGCTTTTTTATACGCATCATAGGCAACCACCGTCGCATTGGTGTCCAGTTTACTGTACATACCGGTTTGATCTGCGGCAATACCTCTGTAAATTTCACCTTTCAGGAACCAGGTTTTGGCTTTATTACCAGTTTTTTCATGCACGGAGGCTTTATCTATGGATTCTTTAGCTGCATCAAGCTTTCCCGATGCAAAATTAGATTCTGCACTCATTACCGCTCCCGCTTGTGCAAAAGCACCGAAAGAGGCTAACATACATGCACCAGCTAAAATAACTTTTTTCATAATGTTTAGAAGGGGGTTATAAATATAGGTTTAGAGATAATAAATGATTTAACGCAAAATAAAGATTAGAAAACTTCAAAAATAACAAATAAATATCTAATTCACATCATCTGTCCAATATTCTTGCCAGACAGATGATGTGAAATTACTAATTATTCCTGCTCAGCATCAGCAACATCAGTATCACTTCCATTACTCTCGCCGCCATCGACGCCACTGCTTTCTTCTCTTTCCTCAGCTTCTGATTCTTCAATCCGTTCGATTTTGGCAACTGAAGATATTTCATCATTTTCGTTCAACCGGATCAACTTTACACCTTGAGTAGCTCGTCCCATCACACGAAGGTCAGATACGGCCAGACGAATGGTAATTCCTGATTTATTTATGATCATCAGCTCATCAGAATCTGTTACTTCTTTGATAGCAACCAGATGGCCGGTTTTATCAGTAATATTAAAGGTTTTTACTCCTTTTCCGCCCCGGTTGGTCAGACGGTAATCTTCAACTGAGGAACGTTTTCCAAATCCTTTTTCAGATACTACCAGTAACTGTGCATCTGCACGGCTGATACATACCATTCCTACTACTTTATCCTCTTCATCTGAAAGTGTAATACCTATCACACCAGCAGCTACCCTTCCCATCGGCCTTACTCTTTGTTCGTTAAAGCGGATTGCCATACCAGATTGCAGGGCAATTACAATGTCGTTGGTACCATTGGTAAGGGCCACATCCAGCAAACGGTCGCCCTCATTAATAGTTATTGCATTGATACCAGCCTGCCTGGGTCTGGAATATGCCTCCAGGGATGTTTTCTTGATCGTACCCTGCTCGGTACACATGATCAGGTAATTATTGTTTACATAATCAGCATCATCCAGGGTTTTCACATTGATCACAGCCCGTACTTTATCGGAAGCGTCTATCTGGATCAGATTCTGAATCGCTCTGCCTTTAGACACTTTACTTCCTTCCGGAATGGCATATACTTTCAGCCAGAATACTTTTCCGCTTTCCGTAAAGAT
The DNA here is from genome assembly GCF_010119975.1 of Rhodocytophaga rosea. Classification (GTDB taxonomy): domain Bacteria; phylum Bacteroidota; class Bacteroidia; order Cytophagales; family 172606-1; genus Rhodocytophaga; species Rhodocytophaga rosea. The sequence continues at coordinate 8,156,876 of NZ_CP048222.1, forward strand.
CATCAGGTAGTTGTGATTGGTCGCCGTGAACAGATGTTCGGTAAAATCATCTTCTTTGGTAGAAACCCCTCTGGAACCTACGCCCCCTCTGCCCTGTGTACGGTATTCATTGAGCGGGGTACGTTTGATATATCCTTCATGAGAGATCGTGATCAGCATTTCTTCATCAGCAATCATATCTTCCATTGTGAACTCATCAGCCGCATGCACGATCTGGGTCCGGCGCTTATCTCCATAACGTTCTTTCATTTCTGAAAGCTCGTCGGTAATAATCTGCATACGTAAGGGCTCGTTAGAAAGAATCTCATTCAAACGCTTGATTAAGGATTCTACTTCATCGTACTCCTTTTCTATCTTATCCCGTTCCAAACCGGTTAAGCGCTGTAAACGCATTTCCAGAATAGCTTTAGCCTGCACTTCAGTCAGTACATTGGGAACAACATTTGCAGAGCCATTTTTTTCTGTTTCATCACTGCTAAATTCTTCAATGCCGATAACCCCCATTTTACGGTAGATATCACGCACATTAAAGCCTTTCCCCTGCATCAGCCCCAGTTTGGCTTCTTCCGGATCGCGGGAAGAACGGATGAGCGATATCACGGCATCCAGGTTATCGAGGGCAATGAGCAAACCCACTAAAATGTGTGCCCGTTTCTGTGCTTCTTTTAATTCGTATCTGGTACGGCGCACCACTACTTCGTGGCGGTGTTCTACAAAATACTTGATCTGCTCCTTTAGATTCAGCGTAACCGGACGGCCTTTTACCAGGGCTACATTGTTCACACCAAAAGAAGATTGCAGCGCCGTATATTTATAAAGATTATTAAGGACGACACTTGGTACCGCATCCCGTTTCAAATCATATACCACCCGGTATCCATCCCGGTCAGATTCATCGCGTATGTCAGAAATGCCTTCTATTTTCTTCTCATTGATCAACTGGGCCGTTTTTTCGATCATACTCGCCTTATTAACCATATAAGGGATCTCAGTAACAATGATCTGTTCCTTGCCTGAAGGAGTCGTATCAAAGGCAGCATTTCCCCGCATCACAATCCGTCCCCGGCCGGTTTCAAAAGCAGATTTTACACCCTGGAATCCATAAATAATCCCTCCGGTCGGAAAATCCGGAGCTTTTACAAATTCCATCAACTCGGCAATAGTAATTTCACTATTTTTAATATAGGCGATAATTCCATCAATTACTTCCGAAAGATTATGTGGAGCCATATTGGTAGCCATTCCTACGGCAATGCCTGAAGTACCATTAATCAGCAGATTAGGAACTTTTGCAGGCAATACAGTCGGCTCTGTAAGCGAATCATCGAAGTTGGATTGAAAATCTACTGTTTCCTTATAAATGTCAGTAAGCATTTCTTCCGCAATACGCTTCAAACGGGCTTCTGTATAACGCATGGCAGCAGGTGCATCGCCATCTACAGAACCAAAATTACCCTGCCCATCAACTAGTGGATATCTCAGCGACCAGTCCTGGGCCATACGGACCATGGTATCATATACAGAAGAATCGCCATGCGGATGGAATTTACCCAGCACCTCCCCTACAATTCTGGCTGACTTTTTATAAGGTTTGTTATAATTAACTCCCAATTCGGCCATCCCGAAAAGTACCCGGCGGTGAACCGGTTTTAACCCATCGCGGACATCAGGCAAAGCCCTGGAAATGATCACAGACATTGAATAATCAATGTATGCCCCACGCATTTCGTCTTCGATATTAATGGGAATTATATTTTCTCCTTCTGCCATATATGCAATAAAAATTTGGTAAGAATAAGCTGCAATTTACGAATTTAATTGCAAAAAATCACGCTTTTATCCCCTTATTCCGCTATGAAAAGCAAGTAAATTACTTAGTATTTACACTGATGGAAATAAGGCAAGTAAATTATTTTTGCTGATGAATATTAGCAGATCTTAAGGCAAAATTTAACAGGCATCATTCACTTCTTCCGCTCAATTTATCAACCGGAATGAGCTATACCTGAACAGAGTTTTTTGGAGTGCTCCACTCCTGCTCAGTTAATAAAAAATGAAGATAAGATTATAATAGAAATCAAAAAAGACGGCTTAAAAGCCGTCTTTTTTTTCTGCGGGTGCTTTTTTGTCTGGTTTGGCTGGCGGTTCTTCCTGCATTTCCTCCTCTAATGGCGGCTCTTCTGCTTTTTTAGATTTTTTGGAGCGCAGCTTATTAAAGAAACCTTTTTTCTTTTGAGGTTCTACGCCTGTAGAATCCGGGGCTGCATTTTGTGCATCTGTGATCTGCTCCTCTCCTTCCGGCGCTTTTTCTCTGTCTTTCCTGGAATTACGAGGCTTATATTTTGGCTTTTTGTAATCGTATTTATACCCTGGCTTATACCCCTCTCCTATCTTTGGATTTTTATTCTTTTTCCACCAGCGAACGCCCCGATATTCAGTTCCTCTATTTCCCCCTGCATTCTCCTCGTCATCATTTTTTCCTTTATTTCCTTTCTCAGCAATATTGGTAGCACCTGTTTCCAGTTCAAAATCCTTTGGGGCGGTGGGGCTTCTTTCCAGTTTTCGCCGCCGTGCCGGTGTTTCATCCGTACATAACATGTAGGAATAGTACATCTGGGCGGTCTACAGGCATCAGTTACCAGCATCAAAAGTACTATGATGTATACACTATATTTCATTTCAACGCTCTATATAAGATACTGTTTTATGGACTTTTACGGCCAGGTTTCCCGTGAGTATAAGATTATTTCCCCAAAGTATAGGAAACTCTCTGTTTTTATAACGTAAAACCTGTTAAAAATTGTAAAAGGGCACAATCCGGTTACAGTATACTACCTGAGTAGCAGCGTTGCAAATGAGATTTGAACAGAAACATACATCTGTTAACAGTCTAAAGGCCTATGTCTCCAGACGATACAGAGTTACTGCTAGTTTTTTACGCCTTCACCATAGCTACCAGCGCATTTCCCTGCAAAATGGGAATTACCTGATATTCATCTTCCCGGATGCAGAACTCAATGTCTCTGGCCAGATTTAACCTATGGAGGCGTTTCACGTGTGAGGAAGAAGCCATAGATTTGAGCATATTGTATTTGGCACAGCCATAAATGGTATGCGCCCCCAAAGTAGCATCGTCTTCAATCAGAAATTCATCCTTCAGTTCATCCACCACAGCACCGGCAAATAAAGTATCTTCCAGATTCACACGGCCTTTCCAGCCCGCACACAGAATCAGCACATCATGTGGCTGGCTTCGCAGGTATTCAACTACGGCTGTCTTATTGAGGAAAGAACCTATAATAACCTGTATGGCTTCTCTGGATCTGGTGATTGCCAGTGTTCCGTTGGTTGTGGTCATGGCTATGGTTTTTCCTTTCAGGTGCTCCTGCATATAACTGAAGGGAGAATTATCGAGCTCGAAACCATCGGCTTTTTTGGCATCCCGTTCGGCAGCTGAGATATATCCCTGCGCTTGTAAGGCACGGCATTCTTCCAGGGTAGCAACAGGTATTATTTTCTCTACACCATGAGCCAGGGCGGTAGTCATACAAGAGGTAGCACGGAGAATATCTACAACTACCACTATGCGGTCTGTAAGCTCATACAAATGTAACAGCTCTGGTGTGAGACAAATATCAATTTTTTTCATGTGTGATTGAATAGATAAGCAGGGAGCAGTGCCTTATTGAAGTATTGACTAGTAGTTTTCAACACAGGTTAATGGCTGACTGTTTTTAAACTTTATAGAAGGGAAGTTTTACAATTTTTGCTTTTAAAGGTTTATTTCGGATGCTGATATATATTTCTGTATCTGGTTTTGTATACGCCGTTTGTAAATAGCCCATTCCAATACCAGTCTGCAGCGAAGGTGATTGGGTACCAGAGGTAACCACTCCTATTTTATCACCAGCTTCATTTATAATGTCATAATGACTCCTAGGAATTCCCCTGTCAATCATGGTAAAGGCCACCAGCTTTTTGTCTACACCTTTTTCTTTTTGAGACTGCAGGTTTGCCGCATTCACAAAAGGTTTATTGAACTTAGTAATCCAGCCCAATCCGGCTTCTAAGGGAGAAGTGGTATCGTCGATATCATTTCCATACAGGCAATAGCCCATCTCCAGGCGCAGGGTATCTCTGGCACCCAGGCCAATCGGTTTGATTCCATAAGAAGCGCCAGCCTGAAAAATTTTATTCCAGATCTCCGGTGCATAGGCATTAGGCAGGTAAATTTCAAATCCACCAGCACCTGTATATCCGGTTGCAGAAATAATAATGTCATCTACTCCGGCAAAGGTTGCTTTCACAAAAGTATAATATTCCATCTGCGCTAAATTCACAGTTGTCAGAGATTGAAGCGTCTCAGCCGCTTTTGGCCCCTGTACCGCAAACAGGCTGATCTGGTCAGAGATATTTTCCATCGCTACCCCTTCCCTATTGTGGGAAACAATCCAGTTCCAGTCTTTTTCAATATTGGAAGCATTCACCACCAGCATATATTTTTCACTGTTCAACTGGTATACGAGCAGATCGTCTACAATTCCTCCGGTAGCATTGGGCAGGCAAGTATATTGAATTTTGCCGTTATAGAGTTTGGAAGCATCATTGGTAGTAACCCGCTGGATCAACTCAAGGGCTTTGGGGCCAGAAAGCATAAATTCGCCCATGTGCGATACATCAAATACCCCTACAGCCGTACGGACTGTAGTATGTTCTTCAATATCAGATGAGTAACGGACAGGCATATAGTAGCCGGCAAAGGGCACCATTTTAGCACCTAAGCTAACATGCAGGTCATGTAAAGCTACTTTTTTGAGGGCAGTGGTTTCAATCATAGAATCACTTGGGTTAACAAGCCGCAAAGGTAAACAAATTCAGCACGAAGTATTAAAAAAATCCTCGCTTAATAATCAGTGATTTCCTACATGTCGCTCGGTTAACATCAAGTGAATCGTACCTAAGAAGGTTAGAAAAACTCCAACGGCAAAGGCCTTTGTAAAAGTAAACTAATCAGAAAATAATAGAACTAACTTTTTTTAACCTCGTTAACTCTACACATACCGGACAGGCTTTATATTTTTTTGATATTTTTTATGCTTCTATACAGAAATAAAATTTGAATATAAGCCTGTACGGCAAACAACCATGTTTTTAACCAAAAATAATTCAGTTATGGCAGAAATTAATATTGAACCAAAAAAGAAAGGTTTCAACTGGCTATGGATTCTGGGAATCCTGGCACTGGTAGGAATTGTAGGCTGGCTTTTATCCCGCGATCGAAATATAGAATCTGATGCTGCAGCGATGCGCAATGATGCCGAAACCATTGAAAATGGCGTAAGTACCGGCGCTGCAGATATGTGGCGGGATGTAGATTTGAACGTGCCCAGAATAAACCATCCTGAAATTAAAATCAATTCCTCTGATTTTGAGCTTCGGGGAAATGATATGTATACCGTGTATTCCATGGGTGAAAAGCTATTGTTTGATACAGACCAGGCTACTATTCGCAGCGATGCCAGAGAGAATCTCGAGCAGATTGTTGCCTCCATCGACCAGCGGTATGGACAAGGGCAAATCAGAATATATGGCCATGCAGATGCCAGAGCAGATGCGGAGCATAACAAAGAACTTTCTCAGCAACGGGCAGAAGCAGTTAAAAACTGGCTGGTAACTAATGCCAGTATGGATGCTTCCCGTATTTCTATTCATCCGATGGGCGAAGCCGATCCGGTTGCTTCTAACCAGACCAAAAGCGGACAACAACAAAACCGCCGGGTAGAAATTGTAGCCATGAATCCGTAAAAGCCTGCAAGCTACTATTAATGGTAACCAGGACAACAAGCAGTTATACGCTGTCTGTTAATAATTATACCCTTCAACCCACTTAATGTAAAGAATTATGTCACAAACAGTAATAGGAATTTTCGAAAATGCAGGCCAGGCACAACAAGCAGTTCTCCACTTAATGAATAATGGCTTTGCACAGCATGATATAGATTTTTCCAGCCAGCAGGATTATACGAGTTCAACGGATACTTCGGATCAGGATAATATGTCCAGGCGTGATTTTTTCCGTTCCTTGTTTGATAATGAGCGGGAGGCGGAGAATTATTCCAGGGTGGCCAGCCGGGGTTCAGTTGTAACAGTACACGCCCACACGGAAGAACAAGCCAGCCAAGCCGCCTCACTACTGGATCAATATGGCGCAGTGGATGTAGATGAAAAATCTGATCAGTATAGCAATGAGTTTAATAATCAACGGGAATCTGATGCTTCCTCCACGACCAATCAATCGCTTCCTGTAATTGAAGAAAACATGCAGGTTGGCAAACGGGTGGTAGAAACCGGTGGTGTACGGCTCAGGAGCCGCATCTTTGAAAAGCCGGTAGAAGAAAAACTGCGCTTACGCCAGGAACATGTGCATGTAGAACGCCATCCGGCAGACCGCCCTGCTTCTGAAGCCGACATCAATGCTTTTAAAGAAGGGGTGATTGAAATTAGGGAACAGGCAGAAGTTCCGGTAGTTTCCAAACAAGCTCAGGTGGTGGAAGAAGTTTCTTTAAGTAAGGAGGTAGAAGAACGTACAGAAACGATCCGGGATACTTTACGCAATACCGAGGTGGAAGTAGAAAACCTCTCCGGAAAAGGCCGGGAAGATGTAATTAGTTCAGCCAACACCTATACACCTACTGACACAACTTACTCTGAAGCCAATAGAACGTATACTGACGCAGACGGATTTCATAATGAGTCCCGAGGAAATGAAAATCCGGATTCAGATGCTGGATTTCTTGAAAAATCTCACCAGGATTGGCAGGGTTCCTTGCGGCGTATGAAAGAGGTTGAAGATGATTACAAAGTATCTGATGAAGACCCCGATGTACGGGGATGGGATGTGATTGGCCGTGATGGAGAAAAACTGGGCGAAGTAGAAGAACTGATTGTAGACACTAGTGCCATGAAAGTTCGCTACCTGGATGTAGAAATAGATGATGACCTGACTGTTGCCGATGAGGATGACCGCCATGTGTTGATTCCGATTGGTGCAGTAAATCTGGATCATGAAAATAAGTTTGTGATCGCACCTAATTTAACAGACCAGTCCATTACCAGTATTCCGGCGTATCATGGAGAAGAAATTTCCAGGGATTTTGAGCACAAACTCATCTCTGCTTTTTCCCCTACCTATCAGCCTGGCTCCCTCTCCGACGAGAGGTTTTATGAAGGCGAACATTTTAATACAAACCGGCTTTCCGGTTCCGGAAGAGTATAACAAAGACCATAAATAATGTAGAGCAAACAGCGATGAATTTAAAATTCATCGCTGTTTGTGTTTATGCTAGTAACAACATTAAATTTCCGCTGTTACGCCTCTTAAATCACCCATCTGAGGTGAAAGCAATCCTTAATAATTAAATTCCCGCTTATACGCTTTCTCACATTCCCCTATATGCCTCTTCCCACGCAAAACCTCAACCGGAGTCATTTATTCATCTATCTGCCCTACGGACTTGTGTTTTAGCGGGTATCCCCGGCAGTTTATATAAACAAAATAAACCGGCGGCTTTAAAACCTGAACTGGTAAAAGAATTCGTAGTGGCTGCACATGGCAAGTTAGACAGGACACAGGAATTACTGCTTCAGGAACCTGGTTTATTGAATGCCACCTGGGATTGGGGAGCCGGTGATTTTGAAACAGGGCTAGGAGGTGCTTCGCATATGGGAAACCGGGAAATTGCAAATTTCCTATTAAGTAAAGGCGCCCGTATGGATATTTTTACAGCTGCTATGCTGGGTAAACTGGAGATCATTCAAACAATCATAAAAATTTATCCGGATATGATTTCCTGTAAAGGGCCGCATGGTATTTCGCTATTGAAACATGCCAAAGCTGGCGGAAAAGAATCAGGGCCGGTGGTAGCCTTTTTAGAAACACAAGGAGCTAAATAATTTTCCCATGGACTCATTAAGCAAGTATGCTGTACTTGTCTGAAAGATATTTTAGTATATCCTATCGGTCGTAAAAAGTACTGATTAATAAACCTGTTATTACAAATTTGCGTAAGGCATATCAAGTAACCCCAATTAAGTAAGGTTTACCAGCACCTGAACTATTTGTTCAACATGTAATAAACAATATTTTAGTATTCAACCATCTATGTATCAATCCATTTATTCACCTTCCCGCAGGGGATTCATCAAACAAGCCAGTTATAGTTTAGGTATAGCAGGCATAGGCGGTGCAGCTGCCAACCCTGTATTCGCCAGCCAGAGTCTGGGAATGCCATCAGAAAGCGTCTTTCCTCCCGAGAAAAAAGCCGGCTGGGCAATCGTCGGATTAGGTAAATATGCCACTGAACAAATTATGCCCGCTTTTGCTGAGTGTAAAAAATCCAAACTGGTTGCCCTGGTGAGCGGCACGCCTGATAAAGCCAAAAAGCTCGCCGACCAGTATGGCGTAAATTCCAAAAACATTTATAATTATCAGAATTACGACAGCATTAAAAACAATCCGGAAGTAGATATTATCTATATTATCCTGCCCAATAGTTTACATGCCGAATATACCATTCGCGGCGCACAGGCAGGCAAGCACATGATATCAGAAAAACCTATGGCCACTTCTGTAAAAGATGCGCAGGCGATGATAGATGCCTGCAAAAAAGCAGGTAAAAAACTTATGATCGGATACCGGGCCCAATACGAACCATTTAATTTAAAAGTTATAGAAATGGTGCGTTCCAATGCCCTGGGGCAGCTAAAAATGATTACTTCTGATCATGGCCGGATTCTGAAACCAGAGGAAAAAGCGGATCAGTGGCGCATGAAAAAAGATCTGGCTGGTGGTGGTTCGCTGATGGATATTGGTATTTATAGTTTAAATGCCGCCCGTTATCTCACAGGCGAAGAGCCGGTTGAAATTACCGCTATGATGCACAGTACCCCCAATGATCCACGGTTTAAGGAAGTAGAAGAAAATATGACTTTCCTGCTGCGCTTTCCCAGTGGCGTAATAGCCCAGTGTAATTCAAGTTATAGCTACCAGGAAGTAAAACGGTACCGGGTATTCGGAAGCGAAGCATGGCTGGATTTAGACCCTGCCACCGATTATTACCGCCATACCCTGCATATTGGAAAAAAAGAGTCCAAAGAACAGATTTTATTAAAGGAAGGAAACCAGTTTGCTTCCCAACTGGATCATTTTTCGGAATGTGTGCTGGAAAATAAAGAACCGAAAACGCCCGGAGAAGAAGGCTTGCAGGACTTAAAACTGATGATGGCGATTTACGAAGCGGCGGCAAGTAAAGAAAAGGTGAAGGTATAATTGGTATTCAAGCGCAATTTGTACTTCAACTTAACAGGGATTTTACCAAAACAAACCCAGGTAATAGACCTGGGTTTGTTTTGGTTTAGGATTAATATTGGTTAAATCGTCCAGTTCTCTAATTATTTAGAACTGGCTTTTTTCTCAGGCACACAGTTTGGAACCTTTTTTCCGTTTTTCTCTTTCATTCCTTCCTGCTTGTATCCATCCCAGCAGGGATCTTCTTTGGTTGATTTTTTCTTGGTAGCTGGCATAATTTTAAAATTGATACTTATCACAACTACGGATTTACAATCAGAATGTTATCCTATGGGCAAACAGTATACTTAATAAATGTGCAGAGAATAAGCAGATCATGTATGAGTTTTAATCCCATCTTTATTTACTTCTGTTCTAACTTTGCGATCAGTTTAAGTAAAGCATCCCGGTTCTTAGCAGATTTTATGAATTGGGGCAGTTTTAAGGCAAGCGTCCGGCGGCTGATGCCATTTTTCTCACGTAACCTGGCTGCAATATATTCTTTCAAATACTGCAGGTGTTCCTTATTATAGGCCCATAATACATAGTCTCCAAAATCAGCCTGCAACCAGAGTCTGAGTCCGAAAACAGGGTCAGTGGGAATATGGGAAGCAGTGAACACTTTTTCACGCAAAGGTTTATAGGCTTTTTCCTGCTTGCAATGGGCACAGGTAATAAGCAGATTTGTGTACTTCACTTTGCTTTCCCTCACCCGTTCCTCTATCCATTTTCCACAGGCATCACACCGCTGGCGTACTACCAAATCCATTAAACCATACCAATTGCCCTCTTTTTCGCTGTAATGGCATTCTGGACATTTCAATTCACTTTTTTTAGTGCCAGCATCCGTTTGCACATAGGCTCTTCGTTCACATTTAGGACAATGGACCAGAATATGACGAGAAAAGTCATGCAGCATTTGCGCCGTATCTGTAAATCTATGGCTACTTTTATCGGATTGATGTGCTTCCATATGCAGGCAAATATAGGAAATCAGCAGTCACGATGGACATACCTATAGGTTTTAACCTGAACGTTAGGCACTAGAGAAACTGAGGCATCAAATTCTTCCGGCAGATTGAATCTAAAACCAGGATTATGTAATATTGGGGTTACGCTACATGATATATTGATTACTAACCTTTTTTTCATGCAAGAAACCTTAAATTTTCTCACAGCTTTAAAAGAAAATAACCAGCGGGAATGGCTGGAAGCCCACAAATCAACTTATGAATCAACCAGAAAAGATTTTAGTGACTTCGTTAGCCAGGTGCTGAAAGAAATCATTGTTTTCGAACCGACGTTTGCTCCGCTTGAACCCAAAGACTGCATTTTCCGGCTGTACCGGGATGTACGGTTCTCCAAGGATAAAACTCCCTATAAAACCAACTATAGCGCCTATTTTGCCGAAGGTGGACGGAAAAGCACCAAAGCCGGCTATTATCTGCACATTGAACCTGGTAATAAATCAATGCTGGCTGGAGGAATATATATGCCTATGCCTGAAGAACTCAAAAAAATACGTCAGGAAATTGATTATAACGGAGAAACATTTACCACTATTCTTTCCCAACCTGATTTTGTAAAATATTTCGGTAAACTAAGCGGTTCAACCTTAAAAACAATTCCAAAAGGATATGCCGCCGACCATCCCAGTATTGAACTGCTCAAACACAAGGATTTTACAGTTTTTCATCAACTCACCGATGCAGAAGTTGTAAAACCTGGCCTGCTCCAACATATTTCACACGTATGGAAAACTTTGAAACCTTTAAATGATTTTCTAAACCAGGCGGTAGAGTAGGATAACTACTTAATAATTGTGCATCAGCTCAATTAATTACATACAGCCTGAACACAAAGCAACAGTGCGGTAGGTGGTGTAGCAATAGCACGGACTTTTTTGGCCTTGTGCGTGGCCACAACCGAGCATGAGAATGCGAAGGCTGCCAACGAAGTTGATTGTGCGACGATTTTTCATAACACGAAAAAAGTCTCTATTGGTGCTGCAACAACTACATTGGCTTGCTTCGGCTCTCGCCTCACAAATGTTTTGTTACTGGCACACAAAGCTGGCTCAAAGCTCTCGCTTTGCCACACAGTTTTAGCACAAGGCTCGCTCAAAAACTCTCGTTTTTGCCGTCTTTTGGGCAGGCAAAATAAAAGTAAGACGGCATAAGATTTTATTAACGCTTTATTAATCCACAATCTACTATAAAATATGTTCATTAATTAAATAGATTGCCAGTTACTATGTTCAAAAATAAATATCTGATTATTAAAACATTATATATTTTTATCTTATTATCTACTTTAAGTAATTCTTTCCTTCAGGCTCAACCCCTTCCTCCCAAACGGGAACTCCGGGGTGTATGGATAGCGACTGTTGCCAACATCGACTGGCCTAGTCAAAAAAACCTTTCCCCGGCCGTTCAACAACAAGAATTCAACTTTATACTCGATGAACATGCCAGGAATGGCATGAATGCTGTGTTTGTGCAGGTTCGTCCGGTGGCAGATGCTTTTTACCGGAGTAAATACGAACCCTGGTCGGAGTGGCTGACAGGCAAACAGGGAACAGAACCCAATCCTCCCTATGATCCGCTTTCCTTTATGATTGGTGAAAGTCACAAACGGGGGATGGAATTTCATGCCTGGTTTAATCCCTACCGGGCCACTTTTGATACGGTTTCTTCCCGGCTCTCTCCAACTCATATTTCTAAGCAGCATCCGGAATGGCTGCTTACCTATGCCGGAAGAAAATTATTTGACCCTGGTTTACCACAGGTTAGGGAATATATTGTGCAGGTAATACTCGATGTAGTTCGGAATTATGATGTGGATGGCATTCATTTCGACGATTATTTCTATCCTTATCCTGTGGCAGGCGATACACTGAAAGATGACTCTACGTTCATAAAATACACAGATGATTTTGCAAGTAAAGACGACTGGCGTCGCAACAATGTCAATTTACTTATTCAGATGGTGGCCGATAGTATCAAATCTGTAAAGCCCTATGTCAAGTTTGGCGTCAGTCCGTTTGGTGTATGGCGCAATAAAGCCGACGATCCCGGAGGCTCTGATACCAGGGCTGGCCAGAGTTCATTTACGCACTTGTTTGCCGATTCCAGGTTATGGATCAAACACGGCTGGGTAGATTATATTTTACCGCAGGTTTATTTTAGTACCCGCTTTGGTCCGGTAAATTATAAAAAGCTTACCCAATGGTGGGCTACTCAAACCTATAACAGGCATATATATATTGGCCATGGTCCTTACAAAATTAATAAGAATGCAGATTCCACCTGGTTTGAACCGCAGGAAATTCCCAGGCAAATCCGGTTTAACCGGAATACTCCACAGGTAAAAGGCAGTGTTTATTTTAGCTCAAAATCGCTGATGGCCAATCCTAACCATGTGCAGGATTCGCTCCGCAATGATCTGTACAAATTTCCCGCGCTGATACCAACAATGCCCTGGCTGGATAGCATCCCACCGCTTGCACCAATACCAGAGAAAACTCATAAAAACAGGCAGGGAATCACTTTACACTGGCACACGCCACTTAAAGCTATTGATGGAGATACAGCCTATTACTACCTGATATACAGATTCAACCACAAAGAGAATATTAATTTGGAAGACCCAGGAAAGTTATTGGCTAAACTCCCCAGCCCAGTTTATTCTTATACTGATAACTCGGTGCTTTCTAAAAAAAGATATGTGTATATGATTACTGCTGTTGACCGGCTGCACAATGAAAGTATAGCCGGGAAACCAGTGAAAGTGAAAGCTAAAAAGAAAAAGTAATCTTATACCTTTGCTGTGCCGGGTATATGTGACAAATATCTTCTCCCCCATTGTATTCAGGAAACAGATTCATAATTTACGTTTTTTTCCAAATCAAGTATGCAGACTTCCAAAACCATCTTATTTATACTGCTACAATTTTGCCTGTTAATTGCTGCCTGTAATAACAATTCCGGCAACTCCCGGCAGGCAGAAGCCACCCAAACAGATGACAAACCACTGGTAGCCGACTCAGTAAAACCCTCACCCCGTCAACTGGCTTATCAGCGAATGGAAATGATCGGTTTTGCCCATTTTACGGTGAACACTTTTACAGATAAGGAATGGGGAGAAGGAACAGAAAGCCCTGCCATATTTAATCCCACCGCTTTTGATGCCAAACAATGGGTACAGGCTTGTAAAGATGCCGGAATCAAACAGTTGATCCTGACTGCCAAACACCACGATGGATTTTGCCTGTGGCCCAGCAAATTGACTGAGCATTCAGTAAAAAACAGCCCCTGGAAAAATGGAAAAGGCGATGTAGTAAAAGAAGTATCGGATGCCTGCCAGGAAGCCGGGCTGAAATTTGGAGTGTACCTCTCTCCCTGGGACCGGCATGAACCCAAGTATGGAACAGCCGCTTATAATGACTTTTACAAAGGGCAACTGCGGGAACTGCTTACCAATTATGGCGAGATCAGCGAGGTATGGCTGGATGGGGCTAAGGGAGAAAATGCCAAAGACATGACCTACGATTTCCTGGGCTACTGGAAGATCGTGCGGGAATTGCAGCCCAATGCCGTATTATTCTCCGATGAAGGTCCGGATGTACACTGGATTGGCAATGAGAAAGGCTTTGCCGGTGAAACCAAATGGTCGAAAATGGATACAAGCCAGGTATCGATTGGCACATCTAACACGGCTTATTTAAATTCTGGTGATCCCAATGGCTCCAGTTGGGTAGTGGGAGAATGCGATGTTTCTATCCGTCCGGGCTGGTTTTACCACCCAAAGGAAGATGATAAGGTTAAATCCGTAGAACAACTGCTCGATATTTACTATAAATCCGTTGGCAGAAACGGCGTATTGCTGCTCAACATCCCTCCGGACCGCCGGGGTTTGTTCCATGAGAATGATGTTGCCAGGCTGAAAGAATTTAAAAATGTACTGGATGAAACTTTCAAAACCAATTTAGCTGCAAACAAGTCAGTAAAAGCCTCAAATACCAGAAGTGCTGATTATCCCAGCTATAACCTGACAGACAGTAAACTGGATTCGTACTGGGCCACCGATGATTCGGCAAGCAAAGCTACCCTTACCTTGGATTTAGGGGCACCCACTACCTTCGACCGGATTTTACTTGGAGAGGGTATAGAATTCGGCCAACGGGTGAATGGGTTTACAATAGAAGCAATAGTGGACGGCCTATGGACACCCCTGGCTGCAGGTACCACCATTGGCTATAAACGCCTGCTGCGCTTTGATCCGGTTACTGTGAGCCAGATCCGGTTAACAGTGTCTACCGCTGGCAAACCTATTGTTCTTTCAGAATTTGGGGTGTATAAGGCTTCTTCAGGGGAAAGCGCTAAGCAATAAACTATTCCAGCGTAGGGATGGATTTCAAACCATATAGATTACCTATATTTTCAAGACTTACAAACAAGAATTATGGATTGCAACAGTTCATCTTAAAAAAAGGACATGCCCTAACTCCTCTTGTTAGTAGAAAATCGCTTATTGAAACATGGAAACCTCGGCGGGGATTTCTACATCAGCCTTGTGGTTGAGCAGCCTGGTAATAAGTGTAGGTAGCGTTAAAGGTAAATGCTTATTTAAATTTGTTTCTCTAACATAATCATGTGCTTACATAAAATGCCGTTTTCAAAGATGGGGGCCGGATAATTATTCACAAAAAAGTTTTTCTTAATCGACGTTATTTCAAAACCCTCTTTCTGATACAGATATAATTGTTTAATGGCCCCATTGGCCGTGCCAATCAGGATGGTTTTATAGCCTTGTTCTTTAGCCTTGAGCGTAGCATCTCTCAACATAAACTTGCCAATGCCCTGCCCCTGATAGTTGCTATCCACAGCAATATTTTTGATTTCTATTCTTTGCAGATCAATTACCTGAAGGACATAGGCAGCAATAATTTGACTATTTGCCTCTAAAACATAGGTTTGTCCATCTTTTGCATACCGATCAATAATTTCTATTGTCTCGTCAGCAAGCAGTAGCAAGTCGTAAGGAAGGGCATCCTGTTTGGTCAGTTTTCGAGTGGTAACGCCGTCTGGAGTCAAATGCATTATTGCCATCACTGATAATAATAACCCTCTTTTAAATGGTGTTTTCCATTAGAGTTTAACGAATCAAACCTGTCGGCCTACCAGTACTATTGCAAAAAGTGTCTGTGGTGAGGCAAGGAGAATTTAACTTAGGAATTGGTGTTAGTTGCTGTAGTTAATATCTTCCCCATTCCGTTTGTAGTTCACAGCCAAGTATTTTCTCTAATTCAGCCATCATTAAATTAAATTCATCATCCGTTAACTCATTCATTATATTCCAAATGCGAATGGAGATCGAACGAAATATAAGTTTATCCCGCCATATTCTAACCTGTTCAGGTCAATTTCTGTCTTACCACAAGGGCATGGTAATGTTATATTATTATAATCTGGTAGCTGTTTAACTGTTTTATACCACCATGCTTTAACATCCTTTTGACATTGATTGCAATGCATATACATCCAATCATAATTAAACTCACTAAAAATATCTTCAGGGCTTTGATAAAAGAGCTTAGTATCCTTATACAAATAGGCGTCTACTTGTCCATCTGCGTAATAAACCTTCTTAATTAAATACTTTACCACGGTTTTCCTTGCTAACTCTAATGTATCAACGTTAACATTAGAAGTTGCATCCTTGGGAATAATGGCAGTTATTCTGTCAGACACTTTGTTACTTTTATTGCTGTCAACATCTTTATGACTACAACATATTTATTGTATTAAGGTGCGGTTATTCACTAATTTAAGCAAATTAACGCACCTATTTGCGAGTTAATTTACTTATTCTGCCGTTTTACATGCCTGTAAAAAAGCAGATCACCCTCCTCCTGGAACTACTTATTTTGTATATACTTAGCCTCTACAAAATCCGTCAGCCAAACCTTATTTTCAGACAAGTAAAACAAATGTCCATCCCGGTTCATGTCACCGCTATTAACCTGCAATACTACCGGTTTGCCATGCCGTTGTCCTACTTTAATAGCGGTTTGCTCGTCAGCAGATAAATGAACATGCTGCCTGGAACGTTTCTGAATGCCATCTTTTAATATAGATTCCATATTGGCCTGTGCAGTACCATGATATAAAACTTCAGGTGGCTGTACTGGAGTTAAACCCAGTTCAATAGAAACCGAATGTCCCTGGCTTGCCCTGATTTTGCTCTGGTCGGCATTGAACGCAAAGCGCTGCTTATCGTTATTCTGGACTACCTGCGAAAGTTTTTCAAAATCAACATTCATTCCTTTCTGCTGCATTTTCTCCAGCAATCCGTTTACCTCTGTCCATCCAGATTCATCGAGGGTAATGCCTAATACCTGCGGCTGATGCCGGAGTACAAGGCTCAGGTACTTACTTATGTCCTTATCTTTCATTGATTCTTACTCAAATTATACTAATTTTCCTTCACTTCTGCTTTTTTCCGTTGCTTAGCATCTCCTCCGACCAGTAGCCGGAAGGCTTTGAAATATAAGGTGAGATACAATAAACCCGTCATCAGCCAAACAATCCCCAGGTTAAAATAAAGGGTAGGCACATACCTTCCAAAGGCATATTTCACCGGCGCAAAAAAATGTGCTTTTGTATCAAGCAGCTCGTTCTTTGGCAAGGGATATAAATAAACCGGGTATATTTTCTGCATCAGCTTGCCCTGAAATTCTACGATCCGGTCTTCAGCGGTATTATTAGTCACCAGCTTTTCAACAGTTTCATTATAATAGGTAGACCTTCTGGCCAGATAGCGTTCCCGGTCCTCAGGCGTTTTCACTTGTACACCTACCAGACTATCTTTGGTGGCCGTAGCTTTATTAGACATATTCACATAATGCAAACGTACTTTTTCCAGATAAGCCCTCACCTGGTTTCCCAACTGGTAATTAAAAGCCTGAGGGGTAAGCGATCCGATACCGGCAAAGGTAATGGATGGTGTAGTACGCATTTCCTGTTTAATCTCATTCTGTAAAACCTGCAAATCTTCCCGGAACTCTTTATCCGCCAGTTTATCCGAATTTCCAGATATATTCACGCAGTAATCAAGCTTGGAAAACAAGGTGGGCAGGTAATAGGTTTTTTTATAATCGGCCTCTGCAATCTGCCGGTCCAGTGGATAATATTCTTTTTCATAGGCATTATACATAAACTGGCTCACCATAATGGCTTCGTAAGCCCATCTAGATGCCATCAGATCAGCCAGAAAAGGAACATTTCCCGGCTTATAAATTCTGGGGTTGATCTCATCAAATTTTACCACAATGCCACTCAGTACCAGTTGTGGAATCAGTAATACCGGGATCAGTATGTAAATGGTGATGACTGAATTAAATGTAGAAGAAATGTTCAATCCCAGCAGATTGGCAAAACAGGAACAGGAAAACAGCACCATCCAGTACAGAAATGTGAGTCCTTCAACTTCTGTTACCCAGTTGCCGATCAGGGTAAATGTGAGGGTCTGGATGGCAGAAAAGCCGAATAACACACACACTTTAGATAGCAGGTAACTGTTCCGGCTCAAATGCAGAAAAGCTTCCCGTTTTAAAATACTGGCATCCTTAATGATTTCCTCTGCACTGATGGTAAGGCCCATAAACAGGGAAACAATAATGCTCATAAACATATAAGTAGGAACATTTACGTTCTCAGAAAAGACGTAGTTTCCACCACCCGTAAGTTCATCAATCCGGAAATACTTCACCACATAAGCCAGTATAAAAGCCAGTAAGGGAGCCTGCACCAGGTTTATAACCATGTATTGCCGGTTGCTCAATTTGGCCAGAAGATCCCTTGATACAAATACCCGGAACTGTTTCCACCTGGAAGGTACATTAAGTGTATGGACTGGCTTTTCCTTTACTTCTGTAACCGGCTTAATATCTATGCGGTCTTTAAAAAAGGTGTGCCAGGTAGCAGGCAATACTTTCCTCTGGTTGGTAGAACGACCATATTCATCTACCGTCCGGCTATCGATGATATTAAAAATTTGCTCGGCATTTACATTGCCACATTCCACACATGCCCTTTGCAGGCGGCTGATGTGACTGGTGAGAGACTTAAAATAATTAATAGCCTCCAGTGGATTGCCATAATACACCTGATAGCCTCCGGTATCCATAATAATAAGCCTGTCAAACATTTTAAACAGGTCGGAAGAAGGCTGATGGATCACTACAAAAATCAGTTTTCCCAGCATGGTCAGTTCCCGGAGAAGATCCAGAATATTTTCCGAATCCCTCGATGAAAGCCCGGATGTAGGTTCATCTACAAACAAAACAGAAGGCTGCCTGAGTAATTCCAGTCCGATGTTTAGCCGTTTGCGTTGCCCTCCGCTAATGGTTTTTTCAAGAACAGAACCAACTTTGAGATGTTTGATTTCATCCAGGCCCAGGCTGTCTAAGGTTTGTAATACCAGTTTAGCAATTTTACTTTCCGAATAGTCACCAAAACACAGTTTAGCTGCATAGTATAAATTCTGGTATACGGTCAGATCTTCGATCAGCAGGTCGGCCTGGGGAACATACCCGATCACACCTTCTACTTCTTCCGGGTGTGTATGAATATTGATGCCATTGATCAATACTTCTCCCCGCTGCGGTTTATAGTTTCCGTTAAGCACATTCAGCAACGTAGACTTTCCGGAACCACTGGAACCCATCAAGGCTACCAGTCTGCCGGATTCTTCCTCCACTTGTACCTGGTGCAGGCCTTTTTTTCCGCTCCTGAAATAATAATCAATATTCCTGGCCACAAATGATATTTGCGGCTTTTGTTTTAACCGCAGAAAATGACCGATAATATCGCTGTAATAAATGGTTTCGCCATTGGTGGCTTTGATAATGGTGCCACTGGCCAAAGGACTTATATAATCTTCCGGAAGCTGGCTCCCATTCAAAAACAGGTGTTTGTTTCTGGTCGCTGCTTTCAGGAAATACATATCCACTTCCGGCAGCCGCAGTATGGCCAGTACTGCCCCCAGCCTGGGATTATGAATATGATTATCTTCAGGGGAAGCTGTCTTTGGCTGTTCATCATCAATAATGAGAATATCTTTTACCTGAATCTGATAAACATCCCGGATCTGTACAAAGCGCAACAGAGAATGATAGATATTTTCGTCAATATTCAGTTCCTGGCATACCGTTCTGGTGAACTCATCCTCGTCATCCGACAAATGTTCATCTGTCAGGCTGAGTTCAATCAGGCGGAGTACGACAATGAGTTTCTGTTTGAATTGCAATTCGGCATTAATCTGGTCACAAATGCGCCTGATCTCTTCAATTCCGGTAGGTGGCAGCGTAACGTATTCGTCAAATAAGGTCATGAACCTGCTCTGATGGTCATCTTCTACCATGGCCTTCATAAATCTGCGGATACGGTCGCGTTCGGCCGCCAGTACACCATCTATTTTTACACTGATAGCAAGCAGTTTAACAATGGCTATCAATACTTGTTCATTCATAATAATTACAGGATTACTGAATACAGAATTATTGAATCAGAGTGGAAAAATTATAGAATGGACCTGTGGCAAGGCTGTGTAAAACCTGTCCCAATATAAGCTTATAGAAAAAAAGGTTGAAGAGTATCTTCAACCTTTAGGATTCGATTCAATCATATATATTGATTACTATCCCACTTTCAACCCATCCGTCATTCTGTAATTCAAAATTTTAAACTAGGCAACGATCTTAGCCCGGATTTCTTTCACTTTGGCAGTGATTCCACTCAGGGTTTTGTCTGTAACCACCAGGTCGCCAGAATTGGTTTTTACCTTTTCATCAAAATTCAGGTTTTCGAACTGGTTATACAGGTCTGTGAGGTAACCGGTATATTCTACTACCTGAGCATCCTGAGGCGCACTTTTAAGAATAGCCAGCAGGTCAGCCAGAGATTTCTTTTGTTTGATAATGGTCAGCATCAGGTTAGTAAGCACACTGTTGCGTACATCTGCGGGAACATCTTTAGGATATTTTTCTATCAGGCCCGTAGAAATATATAAGCCTTCGATAAAGCTTCCGGTCAGGGTAAGTGCTGCTGTTCCTTTGCGGTCGTTATCCTCCAGGTATTCATGCACCCGGTTCATGCTTTCGTCCACGATCTTCACCAGTGAGTCTTTCTTACCTAAGTTAGCCTCAAAACGTTTTTCAAGAGAACGTTCAAAAGCATTACCAACGCCAATGTGTTTGGCCAGTTTATCAGAAGAACGCAGGTAATTAATTACATCCTGTGTTTTGTCATATACACTCAGATAGCCAATATCGGTAGCATACGCACCCAGGTTCAGCGCTGCTTTGTCAGTAGTGGTCGTATAGGAATCCACCTTTTTAGCCGCATTGATCAGGCCTGCATTAAAATCTGCACCGGTATTTTGCAGCAGATAAGGTACTTCGGAAGTAGGCGGAAGGGCACCCAGGATCTTTGGAGCATCCGTGGCGGCTGGCGTAGCAGCCGAAGTAGTATCTGCTACCGCAGTTGAATCAGCAGATGCCGTTTCAGTGGAAGTTGTTTTGTCAGAGTTACAAGCTGAAAAAAAAGCTGATCCTGCCATCATCGTAAGCACAAGCGCCTTGCATACTTGTTTATTTACATTCATAAAAGAAAAAGGTTTGAGGTATATTTAAGTTTAGATCACAAATTGACAGACTAAAAAACTACATTTATAGGTATTATACAAACTTTTTAAAAAATTTTCTTAAAAGCTGGCCATTGGTCAACAGTCATTAGTCAAGAGTGGATTCACTATTTATGAAATACATTCTTTCCATTGTATGTAAAGAGGTAAAAACCAATGACTACCGACCACTGATTATTTATGCCGCATCTGTTTAAAGGCATTAATTAAACCATTGGTAGAAGCATCATGGCTGGAAACCGGATATTCATCATGCAGTTCTGGCAAAATCTTATTAGCCAGTTGTTTGCCTAGTTCTACCCCCCATTGATCAAAGCTCAGGATATTCCAGATCACGCCCTGTACAAAAATTTTGTGTTCATACATGGCAATCAGGCTGCCCAGGGTTCGGGGTGTAAGTTTAGTAAAAAGAATAGAATTGGTAGGTTTATTTCCTTTGAATACTTTAAATGCTACCAGATCTTTTACTTCTGCTTCCGTTTTACCTGCTTTTTTAAATTCATCCAGCACTTCCTTTGGAGTTTTTCCTTTCATCAGGGCTTCTGTCTGGGCAAAAAAGTTAGATAAGAGTATATTATGATGATCGCCTAAGGGATTGTGGCTGATGGCTGGCGCCAGAAAATCGCAGGGAATGAGTTTAGTACCCTGGTGAATAAGCTGATAAAAGGCATGTTGCCCGTTGGTTCCAGGTTCTCCCCAGATGACAGGGCCAGTCTGATAGTTTACCTCTTTTCCGGTACGGTCTACATATTTGCCATTACTTTCCATATTTCCCTGCTGAAAATAAGCAGCAAACCGGTGCATATACTGGTCATAGGGCAAGATGGCTTCCGTTTGCGCATCGAAAAAATTGGTATACCAGATACCAATAAGCCCGAGTAATACAGGAATATTGGTTTCAAACGGGGCTGTCCGGAAATGCTCATCCATCGCATGTGCACCTTCTAAGAGCTGGGCAAAGCGTTCATAACCTATGGTACAGGCAATCGAAAGCCCAATTGCCGACCACAAAGAGTACCTCCCTCCTACCCAATCCCAGAAAACAAACATATTTTCCGGGGCAATGCCAAATTGTTTCACTCCTTTTTCATTGGTAGAAATAGCCACAAAATGTTTGGCAACCAATGCTTCATCTTTGGCTGCATCCAAAAACCATTTCCGGGCACTCAGGGCATTGGTCATTGTTTCCTGGGTAGTAAAGGTTTTGGAAGCGATCATGAATAAAGTAGTCTCCGGAGATACTTTTTTCAGGGTTTCGGCAATGTGGGTACCATCGATATTAGATACGAAATGTGCTTTAATGTTTGGTTTTTGATACGGTTTCAAAGCTTCAGTTACCATCACCGGGCCTAAGTCCGAACCGCCAATACCTATATTCACAATATCTGTAATGGGTTTTCCGGTGTATCCTTTCCATTTGCCGGAAATAATGCGTTCAGAAAAAATTTCTATCTGCTTGAGAACCGCATTTACTTCAGGCATTACATCTTTGCCATCAACCAGTATTTTTGCATTGCTTCGGTTGCGGAGTGCCGTATGCAGCACAGCCCTTCCTTCACTTGTATTGATGACATCTCCGGTAAACATCTTGTCAATCGCCTCTTTCAGTTTGCATTCATCTGCCAGTTGCAGAAGCAATGCCTTGGTTTCACTGGTTATGATGTTTTTAGAATAATCTACCAGGATATCTTCAAACTGAGTAGAGAACCGGGAAAACCGCTCCGGATCTTGCCGGAACATTTCCAGCATATGTTCCTGTTTAATCTGTCCGAAATGCCTGGAAAGTGCCTGCCAGGCCTGGGTTTGCGTAGGATTAATAGATGCTAACATGGGTTTGGTTTAGGTTAAGTAAGCTAAATGCCTTGCTGTATCAGTATAAAAAGTAGGCAATCTCTTACGTATGCTTCATTTCTACTGAAAGGTGCGGAAAATTAATAAAAAAAACGGGTGAAATTCTATAAATAAAAAAGTGTGATGGCTGCATGTCTGTTTTAATGCATATCTGGGTATAAATCAATCACATAAAACCAGAAGAATAATTAAGACTTGGTATAAAGCTTTTTCTTTTTCTATTCAACATACCCATAGCTCAGAAATTATTACATCTCTTTTCACCTCTCTTCCTGCCAGGCATGCAGCAGGTAGTTGTAAACTTTGTAATTTATTCTCTTGATCTTTTATACAAATAGTATGTATTAACAGCTATTCATTAAGGATACATCTTTATACAAACCCCGCTATATCTGAGTTTTAATTTTTTCTAACAATATTTTTATTAACAGCAACTCTATATGGTTGTCACAGCTACCCTCAGCGAAACTTTATCTACACTAGCCCAACGTGAACAGTACCGGGATAAATACTGGTTAAAAAAAGATCCTATTCTCCATGACCGGCTTTTGTGGCGTGCACAAACCTTTCGTCATATGGTACACCTGCTGCCAGGACAAAGTATTCTGGAACTTGGGTGTGGAAAAGGCTTGTTTACCAGACAACTCTCCGCAGTGACCAAAGGGGAAAATCCTATTACTTCCCTTACGTTTGATCCAACTAATCTTTCCTCTTTTGACTTACCTTCTGTCACGTTTTCATACGCTGAATCATTGCCAGGGCCACTGCAAGGTAGTCATTTTGATTTTATAGTGGCGATGGACATGCTCGATAAAGAAAATGCTTCTGAATTTCTGCAACATGTATATGAATTGCTGGAACCTGGCGGGCAGGTGATCTTCTATGAAAGTAATCCCTGGAATATAATGTTGCAACTTCGCCGGTTCTTCCAGAAGCAAGTAGGTTCCAAAGACCCCAGAGGTCTGATGAGCCGGCCAGAATTATATGAGCTTATTTCAGAAATAGGTTATATTAATATTTTTACGGTTTATAACGACTTTGTATACGCACCGCTCAGTTCAAAGATGATCTGGACCTTGCGTAACCTGTCAATTCTGCTGGAAAATGCTCCTACCATCCGCACCCTGGCAGGTTCTATTCTGATACATGCCAAAAAGCCACCCAGGGTAAAAACATTGCCCAAAATCTCCTTGTGCAAGCATGCCGGTCTTACCAGCACTATTTCCGTAGTAGTTCCCTGCCACAATGAGGAAATGAACGTAGAACCTCTGGTAAACAGGCTGATGGATTTTTATGGCGCTTATATTCATGAACTGATTCTGGTAGATGATAACAGCAAGGACCGTACAAAAGATGTGATTTTTGAATTACAGAAACGGTATCCACAAGTAAAACCAGTTATCCGCACACCACCCAACGGCGTAGGACGGGCAATACGGGATGGATATAAGGCAGCTACCGGCAAGTATATTCTCTCGATGGATTGCGATTTTCAGCATTTGTTGCCGGAATTACAGGACTTGTTCGATGAACTGGCCACTGGCGCCGATGTTGTAGTAGGAAGCCGTTTCTCCCGGCATAGTGTATTGCTTAATTATCCGTTTAAGAAAATTGTGGCCAACCGGGCTTTTCATGCCCTGGCCCGCATTATGCTCTGGCATTCTTTCCGGGATCTGACCAATAACCTGAAAATCATCCGCCGAGACATCGCCGAAACACTTCCTTTTACCCAGAATGGATTTGCCATTAATGCTGAAACTGGCTTTCTGCCTATGCTGGCAGGCTATGAAGTAAGAGAAGTACCAATCTCCTGGATTAACCGGGGAGTAGATATGGGTGTTTCATCCTTTAAACTCATCAAAGTAGGGGGTGGCTACTGGCATGTGCTACTGGGCTTATGGAAACAGCAGATTTTAAAAAAATTAAATCCTAAGAAATCAGCCCCCAATAAGAAATAGCACACTCAGCTTAAAATGATGTATCTGGTAAAAACGATACCTGAACAAACAAACAAAATACTGACTTCTTCGCTTGTACTAAAAGTAAGCAGTATATTTGTCTTTGGCTTGCATTTGCTTCTTACAGCGGTTGCCTTATATTGTGTAGTAAAGTATGGCCGCAATATTCCCCTGGCGGAAGACTGGCTGCTGATCGCTCCTTATACCGGAAACGAATCCGATCTATTAGGCTGGTTATGGGCACAAAATAATGAACACCGGGTACCTCTACCAAAACTGGTATTGCTCGGACTCATGAAACTAACCAACGGTGATTTTAGGGCAGGGATGTATTTTAATGTGCTTGCCTTAAGTGGAATTTCTTTAGCCTTCCTTTTATTTTTGAGAAAACAGCGAGGGTATACACATCTGTCAGATGCTTTTTTCCCACTATTGCTACTGCACCTGGGCAACTGGGAGAATATGGTCTGGAGCTGGCAGCTTTCTTTTGTTTTGCCCACTATTCTAATGCTTATTTTTCTGTTGGTTGCACTTAAAAATCCATTACTGGATAAACCAGGCAATGCTTTTACATGCGGGATTATACTAATATTATTGCCCTTTTGTGGCGGAAATGGCGTTTTGTTAGTACCTTTCCTGGGAACTTGGTTAGTGTGTTGTGCTGTATCTTTGCAGAGAACCTCATCCAATAATTCAGCAAAAAATGTGAGTGTTATTCTATTTGGTTTTGCCATAATAGCCACACTGATTTGTTTGTTATACTTTATAGGATATAAGAAACCAGACTGGAGTCTTCCTAACCCAGGCATTCTCCCAACTTTGCTAACTTCGGGCAAGTTTCTGGCATATAGTTTGGGACCGGCGGCTTACTCACACTGGGGATTATTCTCTTTTACAGCCATACTTATAGTATTAATAAGCATTATTATTCTCCTCAACCGTTCTTTCTCATATCAACTGTTAAAGAGTGATCCAAGAAAATTACTTTTGCTAATATTTTTCAGCCTGTTTCTCTTTTTTGCATTGGCTATTGGATGGGGCCGTGCAGCATTAGTCCCCACAGTCGGAATGCCTATCCGCTACATCATTTTTTCCTCCCCTCTGCTAATAATCTGTTATTTCACATGGGAATTATATGGCCGTTCTTATTTGAAACCAATGATGTTGACCGGATTGATGGCAATAATGCTTTTTCTGCTTCCTTTTAATGCCAGAGCAGCCTTTTACTGGAGGGATTGGTATACAAATGGGATGAACGCAGTTGAAAATGATATTACAGCCGGACTTACCAAAGCCGACATTGCCAGGAAACACAAAGCCTTTCTGATTCACTGGTGGGAAGAGAAAGAGATTATCAGCCATTTACAGATGCTTCAGAACACCAGCCATAGCCCGTTTAGACAACTCCGGGACAAAAGTCCTTCTACAATACAATTACAGGGAAAGTAAATTATTATACAACTATTGAATTGCTATACATGAAAACATCCGGCTCCACATAGGAAAACCGGATGTTTTCGAAATCCTCGGTTAAACTTTATCAAGGTGTGTTAAAATTCAACAAAGGTACAATCCAATAAAATTTATAAGGCTATACCTTTGAAATTTTTAACAGGACTCACACTTAATAAAACTTGTTTGGGACTAGACACGTTGTACCCCCTTTCTTTTTAGTGGAACATAAGCAACAGCGGGAGCTCAAATATCTTATGAACAGTAGGCTACTGCCGATAATGATCATTATCAGAGTTACAACGCTAGTCTGGCCTGTAAAGTTTATTTGCAATCATAAAAAATTTACCCCTTTTATAAGCGCCTCATCAACAGATGCTGACAACATATAGTGCTTATTTTCAGTATAACCTGCTATTGGATTCTATTCAAATTTTGATGTTAAATATATGATTCATATAGGTTACCACGCATCACACGAACAGTTCAGGCCAAGCCAGCTGCTGAAATTAGTTCAGAAAGCGGCAGAAGCAGGGTTTAGGCACAGTTTATCCTCCGATCATTTCCATCCCTGGACGGAAGAACAAGGAGAAAGTGGGTTTGCATGGTCATGGCTGGGAGCTGCTATGCAGGCTACGCCGCTAACTTTTGGTGTGGTAAATGCGCCCGGACAGCGATATCATCCCGCCATTATTGCCCAGGCAGCCGCTACCTTAGCTGAAATGTTTCCGGATCGGTTCTGGTTGGCGCAAGGCAGTGGACAGGCCGTAAATGAACATATTACTGGTACCTACTGGCCTAATAAACCTGAACGGAATGCCCGTCTGCTGGAATGTGTGGAAGTAATCCGGGCACTGTGGGCCGGAGAAACGGTTAATCATTTTGGAAGAATACGGGTAGAAAATGCCAAATTATATAGCCTGCCTGCCAAACCTCCGCTTATTATAGGCACGGCCATTACTGAAAAAACCGCTGAATGGGTAGGAAGCTGGGCAGATGGATTGCTTACCATTTCCAGGCCACCACAGGAATTAAAAAAAATGGCAGATGCTTTTTATAAAGGCGGTGGCGAAGGCAAGCCTATGTATCTGAAAGTACAGCTTTCTTATGCGGCTACAGAAGAAAAAGCACGACAGGGGGCCTTTGAGCAGTGGCGTTCTAATGTATTTGAAAGTGCCATGCTTACCGAACTGCAAATGCCATCGCAGTTCGATTATGCCGGAAGTTTTGTACAAGCCAGTGAACTGGATAAGTTTGTCCGTATTTCCTGTTCGCCTGAGCAACACATAGAATGGCTTAAAAAAGATGCAGAACTTGGATTCAGCCAGTTATATCTGCATAATGTAAACCGGGAACAGGAGCAGTTTATTGAAGTATTCGGAGAAAAAGTATTGCCTCATTTCAGTCAGATGCAAGCTTCCAGTGCCCATTAGCAAATATTACTTTACAAACGAAGTAGTGTGTCTTATTTAGATTAAAAGATAAAACTACAATAGCACAGACATATAGTGTTTTGAACCACACATCATTCATTATTCATTGGTAAAATGAAGATGATATATCCTAAAGCAGAAGCTACTTTTTTGGTTTTGGTTTGTTAGGAATCGATTGCAAAGCACTTGTTACTCTCCTTTCCAGCTCACCTTTAGTACGGGCACCAAAAAAAGTCATCTTATCAGGCAGGATAACAGTTTCCATATACTTTTTAACTTCATCAATCTGCTCCTGTTTTACTTCTTTTGCATTGGTCAGTTCAAACAGATATTCTGTTAACCGGAAACTTTTGGAAAAGAACTCAATTCTCTTCTTTTCACTCTCATTCTTTGTTCTACGACTAGCCTGATTTAACCATGTTCTTGCCTGTTTTACCAGTTCTAACTCTTGCGGGCTTAACAATAATTGTTTTGGAAAAGAATGCATTTTACGGTAAATATCCCGGGTATTATCCATAGAATAGGTCAATTTTTCCAGAGTATCGAAATACTCTTTCATTGGTTTGGCTGCTTTCCCGAACATATCAGTACAAAATTGAGTCATCAGTGCTTCTACATCTGCCTCCGGTGACCAGAGTAATTTTCCCATTAAGTAATATTTAGGACCATCAAGTCCCCAGTTAGGATATAATTCAGCATGATAGTATTCTTGTTTCAACCCTAGTACTTTTACCTCTTTAAGATACTTTGCCAATAAACCAGTATAAATTCTGGGATATAAATATCCATTCCCCTGAGCCCAGTCATGGTGTCCGATATAGGTTGCTTTTTTCGCCCAGTCACTGAGGCGGAAGGGATTATTCCAGGTAGCCCGCTGAGTAACGCCATCCTTGTCTAGTTCTGATATCTGGGATACTACAACAGGTACAATGCTGGGATGAAGTTTTTCTTTAGGCATTTGCGCAACCTGGCCATACACAATATAAACGATCTTCTTCTGTCCGCTTACCCCTTGTTCGGGTAATTCTTTCTCCAGGCGTTCGGCCACCTGATTAAGAAAATGAATATAGGTATCTATATATGCTTTTAATCTTCCTTCATACGACTTAGGATATTTACTAAGAACCTCAGCCATCTTGCCTTCTACCGGATAAACCTTGCTATCTTGTACTGAAAAGGATATATGCCTTAATCCTGGTTTCTGTTTAAAATAGTTGATAGCAGATTCAACCGCCGCATCTACTAATTTAGGTTCCGCAAAATCAGGCTGCCAGTTCTGGTCTCCCTGATTGGCAGGAAAATAACGTTTTCCATTCATTAAAGGGTAAATTTCAGGATACTTGTCTTTAAATTCTACAGTGGGAAACCTTTGTCCCATTGAATGCTGATGGCTTTCCCAGTTTTTTCTGGTTAATCCATTATACCAGGCCCAATTCCCTTCATTTTCTACAGCAGAAGTTAGACCAGTTCCCAACGTATAGGCTACAAAAGGTTCTTGAGTAATATCAATTTTTTCAGGTAAGGTTATTTTATTTAATTTCGGAAGGCTTGTGTACAATTCGGTAGGGAGATAAAAGCGTACGCCACAGTAATTATCTAAAAAATAAGCCATACCATTCACATACCCCATAGGATGTAAACCCATAATCATCACTATATTTCCCTTTTTCCTGATAGTAAATGCATAAATACTCGCAGTAGTTAACTTCTCCTCATTTGTAAAATAAGTAGGTCCAAAGGAAATGATTGATTTCTTACTGATATCCGCCATATTTTTCTTCACCTGATCATCATTAACAAATTCAAAACCTTTATCTGTCCGGTAAATCCTACGCAGTTGCTTTTGTAACTCTGTGGAACCAACTTTAGTAAACGCATCCTTTGCATTTACGGCAATCAAGGTTTGCTGCGGATCAAGGGTTAATTTCTGTGCATGAATGTTTGTAAAAACAGTAAAAAGGAAAATATAGATAAAGAGGAAAATCCTGGTGGTTTGCATATCAGAAAAGATTGATCTATTCAGTTTATTAACTCTATCATCTGAAAAAGTGTTCAAAAACAAACCGGATTTAATTGCCGTTTTCAAAAAAAAAGGGAGAAAAATATCAATGAAGCTGTTTAAAGTTATTGTCTAAAAAGGAAGCACTGGTTAGGAAGTAGTAGTTTTGAAGTGCGAAAACAAAACATAAAACCCAAAACCAGTGCTGAGTAAAGATATTATAAAAGAGCAAATTCTGCCTCATTTATCACAAGGCAAAAGAGGAACAAGATGTAAAGCAGATTACATCCAAATAGTAAAAGCTATTTTTTATAAATTAAAAACAGGTAGTCAATGGAGAGAGTTACCCATGTATGAGTTTTTTAGAGAATCTCCTTATAGTTGGCAATCCATTTACTACCACTTCAATAAATGGGCAAAAGATGGCAGTTGGCAACACCTATGGATAGCCTTACTGAAAAAATATCGATCCTGTTTGGATTTATCTTCGATGCAACTAGATGGTAGCCATACCCTAGCAAAAAATGGTGGGGCTTGTGTAGGCTATCAGAAAAGAAAAAAAGCTGTGACTACTAATATGCTTTTTCTGGCTGACAATCAAGGCTTGATGTTAGCTTGTAGTGAGCCTATTAGCGGAGAACACAATGATTTATATCAGATTAGTGAATGCTTTAAAAGTCTATGTCTGCTATTAGAGCAAGCAGGAATCAGCTTAGAAGGTATATTCATGAATGCAGATGCGGGCTTTGATTCTAAAGAATTACGAAAACAATGTGCACAGCAAAAAATAGAAGCCAACATTGCTATCAACAAAAGAAGCAGTAAAGAGACCCTTGCTGATTGCTACTTTGATCAACAATTGTATAAGAAAAGAAGAGTCATTGAACAAGCTAATGCTTGGTTAGACAGTTTTAAGACACTGCTGATCCGTTTTGAAGTATTGACTCAGACTTGGCTTGCTTTTCATATGATGGCTTTCTCTCTGCTGTTCTTACGCAGAATCATCAAACTTAATAAACTTTAAACAGCTTCATTGTTAGTACTTACAATTATCCAATATATAAAAAAGGGAGTATCCAAGCGGATACCCCCTTTTTGTTTTAAACAAATTGCACATGAACTATTTCGAATCTGAAGTGCCTTTACCGGAGCTGTTTTTTGAAGCCGATAACTTCTGAGCCGTCTGATAATGCTGCCTGATTAAAGGCAGATTTTTACTGGCATATCCCTGTAAAGCAGCATCTGAACTGTTTTTAGACTGTTTTTCAAATAATTCAACCGCCTTCGCATGGTCTTTTACCATTACTTGAATATATTGGCTCTCGAACTCAGTGCCATTCAATTTGGAGAGCTTGGTATGCAAAGCCTGGTGTTCCGGAGAAAGCTCTGTAGGAAGATCACTGTGACTGGCTTCCGCATGATGCATTCCTCCGGTGGCATCTGTAGAAGAAGTGGCAGAATTTCCGTTGCCAATATTATCTGCTGAATTCGCAGGATCTCCTGTCGTTGTTGGGCCCGTACTTTTAATTGAAATACCCGTAGTATCGCTTATATCCCGGTTGCCGTTATTAACCCCGCTTGGACGTCTTGCATCTGTATCCCCTAAACCAGTACTACTTGTGGTGCCACCAGCGTTTGCACCGGCTCCTCCTCCCCCTGTACTGGAGGATTTATAGGTAGAACCTGCCCCTAATCCAGACTTACTTCCACCGGTAGTTCCTCCGGTATTGTTTGCTGTATCCGGATCATTGCTACCAGATGAATTTCCCTGTTTACCGGTGGCAGCATTGTTTCCTTGTCCGATTGCATTGCCAGGATTAGCGGTAACAGGAGTATTATTGCTACTTGTATTACTGTCGTCCATGCTGGCATCATTGCCCGGCTGCCCGGAATTCACAGAGGCAGAACCGGACACAATGGAAGCCAGCTCTTGCTGAGCCATGGTATGATGATCAATCATCTGCTGGGCATAGTCTTTTACCTGTTGGGATGAAGCATTCTGCAATGCCAGGCGGCTTAGTTCTATTTCGGCCATATTCGACTCTGCGGCTTTTTTTACAAACATATTTCCGGCTGACGCATTTCCCATCTTGGCACTAGCTCCATGATGGCCATTGTGAGCGTCTGATTTGCTTTTAGTCTGAGAAGTTCCCTGCGTAGGAGTCTGGCTTTGCGTACTGCCAGTTTTCCCCTGTTGCGATTGACTTTGTGCATGCAAAGGCCCAAGGTCTATGGCCAGTAATCCGGCTGACACCATCATAGTGGCTGTCAGCTTTTTTAATATATTATTATGCATAGCTGGTTAAAGGTTGTTGTAGTAATCTATACCTGATTTAATAGATTTAGTTTCAAAAAATATGTGATTTTTTCCTTAAAAACTATGATATTTTAGTACATATCCGATTTTGTCTCAAAATATAAGCAAGAAAGCACTTTCGTTTAGAAACAAATATTGCGTTTTCTACATCAGCCTAACACTACCTTGTTTCTTCAGAGCTCAATCTGTATGCAGAAGAGGTTGAGGTACAAAATCTAGAATGTATCACGGCCAGCTTTATTATCCGCTCCGTTTTACTATTTTTAACTTTTTATTTATAGAAATATTGCGCATGGTTCTGATGAACCCCTTTCAAACAGATCTAGGTCATAAACTATTTATTTCATGCAAGCTTATATTCAACAACACAAAAACAGGTTTATCAGTGAATTACTTGATCTGCTCCGGATTCCTTCCATCAGTGCCGACAGCCGGTATAAAAATGATGTCCGGAAAGCTGCTGAATTTATCCGGGAGAAATTAATCGCTGCCGGTGCTGATTCGGCTGAACTCTGCGAAACACCAGGACATCCGATTGTATATGGGCAAAAAATCATTGATGCCT
The DNA here is from genome assembly GCF_010119975.1 of Rhodocytophaga rosea. GTDB lineage: Bacteria > Bacteroidota > Bacteroidia > Cytophagales > 172606-1 > Rhodocytophaga > Rhodocytophaga rosea. Next base: position 8,189,503 of record NZ_CP048222.1, read on the forward strand.
CCCTCCCTACCATACTAGTATATGGACATTACGATGTACAGCCTGCTGACCCTTTGGATTTGTGGCACTCCCCTCCTTTTGAGCCGGTAATTAAAGATGAAAAAATTTATGCCAGGGGTGCCTGCGATGATAAAGGCCAGGTGTATATGCACCTGAAAGCCCTCGAAACGATGCTGGCTACCGGAAACCTGACCTGTAATGTAAAATTTATGATCGAGGGTGAAGAAGAAGTGGGCTCAGATAATCTAGGCAATTTTGTAAAAGCCAATAAAGAAAAACTACAGGCAGATGTAATTCTCATCTCAGATACAGGCATTATTTCAAACGACTGCCCTTCGCTCACTTCCGGACTGAGGGGTTTGAGTTATCTGGAAGTAGAAGTAACCGGACCTAACCGGGATCTGCATTCAGGCATGTATGGTGGTGCAGTAGCCAATCCGATCAATATTCTTTGCGAAATGATCGCTTCTCTGAAAGACGAAAATAAGCACATTACCATTCCCGGATTTTATGATGAGGTGGTAGAACTGAGTAGAGAGGAAAGAGATGAGATGGCCAAAGCACCTTTTAACCTGGAGGAATATAAAAAAGACTTAAATATTGGTGATGTGCATGGAGAAACCAGCTATAGCACTACTGAACGGGTTTCTATCCGGCCTACGTTGGATGTGAATGGGATCTGGGGTGGATATACCGGAGAAGGTTCCAAAACAGTGATTCCTTCACAGGCATTTGCCAAAATCAGCATGCGGCTGGTACCCAATCAATCTCCCGAGAAAATTACAGAACTATTCACTAAACATTTTCTAGCTATTGCTCCCAAAAGTGTAAAGGTAAAAGTAAAACCCCATCATGGAGGAGAACCAGTGGTAACTCCCATTGATTCGGTGGCTTTCCGGGCAGCCAGTAAGGCATTTGAAGAAGCCTGGGGCAAAACACCTATTCCTAAACGGGAAGGTGGCAGTATCCCGATTGTGGCGTTGTTTGAAAAAGAACTGGGCTTAAAAAGTGTACTGATGGGTTTTGGCCTGGATTCGGATGCTATTCATTCACCAAATGAACATTATGGCTTGTTTAATTATATAAAAGGGATTGAAACCATTCCGCTGTTCTATAAATACTATACAACCCTGAGTAAAACTGAAGGGAGATAGAAAAAGTCTTTAGTCTCCGGCCCTGAGTAAAAGAAATTTGTATCTTCAATAGCGATGGGTTTTGAACCCATCGCTATGCAGGGTGTCTACTGTTCGTGCAATTCAAACAATGCTTCAATCTCCACCGGAATATTATCCGGAAGGGAACCCATTCCCACGGCACTTCTTACGCCAATACCATTATCCTGACCCCAGATTTCGGCAAACAGTTCGCTGCAGCCATTAATAATAAAGGGATGTTTTTCAAATTCCGGTACACAATTCACCATACCCAATACTTTAATTACCCGTTTCACCCGGTTCAATGAACCCAAATTCGCTTTTAAGGTAGCCAGAATCGCCAGACCTACCTGCCGGGCTGCCAGTTTGCCTTCTTCCTGGCTCATATCTTTGCCAATACGGCCTTTTATAAGAGTACCGTCCGGTTTTACAGTGCCATGTCCGGAAACATAACAGTGTTTGCCATCAATAAGCAAAGGTTTATATACCCCGATAGGTTTGGGGGCGGGAGGTAGTTCAAGCTGGAGCGCAGCAAATTTTTCGTCTGGAGTCATAGTTTTTTTAGGGGATTGAGCAAATGAATGATGAACTAATTGTATCAGCAGCAGGAAGGTGATAACCAGCCATTTACTGGGCAGTATATATTTACTGTTCATGGGCAGCAAGTTTTTGCCGGTAAGATGGCAAAGATGTGGCGTATTTTCAACGGGTGTGGAAAACTTTTAGCAAACCAGGCATTAAATTCTGTAATTTAATCATAGTAGCTTTTACTTATTGGGCTGCTGCTATATGTTTAGCTGTATCTGTATAATGTCGTAAACGTACGACTTTGCCTTGTTCATTAAAGGTCCATAAATGGATTTCTTCATCACGGTAATGTTTACCAGTAGAAGGAACACGGGCTTCAAATATAAATTCTGCAGCTACTTGCTGCTCATTTGCCATAATCGAAAGCACCTGAAAATCTTTTACTTCTAACTGGCTCACAACAGTAAAAAAATTGACTGCACCCTGTTTTCCTTGCTGGGCTTGCATCCAGGGAACACCTGCCTTTTGTGCGGAATTATCGGCCCATTGCTCCCATTGTACATTATCTGCGAGGCAATCAAGAATGGCAGGAATATCTCCTTTACCAAATGCCTCATAAATGCGATTGATAGTGGCTACATTATTATTCATGATAAGTAGAATAAAGTGGATTAAACCTAAATTAATTCTTTAATAAATGTTCTCATTAAATATAACCCCAAACAGTTCCATTCCTTCAAAAGGAGGGAGAACTGTTTGGGGAGTTTACAGTCTTCATGCTAAGGTGAAGCGTATCATTTCAGCAACAAATTACTTACGACTGCTAACCAATGAGCATCAACTACAAATGCCATCCGCTGCGGTATTCGCGTTTAACAAATTGATTGGCTTCATCGAAATTGGTGATCTTCATATTCTGGCCATCCCACAGGAGTTTTTTACGTCCCGGAAAAGTGAAACCTTTTCCATCGGCTTTAGGCTGTTGATAAGTATAGCTCCTAACGGCCAGGTTTCCCATAATCACGGTTTCGGTGAGAGGGCCTGCACTGTCGAAGGGAGAGCTGGTATAGGCACCAAAGCCTTTTTTGCAGGCTTGTACCCACTGTTGCTGGTGGCCTTCCGGGCCTTTTTCCACCATCGGAATGGCTGAAGCCGGGAGTTTCGTGTCTTTCATTCTGGAAGTGGGCAACAGCAAGGGTTTGCGCCCCCACATGCCAGCAATCAGTTTTACTTTGGTGCCTTCGAATATCATTCCCCCATCTTCATCGCCCATGGGTTCTTCCGGCAATAATTCTTCTGGCCTTTTGGGCAGAATTCCCCCATCCGACCAGCTAAAATCTACAGCTGGCATATTGCCCCTGGCCGGAAACTTCAGATACACCACCGAAGAAGGCGGACAACTATCTGCATAATGGGCTTCCTTGAAGAAATCAGCATATACCGAACCCACACTACATTCCACCGCTGTAGGATAGCCTAGTTTTAATGCCCGGAAAGGAACATCCATAATATGGCAGCCCATATCTCCCAGGGCACCAGTACCGTAATCCCACCATCCCCTCCAGCGGAAGGGCATATACGCTTCGTGATATTCGCGGTAAGGAGCAGTCCCCAGCCAGAGGTCCCAGTCTACTTCTTTGGGCACCTGCATTTTGGCTGTGGGTGTCGGAACACCTTGGGGCCAGACAGGCCTGTTGGTCCAGCAATGTACGGTATGTACCTCTCCGATAACGCCTTGCTGAATCCAGGTTTCGATATTCCGGGTGTCATCGCCGCTGCTTCCCTGGTTGCCCATCTGGGTTACGACTTTGTATTTACGGGCCGCCTCGGTGAGCATACGGGCCTCATAAATATCATGGGTAAGCGGTTTTTCTACGTATACATGTTTGCCGAGTTGCATAGCGGCCATCGCAATGGGTGCATGCATGTGGTCTGGTGTGGTAACAATTACGGCATCAAAACTTTTGTTATCCTTGTCGAGCAATACCCGGTAATCTTTCACATATTTGGCTTTGGGCCATTTGGTACGGGCTTCTTTGGCTTGCCTATCGTCTACATCGCAGAGGGCTACAATATTATCGGTTCCGTTATTATAAGCGTTGGGAAGATTTACCAGCGCCTTCCCTCCTGCTCCTACTCCGGCAATATTGAGTTTATCGCTGGGAGCAATAAAGCCTTTTCCACCCAGTACATGCCTGGGAACAATCACAAATCCGGCCGCTGCCAAAGAACTGCTTTTTATAAACGTACGGCGTGAAAGTGCAGTAGTATTAGTTGAATCATTCATATTAATTTTGGTTTAGGAAGCGTATTTGAAATAGAAAAAATTAAATGGTTTGTGTAAGCGTGTACATTAAGCAATAAAATAAAACTGATATGCTGCGAAGAGACTTCTCTCCTCCTGGGTCGGAGAGGCCTTACTCAATTACGAATTACGAATGAGAGATTATCGATCTACGATTCGTAATTGGTCATTAGTCATTCGTAATTACATATAGGGTGGCTCCTGTAAAAGCTGTAATTAAGTAAGAAACTTTATACTGGTTATAAACCCTTTTTAAAGTTTAAAAAAAACCACTTAAGATACAATTGGCTTGAGAAAATTAATTGCATATTGAGCGCAACATTATTTTCTTTTCTGCATGAAAGACTACCTGGAGCTGAGGATAAAAAAAATAATCCGGGAAACTGCACAAGCCATTACCCTGGTGCTGGAAAATGTAAGCGGAGAACCGGTTGCCTATCAATCCGGCCAGTTTCTGACATTCTTACTTACTATTAGTGGCCGGGAATTGCGGCGTTCTTATTCCCTATGTTCTTCTCCTGGTATTGACCCGGATATGATGATAACCATCACAAGAGTGATCAACGGAGAAGTATCCAGGTATTTAACCGAACATTTGCAGGAAGGAGATATTTTACAGTCGCTCTACCCGGCAGGGCGTTTTACCCTGGAATCAAAACCGGAGCAAAGACGGGATATTTTTCTGATCGGTGCAGGCAGTGGCATGACACCTTTATTCTCCATTCTCAAAACGGCATTACGTACTGTAACAGCAAGTCATCTTACACTCATTGACAGCAATAAAAACGAAGCCACCGCCCTATACTGGAAACCTTTGCAAACCCTTTCCAGGCAATATAGCCAGCAGTTTACCAGTATACATCTGTTCAGTGATCCACTCCCAAGCTCCAATCAGTATCCGGTTCGGCTCAACATTAGTTTACTGGAAACACTGGTGAATAAACACCTGAAATATGAGAAATCGGAGGCACAGTTTTATGTCTGTGGCCCATCCACCTTTATGCGCATGGTGCGCATGACGCTTATTTTTATGGGTTTTCCGGAAGAATCCATTCATAAAGAAAATTTTATTACACAAGCCCAGTTTGACATCACCTTGTCCAGGTACGAAAATACCAGCACCTCACCAGTACAATTGATCTTCCGGAACCAATCTTACCGGGTAGAGGTGCCGCCTCATTCATCCATTCTCAAAGCTGCCCTATCACAGGGAATACCACTTCCCTATAGTTGTATGGCTGGCATGTGTGCTACCTGTTCAGGAAAATGTAGCAGTGGTAAAGTAAAAATGGCTATCAATGATGTATTGACAGATACAGAAGTTGCCGAAGGATGGGTATTAACCTGTGTAGCCTTTCCTTTATCTACCGGTGTTACGATTGTAGTAGAATAACTAAAAACTTACTTCCGGCAATGCATAGCAGGCGGTTACCTTTTAAAAATCCTTCAAAACAATTCTACTTAATTTGTAATTTGCGTGAGAATAAGTGAATGAGAGAATGAGTGAGTGAGTGAATAATTCTATTATTTCTCTTAATAATAAGCTGATTTGAATGTAGCTATTAAATTAGAACTTGTAGATTTGATACCAGACACTCACTCAATCACTCAGCCTCTCATTCACTCAATGTCTTCATTTCATATTAGACATTTACCTCAACCTTACCAGCATTTCTGAATGAGTGATTTATTTTTCTGGAAACAATGGCCAGCTTCTTACCGGAACATTTACCTTACTTCACTGGCTGTAAGTACTATAGGATTAGTTATTTACCTGATCTGGTTCTTCACCGGCAATGATGCTGTTATTGGCTGGCAGACCAGAAGCGAATTGCAGTCTCTCTCTCTTCAGCTCAATTCCTTCAGCCGGAGTCTGTTCAATTTTACAGTTGAAACCCCATCATACTTTATTACAGAGCAATTCGTAGCATCACTGGCAAAAATCAATACCCTGGCTGTATACATCTACCTTGCGTTTCTTACAGGCGCCTGCCTACTGGTACTCAGCCTGATTACTGAACTGCCTCGTTTGTGGTACATACTGGGAATGGGTGTTTTTATTCTGCTACTGGCCAGTTTCAAATTCGATCTGCTTCAGGTATTTGGCCTGCGGAATAATACGGTTTTTATAGTTTCGGTGGCTGCCTATGCCGGACTAAGTTATTATTTTCATGCCTTTCAGACAGAGATTTCTTTTCAGCTGCGTCTGGCAAGTTTCACCGTACTTACTGTTGTGCTGGCACTGCTGATTATTTTCTTTTCCCGAAGTGCATATCCGCTTATTACCCTGGCTGGAAATGGCATCATTATCCCTGTTGGCATTAGTCTGGTATTTATTTTTATGGTATCACATGAGATCGAACAAGGCTTTTTATACCTGGTAACCCAATCTGGCGGAATTGGCGGAAAAAATAGTTTGCTTCACTTCTCCCTCATTTCCCTCATATACATTATCAACCTTGGATTGCTCTATGCCCGGAATGCCGGATTTATCTCCTGGGATTTTTTCTATATTAACCCTTTTTACCTGCTGTTGATATCAGCAGCAATCGGGATATGGGGCTATAAAAAACGGAATGTTCTCTTCGACCACATTATCTCTTTCTATCCAAATGGCGCATTTCTCTATCTGGCACTCGCTACGGTGAGTCTGGCGACCATTGGGTATTTTTTTGCAAGCGGCAACGATTCCATGCTCGAAATGATTGAGGACATTATTGTGTTCAGTCACCTGGCGATGGGAGTCTCCTTCTTCATTTATGTATTTATCAATTTCAGATCGCCCATGTCGCAGGGATTACTGGTATACAAAGTAGTATATCAACCCAGGCAATATCCTTTCTTCATTGCCCGTGGGGTTGCCTTGCTAATTATACTTGCCTTTTTTTTCAGGGCAAATATGTACCCCATGTACCATGCATTCAGCGGCTATTACAATGTAATTGCGGATACACACACCTTACAAGGCGAACAGGTTCTGGCTGAACAATATTATAAATTATCTATTCAATATAGTTTTCAGAACCATAAGGCCAATTATGCCCTTGCCTCTCAGGCCCGATTGCAGAATGATGCCCCTACTGCCATTTTTTATTTAAAGCAAGCACAGTTGAAAAACCCAACAGCGTATACATATGGAAGCCTCAGCAATGTGTACCTGGAAAAGGGACTATTTTTTGATGCCATTTTTAATCTGCAACAAGGTGTGCAATCCTTTCCCCGGAGCGGTGAACTCTACAATAATCTGGCTTTGCTCTACGGCAGGTCTAATATTGCGGACTCTGCCTATATTTACCACCAACTGGCTGACAAATATGTGGGCGTTAATGCTGAAACAAGTCAGACCAATCGCCTGGCATTCTGGATCAAAAATAATTCGCTGATCAATACGGATTCTTTACTGGAAAGCAGCAGTGCCAGTAACTCCGTTCCCCTGCAAGCCAACCGTTTGTTACTGTCCAATATGCACGGCTTAAAAAGTTCAGATTTTCTGAAAGAATTCCTGCCGGCTGATTCCATATTGAGTGAAGAAACGTTTGCTTACCTGTTTAATCATGTACTCAATGCTCATACCCCGTACGACAGTACATTAGCTAATTACCTGCTGGGCATCAGTAAAAAGGATGGGAATGTAGCTTTCTCCGAAAACCTGCAATTTGCCCTGGCTTGTTATGAATATTATAAAAACGACCGCTCAAAAGCGCTGGAACTAGTGGCAAATGTATCAATGAGCAGCAACCGGGCGGCTTATTTCAGTAAGATCGCCGGACTATGGTTTTTGCAACAGCAGGCACCCAAACGGGCAGGTGAGTTTTTTTTACAGGCCATACAAGCAGGTGATAGTTCTCTGGCTATGAAAACAAACCAGGCTGTGGCTTTCTCTGAAAACGGACAATGGCTCAATGCCCTGGCATCCTGGCAACCCCTGGCCACCAGCCCAGATCCATCGACCCGTTCGCTGGCTAAATATATGGAAACTATCAGCGGTGCTTTACTTTCAGGTCAGGAAGAATTTGTATCCAAAGCACTGGATGACCGGGGAAAAAGCCTGATGGTTTATTTCAGCCGGGGCGTATTGTTGCCTGACGTTGCCCTTTCTATTACCAATCCGGAATACCGGGTACAAACACTGGTGAATCTGGCAGAAAAATGTATTGCCATCGACAGCGTTTCATTTGCAGCAACACTTCTGGAAAAAGCCAGAGAAACACCCAACCTGAGCCAGACTTTACAAAACCGTTTGCATGCCCTGGATTTACAATTACTGCTGGCAACCAGAGCGTATCCGCAGGTGCTCTCTAAAGCAAAATCTTTATCGTTAAACCCGGAAGATGCAGACCGGAGTTTGTTATGGCAGGCACAGGCATTTGGCCAGACCAATCAGCCCAAAGAAGCTTCCAGGTTGTATGCACTAGCCCTGAAACGGATGCCGGCAGATACGGCAGTAATTTTGGAAGCAAGCCGATTTTTCAATACGGTCCGGAAAAAACCAGACCTGGCGTATTCAACCCTGCTGGAAGCTACCTTGCTGAATCCCTATAATCCGGAAATCCAGAAAGCCTACATTCTGCAATGCCTCGATATGCAGTTACTCTCCTATGCAGAAAATGCCATGAGTATACTCCAGCAGATTGCTACAGATGCCGACTATCAATCTTTTCTGCCGGTTTATGAAGCCAGGAAATCTTCTGTGGAAAAAATCCTATTTGAGTGGAAATAATTTCTTACATTGTACAGCAGGAAAAATCATCCCCTATCTAACCAGTTCGCATGAAAATTATCGAAACAAACCAGATTTCCAAAAGGTATGTGATGGGCAGTGAGATCATCGAGGCATTAAAATCTATTACTATTTCAATCAATAAAGGGGAATATGTTGCGTTTATGGGTCCTTCCGGCTCCGGAAAATCTACGCTGATGAACATTGTGGGTTGCCTGGATACCCCTACCAGCGGCAGTTATATTCTCAATAATAAGGATGTGAGTGATATGTCGGAAAATGAACTGGCCGAAATCCGGAATAAGGAAATTGGCTTTGTATTTCAGACATTTAACCTCCTGCCCAGGTCAACTTCCCTGGAGAATGTTGCCCTTCCCCTGATTTATGCCGGGTATGGAAAATCAGACCGTACGGAAAAGGCAATGGAAGCGCTGAAAAGTGTAGGATTAGGAGACAGGTCTAAACATAAACCCAATGAACTTTCCGGGGGGCAGCGCCAACGGGTAGCCATTGCCAGGGCACTGGTAAATAATCCAAGTATTGTACTTGCCGACGAACCTACCGGTAACCTGGATTCCAAAACGTCCTATGAGATTATGGATCTGTTTGAAGAATTGCACAGCAAAGGCAACACCATTATTATGGTTACCCACGAAGAAGATATTGCCCAGTATTCACACCGTATTATCCGCCTCCGGGATGGTTTGATTGAAACGGATTCACCCAATCCGCATATCCGCAAAGCCAAAGCAGCAATGGGGGCTACTCTACATTAATTACCCAACTATCAATAATAGTTTATCTGATACACAATACAACCTTTCAGCTTTTTAACACCTGACAGGTTGTATTGTGTGTAGAACTTACTTCTGTTCAGAGGCGAGAGAGGCAGGACTTTTTTATTTCTACCTGAACTACTTGTATTTTTGCATCCGGAAATTAGTTGTGTATCTACAATAATTTTTCTTACCAGCCGACTGTGGATTAATAAAATTACTGCCTGTATGCTCCGTTGTTTATGTATTTTTTGTTTGTTATTTCCCCTTACTGTCCGGGCTCAGCTTCTGAATGATACGCTTGTACAAAAACAAGTAATTCTGGCCATAGATAAAATTTACAATTTTGAGTTTACAGAAGCAGAACCGGTGATCTCCACCATTCGCAAAAAGTATCCCAAACATCCGGTCTCCTCCTTACTCATGGCTTTGTATACCTCCTGGAAATATTTCCCGATAGATTCCAAATCACAAGCCTACCAAACCTACCAGCAGTATCTCAAAGAAAGCCTGGAGCGTACCAATCAAATCTACGGCGAAGATACTGATAATCCGGAAGGTGTATTTTTTGCTTTGTCAGCCCACAGTTACCTGGCCCTGGTGGCTTCTGAGGAGAGAGATTATATGAAAGCTATGGGAGAAGCCAAACGAACCTATGTGTATATGAAAAAAGGCTTTGACCTGATGAGCAAATATCCGGAGTTCTATTTCACTACCGGATTATACAATTTTTATGTAGTAGAATATCCCGAAAACCATTCGGCTGTTAAACCATTCATGTTGTTTTTTGCTGATGGTGATAAAGCATTAGGACTTAAGCAAATGGAACAAAGCATCACTACAGGCACCTTTACCAGAACAGAAGCAGCATACTGGCTGGCTCATATTTATATTAAACACGAGATTAAACCCTTAAAAGCCCTGCAATTCACCCAGCAACTGATAAATAAATATCCGGGTAATGTACAGTATATCATGCGGCACACCGAGATGCTGATTGCCACTGGCAAATATGACCAGGCACAACCTTACATTAAGCAACTGATTGCTCATACACATAAGATGATCCAGAGCAGTGGTTACGTTTTCCTTGGTTTAATTCAGGAAAAACAAACTAAAAACTTTGCGCTGGCCCGTACCCATTTTCAGCATGCTTTTAAGTTGAGCCAACCAGACCGGCGCTTTACTATGGATTATTACGCCCTTGCCTACGCTGCCATGGCCCGCATGTCGGACCGGGAAGGAAACCGGCAGGCGGCCAGAGATTACTACAAAAAAGTACTAGATATGGCTGAATATGAAGGCACGATCAAAGAAGCCAAAAATTATTTAAAAAATGCCTCTGCCAGCTGATGATACCTACTTAACTATTGGTGCCGCTTCAGAAGGGCTTTATAAAGAAAAAGGAAGCAAATTTATTGCACTGGCATTTCCGGCAGATAGTGAAACTCAGGTGAAAGAAATACTGGCACAGGTCCGCAAGAAATACTACGATGCCCACCACCATTGTTATGCGTATATTCTGGGCGATAAAGGTCAGCATTACCGGGCTAATGACGATGGGGAACCAGCCCATTCTGCCGGAGATCCTATCCTTGGACAGATCCGTTCCAGACACCTTACACATACCCTGGTAATAGTTGTACGTTATTTTGGAGGTATTAAACTGGGCGTAAGCGGGTTGATCCAGGCATACAAAACGGCAGCCTCTGATGCTTTAACACAGGGGTCTATCATTGAGAAGATTGTAGAGATTCCGCTCACCCTACGGTTTAGCTATCAGCAAATGAACCAGGTGATGAAACTGGTAAAAGATTATGAATTAAAAGTGATCCATCAGCAATTTGCAGAACAATGCGAACTTGGTTTATTGATCAGAAAGGGTTTACTGGAAGAAGCACAATCAAAATTACTTCAACTGGGAGTTGAGATAATTACCGATACAACTGTTTCATAATCGTTTGCGGCCTCTTTCCTGGTATATATTCCATAATTATTATCACTATTTTTTGCAGCTAATCACCCTATCGGTGTATATTTAGCATTTTAATCCGTAGCTACCTATTTCAGTTGAATGTATGACTGGGATCATGCTACTACAAAGGCTTTATTCAAACCATTCTTACATTTTACCAATTATGGCTTATACCAGAAAAGCATTTATTCAGAAAGCAGGGCTTGGCCTGTTAGCCGGGTCTACTTTTTCAAGCATCAATCCTTTAATTGCAGATAAACCTGCTGCAAGCGAACGGCTAAAGTTTGGAATGGCTTCCTATACCTTACGCAAGTTTACCCTGGATGAAGTGATTGCCATTACCCAGAAGCTGGGATTAAAACATCTGGCCTTGAAAGACATGCACCTGCCTATGGATTGTCCGGCAGAGATGTTAAAAACCATGACTGAAAAAGTTCGGAGCGCTGGCATTGATCTGTATGGTGGCGGCGTGATCTATATGAAAACGGAGGAAGAAGTAAACAAAGCCTTTGCATACGCGGCTAATGCCGGATTTAAAATGATTATCGGGGCTCCTTCCCATACCTTATTGAATCTGGTAGATCAGAAAGTCAAAGAAACCAATATTATGCTGGCTATCCATAACCATGGCCCAGGCGATGAAGTATATCCAAGCCCCGAAAGTGTCTATGAAAAGATAAAAGGACTCGACAAACGTATTGGTTTATGTATTGACATTGGCCATACCCAGCGTATTGGGCAAGATCCGGCAAAAATGGCGGCTAAGTTTGCCGACCGGCTATATGATATTCACATTAAAGATGTGACCGGTTCTACCGGAAAAGATACTCCCCTGGAAATCGGACGAGGTGTAATTGATATACCTGCCTTTTTAAAAACGTTGAATAAAATAAAATACCAGGGGATCGTTTCGCTGGAATACGAAAAAGATGCCAATGACCCAATTCCTGGCGCATCGGAATCTATAGGTTATTTGAAAGGGGTGATGCGGATGGTTTAATACGTATAAAAAACTTCACCCTTTTATCAGTTTTTTCTATTTCTATGGAAACAGGACAGGTTTATACCCATCAATTTCAGTTCAGTCAGCAGCAGGTAGATGCTTTTGCAGCACTTTCCGGCGATACAAATCCTATTCATACGGATGCTGCCTATGCGGCTACTACTATTTTCCGCAAACCTATTATTCATGGTTTTTTGAGCGGAAGTGTATTTTCTAAAGTACTAGGCACCCAATTTCCAGGCGAAGGAACGATTTACCTGAAACAAACGATGGAATTTAAAGCGCCACTGTTTGTAGATATTTCTTATGAGGCAGTGTTTACAGTAAAAGAAATTTTACCAGGTTCTGTAGCCCTGATCAGCACGCAAATAAAAGATACACCTAATGGAAACATTCTGGTAGACGGAGAAGCTTCCGTAAAAAACCGGCAGAAAATCAAGAAGATATAAAAGTATTTGGTCAGCAGTAATATGTACACACATATGTTTATACTTGATTGCTGACCAAATTACAAGCTAAAATCCTTCAGCTTAAGCCAGAGCTTATTTTGATCTTTCCGCATATACATTTCACGGACTGGATCTATAATGATATCAAAGCCTGGCACACTGCCCGGATATTTACGCAGGTGTATGAGTATATTTCCATCTTTGGCAAACCTCGCAGAACCATCCCATAATGAGGTGTTCCATAGATCAAAAATTATGTTGCCGGTTTTTGTATGGGTAATCCTTGGCGCACATACCCAGTGCGACATCCGCATCTCATTACAGGCGTATTCCACTTTATAGCTGCCATCCGGCGAAAGCTGGGTACCATCTGGCAGTAATTCACCTGTAACCAAATCAAGTTCTGCATCAGTGTATATTTTTATGGCAGGTTCCACTATGGGATCATCCATCCGGATGCCATCCAGGTTTGGAATATCTTTAATATCTTCCGGAGATACATATTCGGGCTTTGGTGGTTCTGGAGGCTGCCTGGGTGTATACTCGGGGAAATTAAATTTGAGCGGTTGCAGTTCAATTTTCGGAAAGGGTTCCGATGCCCATACTATCTGGTTACTGGTATTAATATATGCCCATCCCTGTTTAGTCATCACAAAGGCCAGTCCGTTTTTAAACGAGCGGGCTTCTGAATACTGGCAGGGAATGGCAAAATCTCCTTGTTTATTCAAATATCCGTATTGGCCATCCATTTTTATACGGGCCATTCCTTCCGAAAAACTATCAGCTTTTTCCAGAATCCTGGGCCGGAAAGCCATACTGCCCCACTCGGTGATATATCCATAGCGGTTATCTATCTGCACCAGTGCCAATCCTTCTGAAAATGGTTTGAGCTGGGTATATGCTTTGGGAATTACTTCAAAGCCATATTTATCAACGTATTTTGCCTTTCCGTCCAGTTGTACCCATGCCATACCCTCTTTAAAATCATTGGCCAGATCATATTGAGGCTGGAGTTTCCACTGACCGGTTTTGTCTTTGTAGCCCCACCATCCGTTTTCTTTTACCCGTAACAAGCCCTCCGAAAAACCATAACCATTATCCAAGGCAGCATTCATCGGCACCTGCAATACAACCTCCCCCTGCTGATTAATATAATACCAGAATTTATCCTGGCCCGACACCACAATAGCCAGGCCATCTTCCGGGAAATCGCCGGCATTGGTGAACCTGGGCTCTATCGCTACATCTCCATTACGGTTGATATATCCCATGGCAGCAGGTACTTTTTTTCCCGAATCATCCGTATATGAACGCCTGGATACCTTGGCCAGTCCGGCATGAAACTCACCCATTACCCGGTAAGGAATCTGATTTACGATAGTTCCTTTCGTATCAATAGCCACATAATTTCCATCTTCCAGCAAACCAATACTTCGTCCCTCCACAAAATCTTTGATGCTCGTAAACTGCGGCGGAATTACCATTTCGCCCTTTGTGTTGATAAATCCGGCTTTGTTTCCTACATATACCCAGCACAAGCCTTCTGAAAACTCTCCTACCTGGGCAAACTGCGGTTCTATTACAACCTTCCCTTCCCTATTCATAAAGCCCCATTGCCTTCCTAACGTTCCAGGAATGGGATATAATACTTGTTCCATATATAATGAAATGATCGAAGGAATGTTGAATGAGTGTTGACTACTCAAATGGACAGACAATCAGGTGTACCGGATCGAGTGTAGCATATTCCGCTTTCCAGTAATGGGGATCATTCAATTCGTTGTATTCCACATTAGCAGAATATTTCTCATGCTTCAGGATAAATGGTTTTTTCATAGAAACCAGGATACTGTCCGGCTTTGGCCATCCAACAGAAGCAGAACTTACTTCATTACCGGGTGCTATTTCGGCTTCCAGAATAGGTTTTAAATCCGGGTGTAAATCGTTGAGGTATTTGCCATATTTATGTTCCATCCATTGAGCTTTTGTAAGTTCATATACATGCAATAGTGCATCCTGGTTCCATTTGGGATTGTCATGAGGTTGGGTACGCTGGAAGATGAAGCCATTCTTTTCCAGTACATGCATAGATGCTTTATTAAAATCCAGTATGGTAGCGTAAATTAGTTGCAAACCCAATGACTGGAAAGCCCTCTCCAGGGTCATTTTTACACCAAAACTGGCAAATCCTCTTCCCCAGTAGGGTTTTCCGATCCAGTAGCCGATTTCTGCCTTATCTGCGGGAATAATATTTATTAGTCCGCATAAACCCACAAACATATTGTTATTTAAAATAACATTGTTCCATACTTTGCCCTCTTTTTGCTCCTGCGCATACATGTCAATAAATGACCTGGCACCATCTTCAGGATAGGGATGCGGAACACGGGTAGTTATAGCAATCTCAGGATCAGAAGCAAGGTGCTGAATGGCATCTGCATATTGCATGGTGAGCATGCCAATGGAAGGGCGAAAGTTCAAATTTTCCACAAAACAGCAATTAGTTAAAAATAGAGCAAACAAGTTAAAAAATAATTTTAAACGAAGCTTGCCGATAGCTTTCCGTCAGGTTAAAAATGTAATTCTGGCAAAAATATAATCCAGGTGCTCTTTATTAATCTCTACCCGGTAATATGGACTGCCTTCCAGCGATTGTGCAGGCTTATCTCCGGTTGGTGAATCTGCCGGTTTTATCCGTCCGTCAAAATAATGCACCAGGGCTATTTCTTCATTGGCAATTTCCAGGCAGGTAATTCCCCGGCTGCCAATTACACAACCAGAATTAAATAGGCAAGGAACCAGAATGTCAGCGTTGTACAAACTGTTGCCCAGCAAGGTATTCTTTTTATCGCGGTTGAGTTTAATGAGTTCATCCCGGTAGGTTTTCAGTTTTTGCTGAGCTTCCTGGGTAGCAGCAGCCGGTTCGGCAGCAAAACTTCGAACTAATTTTTCGATCTGATACTCCAGGTAATCCCGTTTGGATAAAGACTCAAACAAAGGCCGGTGAGTATGGCCAATGAGGGCAGCTATTTTACGCTCGCTGGCATACTCGTATACTCTTTTTTCAATTTTGTATTGCTTGCGGCTATTGTAGGCAACCGAATAATTCTGGATTCCCAGCGGATTGGCTACATAGCGGAGAAAAAATCCGATGAGGGCATTGTGTTTGGTATAATACAAAGAAGCCTGGTGTCCGTGAAATAGAAATAACTGGTGATCTTTATAGGTAAGCACCAATGATTCCAAAAGTGAATAAGGAGAGGATTTATTGATCTTTAATATCAGATCCGCATCATGGTTACCAATGAGTTTGTAGAGCTTTTTCTGTCTGGCAAATGCATCAAACAATGTGTATACGCCTTTCCAGCGTTTAGCAATAGCATCATAAGAAAACCGCTGGAGTTCTTCAATATCACCGTTCAGAATCAGAGAATATTGATTTTGCAGGTATTGTTTCTCCAGCACATACGAGAACAGCTCAGAATTATGTAAAAAATCATCCCGGCTTCCACCATCGCCCATATGCAGGTCACTAAAAATAACTATTTTATCGATGGAGGAAAGTGGCTTTACCGGTGATTTTTTAAAAAGGGAATCCAGGTTATTGGCAATGATTTCTTTTTCTAACATAGGTGGAAACCTGGATTATGCAGATGAATGGATATAATGGAGTATTATTTCTAAGCCTGATCTTTCTGGAAAGGAAACAACTAAATTCCAAAAAACAAAGTCTGGCTAAGCTAATTTACTATAACTATGAGATAGCGTACATTGTAGTCCACATTCCACCTAATCTCTTTGGTCTAAATTTTCATAATATATTTTATTTTGAAAATTACCTACATTTAATTCCTTTTTAGCAAGTTCAAGTTGTTGTGGAGTAAAAAATAGTGTGGGAAAAAGCGAGTTTGCTTTTACATCAATCAAATAATAAAAGGTTATCTCATTCTTATTTTTAGTAAGATAGCTGTCAATTAATTCCTTCGGTTGATTCTTTAATAGAGATTTAAGGACATATGAATTAGGATGTTGTTTAGCAACGATAAAATTATTATTCCATTCAACCTCAAAAACAGTGTTAGATACAACTACACTCCCTCCTGAATAATCTTCTTTTTCATTATGAATGATACACATATCAGTAGGTATATCTAATGCTATAATGGAATAAGGTCCTATTATCTTTTCGTTCTTATAACTACCAAAACAACTTGTAAGTAGTATAAGTAAGAACAAGCTTAATACTTTATAGAAGTGATTCATTCTATTAAATCAGTAAACTTCCGGTTTCCAAACATCACCTACTCAATCACAATGCGTTTGCGGTCGTATACGAGGGTGGCAAATACACCGATTCCGCCTTGCACCGTAGATTTAACCCTGGCTGGCTGGGCAAACGGATTTCCATTGGCACTGGAAGCACTTTCTACACTTTCCAGAAAATCAAAATAGCTCCGTTCGATGTGGTATACCGTTACATAGACAGTATCGCCGGGTTCGTAATTATAGCCTGTACCAATCGTAATTTCTGTGCCGCTGGCAAACGTATCATCCAAGGTAAAATCCAGTTCTGCGCCTCTGTTTAAGCTGTCTTTGTGTACCTGGAAACGGAAATAATTATTCTGCGACGGGTCATCTTCAAAATGAGCGAGAATAAAAGCCTTGGTCGAATCTTCATTGTATTTATATTCTACTTCTGTAATGGGCACAAAGGGCAGAAATTTCGCTTTGCCGGTTACTGTTCTTCCATTCGTATCCTTTACCTCCAGCTCATACTCCTTGTTTAATTGCGAATCTATGATATTTGTTGCGGAGTAATTGTACGCTTTCTGATTTTCTTCATCTACTTCTATCTCATACCTCAATCTTACTGGTCTGTTATTGCTTGTAATAATAGCATTTGCAAAAGCTACATCTGGAATTTCAACCCCGGCAAAATAGCTGGAGCTTTCAGAAACAGCCATCCGGTAGGGTTTGCCTGCTTCCAGGTAACATTCTACCACCAGCTTATTTTCATAGGGTGGCAAAGGAACATCTATTTCTTTTTCGAGGTCGCATCCCGAAAGAAGAAACAAACCTATGCCTATTGATGCCAGATAGTAAATAATTTTCATAGCCATTTCAGTAGTCTGGAACCTGGATTACACAGATTTAAGAATTTACCGGATTAATTACTGCGAAAAAGCATAATCCTGTGAATTTTAAAATCCTATAAATCCTGGTTCCGGGTGATTAAAACTTAAAATTATAGGTTACCGAAGGAATAACCGGAAACAAAGAAACCTGTTTGGCTTTAAAACCAGTAATCTGGTCAGTATCTTCGTCCCGTAATTCCTCAAAATAAATAAAATACGGATTGCGCCGGTTATAGGCATTATACACACTGAATGTCAGGTCAGAATCGCCCCACTTGTGTTTAAACTTCCAAACGAGTCCCAGGTCGAGCCGGTGATACGGGGCCATCCGGAAACTATTTCTTTCCAGATATTCAGGTACTACACTAAAATTAGCGCCTTCCACATCCTGAAAAATAAAACGGCCAACCGGTAAAGAGATTGCATTTCCGGTACCATAAATCCAGGTGGCCGTTACAGATAATCTTTTATTCAACTCATGCATCACCACCATCGTCATATCATGCCGGCGGTCGTACCTGGGGAAAAACCTTCGTCCTTCATTGATCTCATCAAACTTGCGGAACGTCCAGGAAAGCGTATAGCCTATCCAGCCAGTGGTGCGGCCTTCTTTTTTTTCCAGGTATATTTCGTTGCCATAACCCCAGCCTTTTCCAAATACAAACTCCTGCTCCAGCTGAGGATTCACAAACAATTGCGCCCCATCCCGGAAATCGGTCTGGTTCTTCATCCATTTATAGTAAACTTCATTGCTAAGCAGGTATTTACCCCGGCCCAGTAATATGCTGATTCCACCGGCTATCTGGTCGGAGCGTTGCGGCCTGACAATCCTTCCGGAAGGGAACCAGATATCTGTGGGCAATGAGGCGCCGGAATTAGAAACCAGATGCACATACTGGTACATTCTGGCTGCACTTGCCTTTACAGAGGCGGTATTACTAAGTTTATATCTGGCCGAAAAACGAGGTTCCAGGCCGCCATACCATTTACCCCGGCTTTCAAAGCCAGATAATCTAAACCCACTATTGAGCCGCCAGCGGATATTCGGCGTATAATCACTCGACACATAAGCGCCCATTTGCGAACCAAATAAGTCCTGTCCGGAACTGAAAGATACCCGGCCATCATCGCTGCCGGCCTGTAAACGGCCTACCGCAAACTGATGATAGGTGTATTGTGCGCCAAACCTAAGTGTGTGATTATTGGTGATCAGGTAGTCGAAATCTGTTTTGCCGCTTACATCCTGAATGCTGGAGCCCAGAGTAAACTTAAAGATGTCGAACTTATTGGCTATGCTGTAATTATAGTCAGATATGATAAACGAAGTATTAGAAAAGAGTCTGGGATTAAAGATATGGTTCCAGCGCAAGGTACCGGTGGTATTTCCCCACTTAAAATCAAAGTTAAAATTGTCGCCGCTGAACTTGAAAATATCCCTTCCAAAATATCCACTTAGAAACAACCTATCTTTTTTGCCCAGTTCATAATTAACCTTCGCATTCATGTCATAAAAATAATAATCCGGAATCGGATTATATTCTTCATCATCTGCATTGGCTTTGTTGAGTTGCCTGGTAAAAATATCAAAATAAGTTCGCCGGCCTGAGAGCATAAACGAAGATTTATCCTTCAGCAAGGGGCCTTCCAGGGTCAGCCTGGAAGCAATGAGTCCGATGCCGCCGCTTCCTGCAACATGCTGATCGTTGCCATCTTTCAGTTTTACATCCACTACCGAAGAAAGCCGTCCGCCAAACTGAGCCGGAAAATCTCCTTTGTATAAATCTACCCCTTTTACCGCATCCGGATTAAAGATGCTGAAAAATCCAAACAAGTGAGCTGCATTGTAAACAGTTGCCTCATCAAGTACAATCAGGTTCTGATCCGGACCGCCACCTCGCACATATAACCCGGTAGCCCCTTCCCCACCCGACTGAATGCCTGGCTTCAGTTGTAAAGCTTTGATAATATCTACTTCTCCAAACAGGGCCGGAATCTGCTTGATTTCTGCAATGCTGAGTCGTTCTACACTCATTTGTGTTTGCTCCAGTTTGGCTTGCAGCGATTCAGCCGTTACTACTACTTCTTTGAGCTCCTGTTTCTCAGGTGCCAGCATAATAGTGAGCTGCTGATTTTTGACGAGGAATACTTTGCGTTGAGCCGGTGCATAGCCGATATAAGAAATGATGAGTTGAATACTGTCGGTTGGCAGGGATAAGGAGAAATAACCATAGGCATTGGTAGTGGTTCCTTTACTTAACTGTGGTGCATATACCGAAGCGCCGATCAAATCTTCGCCTGTTTCAGCATCTTTTACATAGCCGCTTACAGAAAATTTATGCTGAGCCTGGCTTTCCCCTACTAACGTAAGCGCAAAAAGCAGGCAAATAAAGCAAGAAAACCAGTATCCAGATCGTATGTTAGCCGTAGAAATATGCATAGTTGGAAGAATAACAGAAGAATACAAACATAAGACTTTGCCCTCGTCTGTCTGATACAATAATAACCTGCAAATTACACTTGTGTTGTTAAGGTAAGGTTAAATTTATTGGGCTGGAACCACGATTATATAATTCGCAGATTAGATCAATGCTGAAGGAACAATCATCTTACTTACGCTAAATTTTATGTTTATGAATCCTGTTATTCCAACAATCCGATAAATCCTGGTTCCAGACGATTATTCCGGCACCACAGCTACCTCTTTTGAAATAGCAATAGGTTTCGATTGAGGAAACAGGCCCACAAACGTTTTTGTCAATATTTCCCGTGAAAACTGCGTTTCTGCCAAGTAGCGGGCAGAAGATTTTGCCTCTTTTAATTTCCGCTTACTGGCCAGATAGGGAAGTAGTTTTTTATAAAAATCATCTGGTTCATCGGGAGAGGCATAAAAACCACAATCGGCTTCTTCAATTGATTCCCTTACCCAGCCACTTGTATTGGTAATACACAATTTACCCGCTGCCAGGGCATCAAAAAACTTATTAGGGCTGCTGGTTTCCATTACTGGTTTCTGCGCAAACGAAATATACACAGCATCTGTATGTGCTAACATTTCCCTCAGTGTAAATTTATCTACATGGGGATGAAACGTCATATTATTCAACTGATACTGTTGCGCCAGCTGTTGCACCTGTGCATTGGCATTGCCTTTTCCCACTACCTGAAACCGGACACCACTTAGTTGTTTCTCCTGAAAATAACGGGCGGCTTCTACCAGATAATTTAATTGATTAACCTTACCTACAGCTCCAAAATAACTGATGGTGAATGTATTTGTCTTTTGCGGAAATGTAGGTTCATCCGCCTGAAAAAAATCACAATCCGCCATATTGGGAATTACATGAATTTTACCCAGGTCTGTTATTTTCTGACTAATATCTTGTGCCATTCCTGGCGACAGGGCGATGATCTTTTGTGCCTGCCGGTAAACGAGTTTCTCGAAACCCCGGATTATTTTCTGAATGAACCCATTACGGATGACGCCCATTTCGATGGGTGCCTGGGGCCATAAATCCCTTACTTCAAAATAGAAGGGAATATTTTTTAGTTTTTTTAGCAACAGAGCAGTTATCCCAACCGTCAGCGGTGTAGAGGTAGCGTAACATAATCCTGCATTTTTGATAGAAAGCGCCAGCCTGGATGCCTGAATGACAAATCTCAGAAAAGACAGGATACGTCCTAAAAAACCCAGTTTTGTATCGTAAAATACCGGCAGGTAATGAACGGTAATACCTTCGATCCGTACTTTCTGGTAGGCTTTCTTATTGTGGCTGGTGATCATCTCCACCTGATGCCCCTGTTTGATTAAGGCTTTTGCCAGGTAATACGACCTTGAGGAACCGCCGTCAGCATAAGTTTTAAAGTACTGGTGTATATAAATTATTTTCATTGAACCAGATTCATACTAGCAAAAATTACATTTTCTTTCCAAATTCTTGTTCCAGCCAGGCAATCAGCAATACAATTGTCCAAAGTTCGGAAGAATAGTCCGATTTTCCAGCCAGATGCAACTGTACTAGCTTATTTATTTCGGCATATGATGTATGTTCATATAGTAAAGCCTTGCGGTTTTGCAGCAGTTCTCTTAAAAATTTTCCATTTACCGATTTAAGCCATTGCCCGAAAGGCATGCCAAAACCTTCTTTGCTGCGCTGCACATACGCTTGTCCGCCTTTACGGCTGAGTATGTCTTTCAATATCCATTTTTTTCCCTTCTGTAACAATACACTGGCAGGAATAGATTCCATCAGTGCACTCAGATGAGCATCCAGATAAGGCAAACGGGCTTCCAGGCTCGCCTGCATGGTCATTCTATCGGTAATCGCCAGTACATCTGCTGAAAGAAAATGTTCCCGGTCATATTGAAGTGCTTGTTGCAGGTATTGTTCCATGTTTTGTCCGGTAGCTTCCGGGAAAAGATTATCCTCTGAATTTGTTTCCGCAAAAGCGAGATGCGCCGTAAAATTAACAAAGGTTTGCTGCCTTGATACATCCATCTGGCTGAGTAACTTGTGTAATAGTCTGGCTTGTTTCCGGAACGGATGACTCGAACCGTCAGGTAATAAAAAAGCTGACTTTTTCAATACTGGAAGCAGGTATTGAAGCCAGGAATAGTGCTTTAAATATTGAAAATAAGCCTGATGCCGGTTATATCCGGCAAACAGTTCATCTGCCCCTGCACCAGAAATAATGACTTTTACAAATTTCTTTGCTTCCTGCGATAATAACCAGGTAAGCCAGGCTGCCCCATCTCCCACCGGCTGATCTATTTTCTCAACAAACGCATAAAAATTCGCTAGCAAATCCGGACTGATTTCTATTTCATGATAAGCTGCTCCGTACTGCTGAGCGGCTTTCCTGGCAAACAGGTAATCCTGCGTTCCAAACGAAGCATCTTTAGCCGAATTAGCGATGGAAAAGACAGGAAAATCCTTTTTACCAGATTCCCGGATCATTGCAAGAAGTAAGGTAGAATCTACTCCCCCACTCAGAAATAAACCTGCCGGAACTTCTGCCGGCAAATGCATTTGTACAGCTTCAACAAGCGACTGTTCAATCTGTGTGAGTGAAAAGTTTTCAGGAACGCTTACCTGAAATGCAGGTAGTTTGCTGGATTTCAACAGGGATTTTCCAGGGTTATATATGTAAACGTAGCCTGGTTCTATTTCATAAATGTTCTTGTAAAAAGTATTAGGCCGTTGGGCAAATTTAAAACGCAAATAATGAGGGATCTGCTTGCTGTTCGGCTCTTTTTCGATAAGCCCCGAAGCCAGAATTCCTTTGATTTCGGAGGAAACAATCAAGTATTTTTCATTCTCTGCATAAAATAGCGGTTTCATACCAAAGCGATCCCGGCACAGGTAGAGTTTTTCTTCCATCCTGTCATAAAAAGTGAAGGCAAACATGCCATTCACCTGGCTAATTCCTTCCAAACCTTCTGCTATCAGCAGATACAGCAGCACTTCCGTATCCGATTGCGTGCGGAAATGATAGCTCCGTTCCAGGCGCTTTCGTATGTCCTGGTAGTTATAGATTTCTCCATTGTAAGCCAGCGTATACCTCCCGTCTTCCGATTGAAATAATGTATCTGCCTCACTTCGGATATCCGTAATCCGGAGCCGGTTCTGGGCGATATATACACAATGATTATGGTTTTTGATACTCAGTTGACTGGCAGCATCAGGACCCCGGTAGTGCAGGGCTTGCAGCATCTGTTGTACTGGCGCTTGCGATAGCTGAAAGGTTTTGTCAATGATCAGGTGAATCCCACACATATACCTTAGTTGGTCTGCCGGATATGTAAGGCAATATCTCCCACATCCACTGGCATACTCAGAGTAGCTGTTCCAGTGCTGTGTATAAGTGTATCTGTCTTAATACTAGTGCCATTCTCAGGATTGAGCCATTCCAGGCTATACTTTCCAGCCGCAAGTTCCAGGCCTATTGCTTCTGATACAGTATTTTCAGCAAATAAGGCATACTCCTTTCCGGAATTGGCCAGCACAAACACACCTTTTTTATCTGCGTTTTTTACTAATTCCTGAGCCGGTTTCAGGTGAATAAAATCAAGACTTTCCATAAACTTTTTGAGTTCAGATAGTTGCTTGCGTAAGGCCGGACTGCCTCCTCCCGGCGCTTTCTGCTGGTCAGTGCCATCTGGTTTGGCTACAGTAAATGAATAATCCAGGTTATTGAATAATCCTCCGCCAGCCATCATAAACCGCCATGCCTGCTTCCGGTAGGTAGAATCTGCACTTCCTGCAAATCCGGATTCATCAAAACCAATTACTTTATTTAAGTGATAATTATACTGGACAGCCTCTGGATGGGCATAATGGAAATTAAATATGGAAACAGCCGGATTTGTTTCTGTAAGGGTGAAGGCAAAATTGGTATAGTTCTGGGCAATCAGGTGTTTGTGGGTATGGCTAGCTTCCTCTGTAGTAATTACTTCAGCCATTCGTTTCTGCCAGGCCAAGGTAATTTCAGTTGGCACCTCGACACTTTTTTGCCACTCAAAAAGTATACTATCCCCCTGGCTTACAGCAGGGAGTTTTACGCTGTTATCTGCCCAGGGTTCATTCTGGATTTCATAGAAAACATTGTCATATTCTTTCAGCTCGCTCACGATCTTTTTCACCATTTTTTCCTGAAAGGGCAGAATATTTCTATTTTCCAGGGTTTGAACCTTGGAGAAGATAAGAGAATCAGTGCCATTGATGTTATTTTCAGGATGCAAAGGACTGCTTTTCCATCCATCGCTCCAGCCATATAGTGAAGTAAACAACGTAACTTCTACCACAATCCCCCGTTTGCCGGCTTCCGCAACAAAATCTTTGAGGCGTTTAAAATAGGCTTCATCCCAGGTATTCAGATCGAATTTATTACCCCCATTATCATATCCTGGTGTATCACTCCGTTTCCAGGGACAGATAAAACGGCCTTCCGCCGGTGCCAAGGTATTCTTCGAAATGTCGAAAGCCCCAGGATCTTCCACATACGAACCGGTAAAAATCCGGGTATAATTGAGCGAATCAGCTTGCAGGGCGTTTAAGTAGGTAATATAATCGAAATCCAGGTTTAACACGGCGCCATAATGTTCTCCGGAAGTAATCAGTACTGTAGGCTTATCCCTGAACAAAAAATAATGTCCGTTATTGGGATGCAAACTGATGGGCTTTGGTTGCTGCTTTTGCTGCTGGCGTTCTTCGGTTGGTTTCCCCTGGCAGGCTGCCAGTAACAATATTAGTAAAGGTATGTATCTCATTGTAAAGGCTATAGGTCTGAAAAATCTTTGAACAATGTATTGACACTTTTAAGTAGTTAATTTTTCATCAAATTCCATCACTATTTTTTTTCACGATAATTTCTGAGTGCAATTTCCATCGACCAGGCATATGTTTCTACTGTCAAAGGTTTAGCCCACATCAAATAGTCAAACTGGCCCAGGTAAATCCACTCCCATGCAAAGAAGTTAGCATTCATAACCGATTTTATTTTTTTTCGTATGGCTATTGTTTCCTCTTCACTTACTCCATTTTTAGCTAAAGGATTTAAAGTATCCGCTTTTTCTGCAAGGTCAAATTCTGTATCGAGAAAAGGTTGATTAATATGCTCCCAAATATCAAATCTCTCTACTATGTTAATATTATTCTTCAGGCCAAAATGTTCTAATTGTGCTTTGCCATCATAAGCTACAAAAATTACTTCTTTGTCATCTAAAACGAAAGAGGGTGGAAAGGTATTTAAATTGATTTCTGTAATCTTTTCTTTACTTATCTTCTTGTCTGTATGTACCTGGCTCACTGTAAAATAATATCCTTGTGGAAAAAGGATGGTATCTTCCAATATTTCCACTTTCAGCTCTCTTTGCATATTGGATTTTTAACTTAACACTCCCTGTGATATAATCCCAATACAATACTATTAAAGTAATAAACTTAAAAAATAGGAGCCAGCCAAAAACAGACTGTACAACCGTCTGCATGAATTTCATTCACCCAACGGTAGATTTACCTATGTTCCACATATTGATTTGCTGGAACAGAATCACACAATTTCTGCAATTGAGAGGAAGAAAGAACTGGTGATTCTGGAACCAATAAAGCGGATTCCAGTTGTGCTGGTGTTCGGATACCTACGACAGCTGATGCTACCGCCGGATGCTGCAATACATAACGTACAGCAACAGAAGCCCTTTTCGTTTTGCTTTTGGCTACTTTTGCTACCGCCTCCGCCACTGCCTGTACCTGTTCGGCTGAATAATTTAAATAGGCTTCGGCAGGTTTGTCAACTAACAAGCCTCTGGCTACACTTCCCCTCACCAGAACGCCAATATTGTGGTGATGCAGCAAATCCAGACATTCTTCTTCCGGCCGCCGGTCCAGTAAACTGTACTGCATCATTACACTCACGATGTTAGAACGTTTCACATATTCCCGGATCACATTCGGACGGATGGAAGAAATGCCATAATAACGGATTTTTCCCTGCTGCTGCAAAATTTCAAAAGCTTCGATGGTTTCGTCAATAGGGTCGTTGAGGGTGCCGCCGTGTAACTGGTATAGATCAATATAGTCTGTTTGCAAGCGTTTCAGGCTTTCATCTGCCGCTTTGAGAATATAGGATTTGGTTGGGTTCCAGTCCCAGCCGCTTCCATCGGAGCGCCACTGGTTTCCCACTTTGGTTGCCAGTATTACCTTTTGCCGCCTGTCTTTAAAAGCGTTTCCTACTTTTTCTTCGTTGACTCCTTTTTCATAGAGATCGGCTGTATCAAAAAAATTAATCCCCTGATCCAGCGCCTGGTGTAAAAGCTGTATATCCTGGCTCTCGTCGCCACTCAGCGACATACATCCAAAGCTGATTTCGCTTACTTGTAAACCCGAATTTCTTAACTGATGGTATTTCATGAGATTGATAATAAATATGAGGTAAAAATATGACTTTATATAGAAAATGCCGTATAAGCAGGGTGTTACCAATAGAATAAATAATACCAGTTATGCGAAAACTATCCTTATACTGTACAGCATTTTCTCTGGCAGCCTTATTAGCTGCCTGCAATCCAGGCGAAACAAGCAATCAGAACCAGACTGCTAATGATTCATCAACAGCTGACACCACCTCTATTGCCAATGCCACTCAATCGGTTTCTTTACCCGAACCTTCAAAATCTGAGAAGAGGTTCAGCAACGTAATTGGCTGGACTGACGGCAAAACCCCTATCGCTCCGAATGGATTTATGGTAGAAAAATTTGCTGCCAATCTGCGGAATCCCCGGTGGATCTACCAGGCTCCCAATGGAGATATATTTGTGTCGGAAGCCAATACAGAACCAGATGTGAAGGAAAAAATCAAAAATGAGCTTTCCGGAAAAGATGATTCTCAGAACCTGGGAAAAAGTGCCAACCGGATTACTATTTTCAGGGACACTAACCAGGATGGAAAGCCTGACAAACAAGAAACCTTCCTAAGCGGTCTTAATAAGCCTTTCGGAATGCTGATTCTCAATAACTATTTCTATGTAGCTAATACTGATGGCTTATGGCGCTATCCGTATAAGGAGGGGCAAACGTCTATTTTAACCAAAGGAGAGAAAATTCTTGAACTGCCGGCTGGTGGCTATAATAACCACTGGACAAGGAACATTATCGCCAGTGCGGATGGCTCTAAACTATATATTTCGGTGGGTTCTGCCAGTAACGTAGCCGAACATGGTTTAAAAGAAGAAGAACGCAGAGCTGCTATTCTGGAAATCAATCCGGATGGTTCAGGCGAACGCATCTATGCCAGTGGTTTACGTAACCCGGTAGGTATGGACTGGGCTCCCGGTACAAATACCTTATGGACAGCAGTAAATGAACGGGATGAACTGGGCGACGAGCTGGTACCAGATTATATCACCAGTGTGAAATCAAGCGGTTTTTATGGGTGGCCATACGCTTATTTAGGCCAGAATGAAGACCCCCGCCGCAAAGGTGAACGGCCTGATCTGGTAAAACAAACCCTTGTTCCTGATGTTCCTCTTGCTGCGCACAGTGCATCCTTAGGACTGGCTTTTTATGACCAGAAAAAGTTTCCGGAAAAATACCGCAATGGTGCTTTTATCGCGCAGCATGGTTCCTGGAATCGTTCTGAGTTTTCGGGATATAAAGTTGTTTTCGTGGCTTTTCAGAATGGCAAACCTTCCGGCAAACCCGAAGATTTCCTGACTGGCTTTATTGCCAATGACAAAGATGTATATGGCCGTCCGGTAGGAATTACTGTATTGCAGGATGGGTCGTTGCTGGTGGCTGATGATGCGAGTAATACCCTCTGGCGGGTAAGTGCCAGCAGTAGCCAGCAGACAGAAGCTGATGATTAACAGGCTGGAATTTGAAAACCATTTTTCAAAAAATGTAGCAGTAGCCAAAAGTATCAATGGCTTAAAATCCCATCAAGTGTAAGTTTAATCAGAAATCCAGATAAATACACTAAATGAAACGGTCTTTATAAATTTCTTAACCACGTTTTAAAAAGCGTGGTTATTTTATAATATTGACCCGGTAAACCTCTCTATATATGGCCATACTTGAAAATGAATTCCTGAAAATAAATATCCGAAACAAAGGAGCAGAACTCACTTCCCTGATAGACAAAACCTCTGGCACTGAACACCTCTGGCAAGGCGACCCATCCATATGGAACTGGCATGCGCCAAACCTGTTCCCGGTGGTTGGCGGTTGCCTGAATAATCAATTACAGATCGGGGATAAAACCTATCCGATGGAAAGACATGGGTTTGCCAGGCAATCTGAGTTTCATGTGAATAAGTCTACCAATGAACAGGCCATCTTCTCACTTCCTTCGAGTCCTAAAACAAAACAGGTGTATCCCTACGATTTCGATTTTCAGATTGAATATACACTCAAAGAGAAAGAGTTGAGCATTACCTACCGGGTGATCAATACAAGCCGGGAGCGCATGTATTTTTCGGTGGGTGCCCATCCGGCATTTAATGTGCCTTTTACCTCATCCGAACAGTATACGGACTATTTTCTTGAGTTTGAACACGAAGAAAAACTGGAAAGACATTTACTTTCCGGCTCTGGTCTTTTCAACGGGAAAACTGAGCCGATTGCGCTGGAGGGCAATAAACTTCTGCTTACCAAAGACCTGTTCAAGCAGGATGCGCTCGTATTTAAAAATTTATCATCCAGCGTGATAACACTCCGGAGCAGAAACCATAACCAGTTTGTACGGGTAGCATACTCCCAGTTTCCATATATGGGCATCTGGGCAAAACCAGGGGCAGATTTTTTGTGCATCGAGCCCTGGCTAGGCTGCGCCGATTCGGAAGGTGAGCCCGTAGATATTTCCAGGAAAGAAGCCATTCAACAGGTAGAAGCTGGAAATGTATTTGAAAAAGTATTTACAATCACCATTGGTCAGTAATCATTTGTCAGTATCTTGTATTTGTTAGTCATACCCTTTACAGGATACACTGTTCCTGCGTTGCGATAGAATTCCTGTTATGAATATACTGAACTCAAACCAGATTTAAATCAGTTTAAGGAAAATGGAAAGAATCAGGCAACTGCTTATTATTGACGATGATCTGGCCAGTCGGCGACTGATGGTGGAAGCAGCAAAAGAGCTTTTCGTCCATACAAAAATTATTACCTATCCCAATGCCTTAGATGCCTTGTCATACATTACAACCTATTGTATTCCTACACTCGACAACCCTCATGTATTCTGTCCGGAACTGATCCTGCTGGATGTGAACCTGCCTGTTATTGATGGCTATGAATTTTTATCGGAACTACATTCAATAGAAGGCTTGCAGCATAACAATACATCAATATTACTGGTGAGCAGCCTGCCGTACGAGAAGGAAAAACGCAAAGTTGCCTTGTTTCCGGTGTTGGGCTATTTAGAAAAACCGGTCACACTTGAGAATTTACGTTTTGCCCTAAAAAACATTTTGCCGGAATAACAGAAGATCGTTATTAGTTATTCATTATGGGAACTGTATATGTGTACTTTCACAAAATGTGGATGAACAAAATTTTGCTAACAACCAATTGAATCCTTAAGCGACCGTTTCCAGTTGTTTTCTTTCGTATTTTTCTGCCTGATCCAGCTCCGGATAATGTTTGCGGGCTTTTGACCACATGGAATAAATAGCAGGAATCACGAATAAGGTGAGAATGAGCGAGAAAATAGTCCCTCCCACAATCACTACGCCCATTCCGATCCGGCTCTGAGCGGCCGCTCCCAATGCCATCGCAATAGGCAAGGCCCCCAGGGCAATGGCTAAACTGGTCATGAGAATGGGGCGCAACCGGGCTTCTGCGGCTTCCAGTACAGCTTCCATTTTGGGTTTACCTTGTTCCCTCAGTTGATTGGCAAATTCTACGATCAGAATGCCGTTTTTCGTTACCAGCCCGATAAGCATAATCGTACCGATCTGGCTGAAAATATTCCAGGTCTGACCGAATAACCACAGAGAAAACATAGCTCCTGCCACGGCCATCGGAACCGTGAGAATGATAATAAAGGGATCAATAAAGCTTTCAAACTGGGCAGCCAGAATCAGATAGATCAGTAATAAGGCCAGACCGAAAGCAAACAAGGTATTAGAACCACTTTCCTTAAAATCGCGTGATTCACCGGCCAGATCGGTTGAAAAGCTGTCATCCAATACTTTTTCTGCAATGCGGTCCATTGCCTCGATGCCATCCCCTATACTCATTCCGGGAGCCAGACCAGCCGAAACCGTAGCTGATAAAAAACGGTTATTGTGGTAGAGCTGTGGCGGACTGCTCAATTCACTGGTCGTTACCAGGTTGTCGAGTTGAATTAACTGGCCGGAACTGCTTCTGACGAAAATTGAAGTCAGGTCTAAAGGATCATCCCTATCGCTTTTATCGAACTGGCCAATGACCTGATACTGCCTGCCATTCATCATAAAATAGGCAAACCGCTGTCCGCTCAGGGCCAGTTGCAGCGACTGGGCCACATCAATTACCGATACACCCAGACTCTGTGCTTTATCGCGGTCTATGGAAACATTAATTTCAGGCTTATTAAATTTCAGATTTACATCCGTATTAGAAAACGTAGGATCGTTGCTGGCTTCATCCATAAACTCAGGTATTTTTTCCTGCAGTTTCTGAAAATTAGGTGCCTGAATGATGTATTGAATAGGTAATCCTCCTCTCCTGTTCACGGCAATAGTTGGCTGCTCAGTTACCAGTGTACGGGCTTCTGAGTATTTTCTGGTGAGCTGGGTTAATTTATTGGCAATTTCTTTCTGGGTGCGTTCCCGTTCATCCGGAGGCACCAGGGTCATGGTCATTCTGCCGGTATTTACAGAACCAGATCCGCCAAAACCAGGGGCTGTAATCACCAGATTTACCTTCTTTTCAGGAATTGAATCATTCACCAGCCTGGTCAGTTCCTGCATAAAACGGTCTGTATACTCATAAGAAGCTCCTTCTGGTGCGGTTACTTGTACCCGCAGGTAACTTCTGTCATCATAGGGAGCCGTTTCTTTCTGAAGAATGGTATAAAACAGTCCGATCATTCCAATACAAAGAGCGATAATCGGGAAACTGAGCCACCTGCGTTTCATAAAGCCGGTTAGGGCGCTTGCATAGCCTGAATTCAGCTTTTCAAAATAAGGCTCGGTCAGGTTGTAAAACTTAGACTTTTTCTGGTGCCCACCTTTCATCAGGTAGGCGTTCAGCATAGGTGTAAGTGTTAATGATACGAAAGCAGAAATAAGCACTGCAGACCCGATCACTACCCCAAATTCCCGGAATAACTGCCCAACAAAGCCTTCGAGAAAAATCACCGGCAGGAAAACGGCTGCCAGGGTGATAGAAATGGAAATAACAGCTAAAAAAATCTCATTGGACCCTTTAATGGCGGCCTCAATAGGAGACATCCCTTCTTCTACTTTCTTAAAGATATTTTCTGTTACTACAATCCCATCATCTACAACCAGGCCGGTTGCCAGTACAATAGCCAGTAAAGTGAGCACATTCACCGAAAAGCCAAACAAGTACATGATAAAGAAAGTGGCGATCAGGGAAACCGGAATATCTATTAAAGGACGGAAGGCTATCCCCCAGTCGCGGAAGAACAGGAAGATGATCAGAATCACAAGAATCAGGGCAATTAAAATGGTTTCTGCTACTTCGGTTACAGATTTTCTGATGAACTGCGTATTATCTACAGAAACCGCCAGTTTCAAATCGTCCGGTACTTCCTTTTGTAATTGCTCCAGGCGCTGATAAAATGTATTGGAAACATCCAGGTAATTGGTGCCGGGCTGAGGCACAATGGCAAGCCCGACCAGAGGTTTGCCGGATTCGCTCATTTTCGTTTCCAGGTTCTCTGGCCCCAGAACTGCATTTCCCACATCACTAAATCGTACCGTCCGGTCGCCATCTGTTTTGATAATCAGGTTATTGAATTGTTCCTGCGTAGATAGGTTACCCAGGGTACGTACACTTAATTCCGTATTTTTACCAGTTATTTTACCAGATGGCAGTTCCACATTTTCCCTGTTTAATGCACTCCGGACATCTGCCACAGTAAGGCCATACGAGGCCAGTTTCATAGGATCAATCCACATCCGCATGGCATACCGCTTCTGGCCATAGATAAACACGCTACTAACCCCAGGAATGGTTTGAATGCGCTGGGCAATCACATTTTCGGCATAATCACTTAATTCCAGTGCATTGCGGGTATTACTGCTTACTGTGAGAATGATGATAGGTTCTGAATCGGCATCTTGTTTGGAAACAACCGGCGGCGCATCCAGATCCTGAGGCAGGCTCCTGGCGGCCTGGGAAACCTTATCCCGTACATCATTGGCCGCTTCCTCCAGGTTTTTATCCAGGTTAAATTCAATGGTAATATTGCTGGAACCCTGGTTACTGGCAGAGGTGATATTGCGGATACCATCAATCGAGTTAATGGCTTTTTCGAGCGGCTCCGTGATCTGGGATTCGATAATATCGGAGTTAGCGCCGGAATAACTGGTTCGCACCGAAATAGTTGCCGGATCTATGGAAGGAAATTCCCGGATTCCCAGGAAGGTATATCCAATAATACCAAACAGAATCAGCAGTAAGTTGATCACTATGGTAAATACCGGGCGTTTGATACTGGTGGTTGGTAAGCTCATTTTAGGTATTATTTATCACTATTAAATTGATTTCAGAGATTGATATCACTTAACGTACAAGTTCTTCAGTTAATATTTCCTGTTGTGAATACTTACGCCGTCTTACTTTTCTTTTGCATGCCCAAAAGAGGGCAAAGCGAGAGCTTTGAGCCAGCTTGTGTGTCAGTAACAAAAGAAAAAGGCAAAATGAAAAACGCTTCCTCCCACATCCAACGCTCACCCCACTTTTCATTTATCCTCTCGCTCATGGAATTTTTGTTATTTTTTTGATTTTCTGTTTTCAATACCTCTTTCAAAACATACTTTTACGCTCATTGCTGTAACAGATCAAGCTGGCATTGGCAACAAAAGCTTTTTAATCTTCAAATTTTATTTTTCTCCTACTTTTACCAGGATTATCAATTAAATAGGTTAATTTCTCAATGGCCACTGATGTACACGCTAAATCAGATATATACTCATATTTGAGCATGATAGAGTCATTCTTTATTTGAATATTCCCTTGAAAATCTCCACACGCATTTACCTCTGCATATGTAGAAACATAGATTATATCCTCTATATATCTAATTTGAAGTTTACCTAGTTTTAATTCTAATCTGTCATATCTTTTATCATCCGATTCAACTCTAAAATCTGCTTTGAAACCCAAAAGATCTTTATGAACAGGTTTTGAATTATTATTCCTATTGCATGAACCAAAGCATATTATTACAAGAAAAACATAAATAATTTTCATTTATTAATTACTTCCAGTTTTGGGAATCACCACTTTTACTGGCATCTGTGGTTTCAATGACATCACTCCTGTGGTTAAAACTGTATCACCTGCTTTCAATCCGGAGGTGATCAGAATATCCTGTTCGCGGCGGGTGGAAGTTTCTACTTTTACTTCTTTGGCTTTTCCGTTTTCAGCCACAAAGACTTTTTTCCCGTTTTGAACCGGTACCACCGCTTCTGTCGGAATCAGGATGGCATCATCCAGGATGGTGAGCGGCAATTCTATGTTGGCAAATGCCCCAGGCCGTAATTCGCCTTCCGGATTTTCGGCCCAGGCTCTGAGCTGAAGCGTACGGGTAAGAGCATCAATACTGGGTTCTATGGCATAAACGGTAGCGGTATATTTTTTAGTGGAACCGGAAATGGTAAAGGTCACTTTTGTATTCACTTTTACCTGGGTGGCGTATTTTTCAGGCACCGAAAATGTAATTTTCAAGGGATTGGTATTCACCAGTTTGGCTACCACGGTTTGAGGGGAGAGGTATTCCCCAACAGAAATAGAGCGCAAGCCAATGGTTCCGGTAAAAGGAGCCCTAACAGTGGTTTTGGCCAGCTGCGCACTTATTAATTGTTTTTGTGCCCGCAATGATTTCAGGTCGGCCAGGGCAATATCGTATTCCTGCTGGCTTATGGCTCCTTTGTCCAATAACTGCACCGCACGCTGCTCATTTTCAGAAGCCAGCTTTTCTCTGGTTCCAATTTCTGATAACTGGGCATTTAATTCAGTATTATCAATTTGTAAGAGCGCCTGCCCTTGTTTAACAATGCTTCCTTCTTTAAAATACAATGCTGTTATGATGCCTGATACCTGGCTGCGTAAAAAAACCTGTTCATTGGCATCAATAGTCCCTGATATAAGCAAGGCATTGGCAAAGCGCTCTG
Organism: Rhodocytophaga rosea; assembly: GCF_010119975.1. Classification (GTDB taxonomy): domain Bacteria; phylum Bacteroidota; class Bacteroidia; order Cytophagales; family 172606-1; genus Rhodocytophaga; species Rhodocytophaga rosea. Next base: position 8,224,394 of record NZ_CP048222.1, read on the forward strand.
ATTTCACCACCACACCATTTACCCGCATGGCTGCCCCTCCTCCGCCAGCGCCACCTCTCCCACCACCTGCACCTCCTGGTGTGTTTGCCTGGCTTTTGTTCTTAACAATCCGATATCCTACCAATGAACTTAGTCCGATAAGGAGTATGGCATACACAAAATATTTAAGTTTCATACCAGTAAAAAGTAGTTTTTTGATGTGTTACCAGCATACCCGGTAACTGAACTGACCGTTGTTGTTTAGTTGTATAGTATGTTTTACGGAATTAATATAACAAAGTGCAGAGGATTTTGTCTTCATCTGCAACACTTATTTATAAATAAACCTGCTAAATGCAACACATTCTTTAATAAGTATACTTTTTCTTGGAAATACGTCTTAGCGTAGCTTGCCCGGGATAGATACATTTATAATTTTTCACAGGAAAATAAAAACAAATGCAAACAATCTTGTAATTTCCTGCCCTTGTTTACAACACGTGGTACCGCCTTAAACTGTGAATGAATTATGACTTTGAGAGATAAACAATTGCCTGCATTCTTTAGAAAATTTACCTTCCCGGTTGCTTTTATTTTTTATCTCATAAGCGGTCAGGTAGTTGCCCAGCCTGCCACCGTAATTCCTATTGAATCACAGCAAAACGCACTGGCCATTGGCATAGATGCGGAAAAACGGGCTGGCGTTATCTATTTTGGCGCTAAACTCAATAATGCATCCGAGTACCAGCATGCACCAGCTATGTACCGCCAGGGTGATGATTATTCAGGTATTTTGCATTCAGCCTATACCCCTAGCGGCTCCAGAAATCTGGTGGAACCTGCCATCTGGGTGACTCATGCGGATGGCAATACTTCCCTGGATCTACAATATGTAAGTCATCAGGTTCAAAAAACGGACAACAATGTATCTACGACCAGCATTCTCTTACGCGATCCAGTGTACGGACTGGAAGTAACGCTGTATTATAAAGTGTATGCCCAGGAAAATGTGATCGAACAATGGTCGGTGATTAAAAATAATGAGAAAGGAAATGTTACGCTTCACAAGTATGCGTCAGCGAATCTCTATTTAAAAGCCAGTGAATACTATTTAAAACACTACCATGGTGACTGGGCCAAAGAAATGAAAACAGAGGAAATCCGCCTGACTCCCGGCATAAAAGTACTGGATACCAAATTAGGCACACGGGCCAATTTATACCAGCCGCCTACCTTTATGGTATCACTCGACAAAGCTGCTTCCGAAACCGAAGGGCGGGTACTGTATGGCTCTGTAGAATGGTCGGGAAATTTCAGGATTGACCTGGAAGTAGACCCACTCAACAATCTGCGGGTGATTGCCGGAATCAATCCACATGCTTCTACCTATACTTTGGCAAAAGGACAGGAATTTACTACGCCGATGTTTGTATATACTTACTCAGAACATGGCAAAGGAGAAGCCAGCCGGAATATGCACCGCTGGGCAAGAAAGTATAAAATCATGCAGGGCAATGGCTCCCGCCTGACACTTCTCAATAACTGGGAAGCTACCTATTTCGATTTTAACGAAACAAAACTGGCCGAACTCATCAAAGACACTAAAAAACTTGGGGTTGATATGTTCCTGCTGGACGATGGCTGGTTTGCCAACAAGTACCCCCGCAACAGCGACAATGCCGGATTAGGAGACTGGCAGGAAAATGTGAAGAAACTGCCGCATGGCATTGGCTACCTGGTAAAAGAAGCACAAAACAACCAGGTAAAGTTCGGCATCTGGGTGGAGCCGGAAATGGTAAACCCGAAAAGTGAATTGTATGAGAAACACCCCGACTGGATCATCCGCCAGCCTGGACGATCCGAACATTTGTACCGCAACCAGCTGGTATTAGACCTGAGCAATCCGAAAGTACAGGATTTCGTGTTTGGCGTACTGGATAATATTCTGACAAAAAATCCGGGCGTAGCCTTTTTTAAATGGGATTGTAATGCGGTGATCTATAATGCCTATTCTTCCTACCTGAAAGACAAACAATCGCATTTGTATGTAGAGTATGTTCGGGGATTATATAAGGTATTACAACGCTTCAGGGCAAAATACCCAGAACTGCCCATGATGTTATGCTCCGGTGGCGGTGGCCGGGTGGATTATGGAGCCTTGCAGTATTTTACTGAATTCTGGCTCAGCGATAATACCGATCCGCTGGAACGCATTTTTATCCAGTGGGAATACTCGTATTTTTTCCCGGCCATTTCTCATGATAATCACGTAACTGACTGGGGCAAACAACCCATTAAATTCCGCACCGATGTAGCCATGATGGGCAAACTGGGTTTTGATATTGTCGTTAGCGAGCTCAAAGCCGAAGACCTGAAATTCTGCCAGGATGCGGTGAGCACCTATAAATCAATCAGCGATGTAGTCTGGCATGGCGATTTGTATAGGCTGGCTAATCCTCGTGAGAATGATTTTGCTTCGCTGATGTATGTGAATGAAGCTAAAAACCGGGCGGTCATGTTTAATTACCTGGTTTCTAACCGCTATGGGGCAGGAAGTGGCTCTCCGGTTAAATTAGGCGGACTGGAACCTGCTAAAAAATACCAGGTAAAAGAAATTAATCTGTATCCTGGTACCAAAACCGATATCACCGGAGAAACTTCCTATTCCGGCAACTACCTGATGACTGTTGGATATAACCCTATGGTGAATGCCCGCAGAGCCAGTGTCATTCTGGAGATCACGGAGGCGAAATAGTAGTGAGTATTAAGTGGTTGCTTGTAATCTGATAAATGTTTAAACCATCATTAATTTTTGTTCTGTTTTCACTCATTATTGGATGCCGATCTCAAACGATAGAGGATTATCGTAAAGATTTACAATCTGATGATGTTGATAAAATTTGCAATGCATGTTATTATATAGGGGAAGCCAAAGATAAAGAATCAGTTGTTTCGCTTCTTAAAGATATTTATGACGAAAGAACCTCACATCATGCCAGATATAAGGGAATGAGCGTATATTATTGTAAAGCTGGAGCTTTGAAAAAAATAACAGGATTGAATATCAATATACAACAGCATCAGCCACCAGATAGTGTTATAATCAGCAAATTTATTAATTGGGCAATTGAGCAGAAGTTGATTGATTCTGTAGAGCGTATAAAACTATCTAATCTGTAGGTGAATGGTCAGTCAGCGTTTAATTAGTTTGAACTCAATGGCTAAATATCTTTGCTCAAGATAGGAACATGCAGTGAAAGTTAATTTATGATGACATACTGATTATTAACTACTTCACTCCTAACTCTTTCAGCTCTGCTTCAATACGCTGGTTCCATAAATCCTGGGAAATCCGATCAAGGCCGTGGTTGGTTTCCCCATCGTATTGTTCCTGTAGGCGGTTCATTTCCCGGAAAGATTCTATGTATTTCCAATGAATTTCGCTGTTGTGGTCCTCCACGGTAAGGCTATCCGGATGCAATTTTTGCTTGAACCGTTCGGCCACAATTTTTACAATGTCAAAATGTCTTTGTTCGTGATTCAGGCCATAGGGTTCTCTGGCCGTTTCCCTTACCCAGGAAGAGTTTTTAAGTACAAATACTTTCAGTTTAATATTGACATGTACTATGCCATTCACCACCTGGCTACTGCCTTCATAAGCAAAACTGGGAAACACGGAAGCCGCAAAACGGCTGCCTCTGGGCTTATCCCGGAAATCCTCCCAGATCAGCGGACGATTGGTCGCATAGAAAACCGTATCCTGGTCGGGATTACGCACATAATCGGTAAAGGATACCGTAAGACTTTTAGCCAGACTCACACTGCCTGCTGACTGCTGGTTCATCCAGTTGTTAAAAAAAGTAAGCGAACTCCGCATCGATTGCCAGAGCGCTTGCTCTACGGCTATTATCTGATTAGGTGCGCGGTTATAACTGGCTCCGCCCCCAATATAATCTACCAGATGTACCGTATCTTCATCCCGTTTCCAGGCAAAACTCATACTCACTACCACCTGTCCATCAATCCTGTTTCTGGGAGCCAGTTTTTCAGTGATGAGACATTCCCTCAGCCGCACATACACTGGGCGGAGCCTGGTATTTCTGGGCAAACTTTTCAGCATAAACTCACGAATCGCCTGCGAACTTCCCCCTTGCAGATCAACCGGATAGGTACTAAGTGGCTGTTCCGGATTAGTGGATGAAGACAATAAATATCCCACGGTTCTACGGTTCACGCGTTCATCTATGATGCTTGCAATGTAGAATTCTTTGGGAGTGATGGGTAAAGGCTCAATACGTAAACCGATGGATGATACAGGCTCCTGTCTGGATTGACCGGAAACAGTAAAACAACAGGCTACTATAAGAAACCCTGTCAGTAAGAAGCTATTATATTTAAATGTGGTTTGTATCAAGACAGCAAATTCCTCCCTAATATGATTTCACGTATGTAACATTTCTGTGCTATCCAGGGTTTCGCAGATAATGAATTATTCAAGGCTGGTTATAATACAGGTCTCATATTTTATTTCAGCGATTCAAAACTATACTTGGCATCCGACCAGAATTCATCCAGGGCAATGATTCTAGGTTTGAAAAAGGTAATAAGTTCCGGCCAGTCATCCTGATTGAATACATTCACCGGCTTAATTTCTGTATAAATCCGGCTGATCACTTTACCATTATCATCTGTGGTATGCAAGCGCCATTCCCATTCTTCGCCCAGGTAACTGTGCAGTATGGTTTTTAAACTCATAAATTGTTCAAAAAACAACTCCTGAATTTCAGTGTCCAGGTGAGTGATTTCAATGCCAATAGAAGCAGTCGTATTATCGGCCTGCATGCGGAAATACACATGTTTTACGCCAGTCTGATAGTTTACCCAGTTCACTTTTAGTCCTTCCGCTGAGGGATGAGGCGCAATATACTGCCCGAATGCGGTCCAGAATGCCTGCCTGAGTTTCGATGCCTGTTCTTTGGTATACATGAGTAAATGGTTGGTATTGGAAGTTGGAAGTTGGAAGATAGAAGTTAGAAGTTAGAAGTTAGAAGTTAGAAGTTAGAAGTTAGAGATAAGAAGTTACAGGTTATTCATTTAATTGATTTATAACCGAAACTGAGAAGTTAAATTCTCAGCTACAATTGTCAATAGTAAATCACCCTATTTTTTTCCAATTTCTACCCTCTATTTTCCAACTTCTATCTTCCAATATTTATCTTTGTTTTCTGCATTTTGCTAATTTTCGAAAAATCGCATAAGAAAGTTTCCGCAACAAAAAATAACGGCAGAATTTTAACATATACACAACATACTGAACATGGGAAGAGCATTTGAATTCAGAAGGGCCAGAAAAGAAAAAAGATGGGACTGGATGGCCAAAACATTTACCAAAATCGGAAAAGAAATTTCTATCGCCGTCAAACAAGGGGGTGGCGACCCTGAAACCAATCCCCGGCTGCGCACCCTCATCCAGAATGCCAAAACCAATAATATGCCCAAAGACCGGGTAGATGCGGCCATCAAGCGGGCTTCTTCCAAAGATGAAAAAGATTATGAAGAAGTGGTATACGAAGGTTATGGTCCGTATGGGGTGGCCATTCTGGTGGAAACCGCTACTGATAATCCTACCCGCACGGTTGCCAATATCCGCATGTATTTTACCAGAGGCGATGGCACATTGGGCAAAACGGGTTCCCTGGATTTTATTTTTACCCGGAAAGGCGTTTTCCGTTTTGATGCAGCTGGGGTAGACAAAGATGAATTAGAACTGGAAGGTATTGATTTTGGCCTCGATGAAATTGAGGAAGAGGAAGGAGAACTGGTCGTGTATACACCTTATCAGGAATTTGCCAGAATGCAGAAGTTTCTGGAAGAAAAAGGCATTACCATTAAAAGCGCCCAGTTACAACGCATTCCCAATACCTCTGTTTCGCTCACCCAGGAACAGGAAGATGAAATTATGGAACTGATCGAAAAGTTCGAGCAGGATGATGATGTAACAGCTGTTTTCCACAATGTAGGGTAATACATGGAACCTGGACTTCTGGTCTGGAACCGCGATCCTCATGATTCAGGGATTTACAGGATTTTATCTTTGAAATCCCTTTAATCTTCTAAATCGGATAAATCCTGGTTCCAGACTACTCATTTCTTAAACTCTTCACCGGGTTGGCAAGGGCAGCTTTGATGCTTTGCCAGCTCACGGTCAATAAAGCAATAATAGTGACTAACAAACCAGGAAGCGCAAACATCCACCATTGCATGGGAATGCTGTAGGCAAAATCTGCGAGCCATTTGTTCATTACATACCAGGCAAGTGGGATAGCAACAACAAATGAAATTCCCACCAGCAAGGCGAAATCTTTATATAATAAACCTACAATCTGTGGAATACTTGCCCCTAATACTTTGCGGATACCTATTTCTTTGGTGCGCTGGGCAGTGGTGAATGAAGCAAGTCCGAATAAGCCTAAGCCAGAGATAAATATAGCCAGAAAGGCAAAGTAACCAATAATTTTACCCAGACGCTGATCGGCATTATAAGCTTCATTGATGGTTTCATCCAGGAAAGCATAACTGAATGCCCGTTCGGGGAAGAATTCATTCCATTTCTTTTCCAGAAACTCTATCGTCTGCGGAATATGATCTGACTGCACTTTAATGGAGAATGTATTGAAAACAGGCGGGTTTACATCAAAGACAAATGCTTCGATGGGCGCCTGCAAGGACTGGTAGTGAAAATCTTTGACTACGCCAATTACTTTACCTTTTTTGCCTTCCCGGTCAATGGTTTTGCCGATAGCTTCCTGCGGACTGCCCCACTTGAATTGTTGTACCGCTTTCTCATTGATGATAAAGGCTTCCAGATGGTCGGTGCCATAGGTTTTAGAAAAATCCCGGCCAGCAATAATTTCCATGCCATAAGCCGAAATAAAATCATAATCTACCGGCATGCCGGATACAAAAATATTATCCTCCTGGGTAAATCCCTGGGGCACAATGTTTCTCATAACCGCTCCATTCCCAGGCGAACCAGAGGATAATGTACTGGCTTTTACCTTAGGATTCTGAGCTATGGCTTCTTCAAAAGCATTGGTTTTGCTACGCATTTCCGGACCCACCCCACCAAAAATATTATTCAGGTTATCGCTGAATAAAGGCAATACCAGGGTATGCTCTTTCCCAAAACCAAGCGGACGGTTTTGCAGGTATTGCAACTGCTGATAGGAAACAAGAGCGCCAGCCATTAGCGCAATAGAAACGGTAAATTGTGTTACAACCAGCACTTTGCGCACCCCTACCCCACCAGCTTTGGTGGCAATATTGGTTCCTTTGAGAGATTCTACCGACTGGAAACCCGAAACAAAGAATGCCGGATAACTGCCTGCAATCATTCCGGCAGCGACAAACAGGCCGAAAAAGGCTAGTATCACTTGCCAGTTGCCCAGCACATCCACAGACAATTGTTTTCCGGTCAATTCATTGAGCAGCGGCAAACCAGCCATCACCAGCACTACCGATATAATAAATGCCATCAGGCTGATCAGCAGGGATTCGCCGAGAAACTGACCTATAAGCTGAATCCGGTAAGCACCCAGTACTTTCCTCACCCCTACTTCTCTGGTACGTCGTAGGGAACTGGCAGTAGCCAGGTTAATAAAATTAATGCAGGCAATCAGTAAGGTAATAAAAGCAATACCTGTAAACAGGTATACATACATAATATCGCCGCCAGGTTCCGGTTCTGCCTGCAGGTCAGAGTACAAGTGAATATCCAGCAAGGGTTGCAGACTAAAATTCTGGTCTTTCCGGAGTTGTTCATTGCCATATTTTTCCAGAAATGCCGGAAAACGCTTGTTTACCGAAGCAACTGACTGGTTAGGTTTGAGTAAAACATAGGTATAAGAATGTGAGATCAAGCGGTTCTGCGACAGATTTTCCCGTACTTCCGGAATTTCGGTAGCAAACATGGTTTCATAATTGGCAATGACGTTGAAATGGATATGCGAATGGTTCGGATATTTTTTGAACACCCCGGTAATTTTCATAGGGTACCTGCCTTCAAATAGCAAAGCTTTACCCAATGCCTGCTCCTTCCCAAAATACTTGACTGCCATTTCATCACTGATAATCACCGAAAAAGGCGCATCTAAGGCTGCCCTAGGTGTACCACTCACAAAATCAAAACTCAGGATATCCAGCATTGTAGAATCAGCGAACGTAACTGTCTCATCAAATTTTTCTGATTGCCCCTTTCCATTTACCTGCAAACTGGCATTGCGTTGGTATACCCTGGCAGCCGTTTCTATTTCCGGAAAAAAGCCTGTGAGCAGCGGTGCGAATGGAGGAGGCGTAGATGCCAGCTTTACCTCATTTCCTCCGAAAGTAACCTCATACTGGAGCCGGTATATGCGGCTGGCTTTCTGCTGAAAGGTATCGTAGCTCAGTTCGTCAAATACAAACAGCAGGATCAGAAAACAGCAGGCTAAGCCAGTAGCAAGTCCGGCAATATTGATAAAGGTATATGCTTTTTGCCGGGAAAGTGTACGCAGGGCGATGGTTAGGTAATTTTTGAGCATACCAGTGGAATTTAGGAAAGGACTTTTAATTTACTGATCCTGACCATTCCTAAAACAATAAAAAGGACAAGGGAGAAATTTTCCGGTTATAAGGTTGTATGGCAGGAAGAATGGAAAATCAGGATTGCTGCTGTGTAAAGCATACATTCAACCACCATAAATTCAATACTGGTGCCGGACTAAATTTTTGTATTGGGTTAGATAAACAAAAGAAACAGTGAAATTAGCTCAGCCATGAACCTGCTTTCATTAGGTGTTCATTTCTGCTTACCTGGGCTGTTATCCTTTATTTTTGATTTATTACGCTCGTAATTCCACATGCCATAGCTTTGGGTCCAGGCTTTAGTTTTGTAGCGGTAATAAAAATGCAGGCATAAGGCAGGTATCAATAATATTCCGAGTATCCACCATAAAAAAGACGTATTCCATAGGAAATACCCTAATCCGAGAATGAATACCCATTTTACTATTCTGAACCATAAGGGTTGTGCATGCCTCGAAAAAGCAACTTCTATCTCCCGTTGTATTATTCTGTTCATACCACCATTGTTTGTTGCGATGAATATAGCCGCACATGTACTTGATTAGCAATAATACCCAAGCCCTATACAAGTTTTGTATGGTTTTATCAAACCTCAGATTCACCTGATTACTACTGACATACAAGCGGTTACTTAGCAATTTACAAAAAGATATTCGTAAAGACACAGGTAGTTTGGAACCTGAAATAAACTTCCTCATGCAAACCTAATTTATAGGGTTTAAATTTGCTGCTGATCACTTTTCTCACGCTAAAAAATGTCAGGTAAAAGTAATGCCGGATTAGAACTCATTCTCACCTTCCAACTGATTTAGTTTTGCACTTATCTGTTAGTACATTAACGATAAGTTTATTTTTTACCGGTAAAACACAAAATATTTTCAGGTAGCCATCGTCTTTCTATATTAGCAAACCACATAATCATCGGGCGGTTAATGGGAAATACAGCATGAAGCTATAATTAAGTAAACCGTTCATCACAAAAACCGGGTTATTCTCTCCTGTTCCATCAAAAACCTGTATCTTAGCTGGCTGGGCCTGATGTCCAATCTGTGTTAATAACAACCTGTATATGAATCTTCTCTTTAATCCCTGGCTCTGGCAAATGGCCTGGCGTGACAGCCGGAAAAGCCGTCAGCGGCTCCTGTTGTTTATATCCTCTATCGTTCTGGGAATTGCCGCCCTTGTCGCTATTAACTCCTTTGCCTATAACCTGGAAAAAAGCATAGATGGCCAGGCAAAAGAGCTGTTAGGCGCTGACCTGGTACTAACTACTAATAAAGAAATCACTACAGAAGCACAGAATTTAATAGATTCCATTGGCACCAACCGTTCTGAGGAAAAAAGCTTCCCCTCGATGGTATTTTTTCCCAAAACCAAAGGAACCAGGCTCATACAGGTAAAAGCAGTGAAAGGTGACTTCCCTTATTATGGCATCATCGAAACCATGCCCGCCTCTGCTGCCCAGGCATTCAAAAACAGCAGAAGTGCCCTGGTGGAAGATGCCCTAATGATCCAGTACAATGTAAAGCCCGGAGATTCGGTGAAGATCGGAAATATGACTTTCTATATTCAGGGACGCTTACTAAAAGTACCCGGGCAATCGGCTATTGCCACTACTGTAGCACCCGCTGTATATATTCCTTTACAGTACCTGGAACAAACCGGCCTGGTACAAAGAGGCAGCCGGATAACCAGCCGTTTTTATTACAAACTTCCCTCCACCTTAGATGTGGAGAAAATGGCCGAAACCCTGGAACCCAGGCTGGATCGGGAAGGCATTAATTATGATACCGTGGAAGAGCGCAAGCAGGAGGTGGGTCGTACGTTCGCCAATCTTTCTCAGTTTCTGAACCTGGTGGGTTTTGTAGCCCTTTTGCTCGGTTGTGTGGGGGTAGCAAGTGCGATTCATTTGTATGTAAAAGAAAAGATTTCTTCCGTTGCCGTACTGCGATGCCTGGGCGCCAGCGGCTGGCAGACTTTTTTTATCTTTCTCATTGAAACCATAGTCATGGGCCTGATCGGTGCAACCCTGGGAGCGGCTCTTGGTACTGGTATTCAGTTTTTGCTGCCACAGGTATTCCAGGATTTTCTGCCGGTAGAAGTAGAACTCACGGTTGCCTGGGGAGCCGTTTTACAAGGGGTAGGTATCGGATTAGGTATGGCTATTTTATTTGCCTTATTGCCTCTGCTCTCTATCCGGAGGATTTCTCCCTTGCGTACCTTGCGGGCTTCCTATGAAGAAGATACTTCGGCCAGAGATCCGGCTAAATGGCTGGTGTATGGCCTGATTGTACTCTTTGTGGGTGGCTTTGCCTATCTCCAGATCAAGCGATGGGAACTTGCCCTGGGTTTTACAGTAGGCATTGCAGTAGCCTTTCTCATACTTACCGGCATGGGTAAACTGATTATGTTTCTGGTACGCAAATTCTTTCCTGTTTCCTGGAGTTATGTATGGCGGCAAAGTCTGGCCAATCTGTACCGTCCGCAAAACCAGACCTTAATTCTCATTATTGCCATCGGCCTGGGTACTTTCCTGATCTCTACGCTCTATCTTTCGCAAAACCTGCTGCTTAACCAGGTATCGCTGTCTGGCAGTGGCAACCAGCCGAATATGGTGCTGTTTGATATTCAGAGTAATCAGAAAGAACAGGTTACTAGACTTGCAACAGAATATAACCTTCCCCTGTTGCAACAGGCTCCTATCGTTACCATGCGCCTTTCCGAAATCAACGGACGTTCAGTAGATGCCCTGCTAAAAGACACGACTGCAAAAATTCCGGAATGGGGACTTACCCGTGAATACCGGGTTACTTACCGCGATTCATTGATTAGCTCAGAAAAGCTGGTACAGGGAAAATTACATACATACGCCTCCCCTACTGACACTATTTATGTTTCGGTGGAAGAACCCTATCTGCAGCGCATGAAACTGAAAGTAGGTGATGAACTGGTGTTTAATGTACAGGGAGCACCAGTACGCACGAGAGTGGGAAGCACCAGGGAAATAGAATGGAACCGCGTACAAACCAATTTTCTGGTCGTTTTCCCGGAAGGCGTATTGGAAGATGCACCCCAATTTCATGTACTCATTACCAGGGTGGATTCAGTGGAACAATCTGCACAATTTCAGCAGGCATTGGTACAATCTTTCCCCAATGTATCTGCCATTGACCTCGGTCTGATCCTGCGAACGATAGACGAAATATTAGATAAAGTATCCTTTGTGATCCGCTTCATGGCCTTATTCAGCATTATTACCGGGCTTATTGTACTGGGCAGTTCCGTAGTAATCAGTAAATATCAACGCATCCAGGAAAGTGTACTCCTCCGTACGCTGGGTGCCAGTGGCAAACAAATTATGCTTATTTCCCTGATTGAATACTTGTTTCTGGGGGCACTGGCGACTTTATCCGGTATATTACTTTCCCTGCTCAGTACCTGGCTGCTGGCTTTGTTTGTGTTCGAAACCCCTTTTGTAGCCGTTTACACGCCATTGATCGTGGTATTATTCATTATTACCGCCCTTACCGTTCTGATTGGTATGCTTAACAGCCGGGAGGTATTGAACCGTCCACCACTGGAAGTTTTACGGGCGGAGGTTTGATAGTAGTATTGAGTACAAAGTATTAAGCAAAAATAATGGATTCTGCTGAAGCGCTTTTCAAACAAGGTATTGATTGTTACCATAAAAACGAATTTCAAAAAGCAGTAGATTATTTTACCAAAGTAATAGAATTACAATCTGATGCAACCGCTGCTTTCAATAACCGAGGCAATGCGTTTCATGAGATGAACATGTTACATGAAGCATTAGACGATTATTCCAAAGCAATTCAGTTAGATAATAAAGACTATGATGCCTATTATAACCGTGCGAATGTGTATGACGATTTAGGTCATTTTGAGTATGCATTTGAGGATTTTAATAAGGCTATTGAATTGAATCCGAAAATGGCCGAAGCCTATCACAATCGAGGCTGTACAAAAAATAAAATCGGAGAATATCAACTATCGATTGAAGATTTTGAAATGGCTATACAATTAAGACCTGAATATGACGAAGCATATTATAGCCTTGGTAATGCCTATTATTATTTGAATGATCCCGAAGAAGCTATTAAATATTATACTACGGCTATACAATTAAATCCAAAATATAGGAAAGCATATTATAATAGAGGTACTGCCCTCAATGATATAGATAGCTATGCCGATGCCATTGAAGATTTCAACATTTCAATTGATATCAAAGAAACATCTGATGCATATCATAACCGGGGCATTTCTAAATATAACCTTGGAGCAATACAAGCAGCAATTGAAGATTTTGACAGGTCAATTGAGCTTGATGATCATAATGAGAAAGCATTTTATAGTAGAGGGCTTGCAAAGTATGAAATGGGATTACTGGAAGAAGCTTGTTCTGATTGGAAAAAGGCTTGTGAGCTGGGTGATGAAGATGCCTGCAACAATCTTAAAGATTTTTTTATAAAATGAAACAAGTTAATCTTCCTACTTTATTATGCTATACTCAACTTATAAGCTATTTAGATTATTGCTTACAAGCAGAAAGTGATGCAGTTTAATCATCTATAATATCCACCTGGGCTGGACTTATATTCTTGCTTATCAAATACTCGATCAACTTATCCATTTCTTGAGTAATTTGGTTTAACCCAGGTATTTTCTTAGCATCATAAACGATTGCTTTTTCTACCCATATGGCTGCATCTGTTATGGTTAGTCCATACACATCCGCTAATTGCTCAAGGTCCTGAATATTTTCTTCAACTGGTGTTATAAAGGCACTAATAATGAGACTACTGCCTTCCGCTTCGATAGAATTTGATGTAATCAAACAATAATAATTCTTATAGAAACCTGCATAACATCTTGATTTCTCATCTAACTTAAAATGTATAGTTTCCAGCTCCCGTAATTCTTTCCTTTTAAGTATGGCCAACATTTTCCACGACCAGAATAAAGTATTATCTAGGTGATGATAGCCACCTATTAGTAGAGTTAAAACTAGGATTTCACCTATGCAAAATATCAGAGTTCTAAAAATCTGGCTTACTATTTCAACTCCTTGTAAGGTTATACAAGCGAAAATGACCTCCACAAGGAAGAAAAATCCAAATATTATCGAAAATATGGCAAACCATAGATAGTAATACAGATAAAAGTTCTTTTTCATCATTACATTAAAATGGCTCTTTATCCTCTCACCTTTGCCATCGCCCGTACCGGAAAAGTGCCTATGCCTTTAAATTTGGGAGGAATGGCACTGAAAGTAAACCCTGAATCTGGCAACGCTTGCAGGTTACATAAATGCTCTACAATCAAGATTTCTGCTCCCAGCAAAGTAGTATGCACCGGACGGCTCCGGCCTCTGGTATCATCAATGTTATGAGAATCAATGCCTACCAGTTTTACACCTTTATCTCTGGCATATTCAGCAGCATCCTGGGTGAGAAAGGGATGATTCTCAAAATACTGGTCTGTGCGCCAGTGTATATCCCAGCCGGTATGTACCAATACTGCCTTACCTATAATGCTATGATTTTGTAGCTGCTCTTTTGTCACGGCCAGAGCATCAGCATAAGGAACACGAATAACAACAGCTTCCAGGTCTGTAAACTTTTCCAGGCCGATCATCGAAAAATCTTTTCCCTCTGCAAATCGGTGAAACGGACAATCCATATAGGTACCAGTATTGGTTACCATTTCTATTTTTCCGATCTGGAACTCTGTACCAGCTTCGTAGAATGTACGTGAATCTTCGCGGCTCAAATAGTCACAGATGACTGTTGCAGGCAGTCCTTTATAGGTGATCAGGCCATGTTCAATCGTATGACTTAAGTCAATTAAAACTGGCGATGAAGGTTGTATAGACATTTTTTTATTGGAATAATACAATTAATAATTATGACTCAATTTGTTTGACATATCAAAACAATTATTACATTTGCATAAAAATCTAACAATGTTAAATTTTTTAACTAAGAATAATTTAGGTATCATTTTTGCAGAACAGATACCAACTAAAACAATATATAAAATGGGAGTCATAGAAAGAAGGCAGCGTCAAAAAGAGAACATCCGGACTGGTATATTGCAGGCCGCCCGAAATATTGCTACAAAAGAGAACTGGCAGGCAGTTACGATCCGTAAAATAGCTGATGAAATTGAATATACTGCTCCTATTGTGTACGAATATTTTGAGAATAAAGAAGCTGTGTTGCTGGCAATAGCGCTGGAAGGAGCCGAAATTTTACTGGAAAAAATAAGTAATGTTGCATTAACAGAAGATCCAAAAGCCCGTTTAATTCAATTTGCGCAAGCCCACTGGCAGTTTGCCTGTGAGCATCCGGAAGTATATAAACTGATGTTCGGGTTTGAATGGTTACCT
Organism: Rhodocytophaga rosea; assembly: GCF_010119975.1. Taxonomy (GTDB): domain Bacteria; phylum Bacteroidota; class Bacteroidia; order Cytophagales; family 172606-1; genus Rhodocytophaga; species Rhodocytophaga rosea. The sequence goes on from NZ_CP048222.1 coordinate 8,239,407, forward strand.
TCTCATCCGGAGGCCAGGCCAAAGATCGCTTTACAGGTACGTAAGATATTTCTCGATACCTTAAGTGAAATCAGCGGAGTTACGGATGAGACGAAGTTAGAGTCATTTTCATTTAACTATATGTGTATTCTGCACGGGTTTACTTCTTTGATTATGCTGGCCCAAAGCCGTAAAAAAGAAATACCTCAGTTTGATCCCCCACATTTACTGGGAATTTACATGGAACGTTTTATCAAAAGCATCTCATAATTTTTTTTTGCTATAAAATCTAACATGATTAGATATTTTAACTTCGTTAAAAATTAATATTAAATCTTGAAAAATGAATAATCGATTCTACACCCTTTCTTCACTGCGCTCCTTACCTGTGAGATGGGTTTCAATACTAACACTGATATTGCTGGCAGGTGGCAATACGCTATGGGCGCAATCTGCTGGTGGACCAGAGACGTTTTCTATCAAAGATGCAATTGAGTACGCCAATGTGCATAATAGTAACATCAAGATAGCCCGGTACGACGAAAGTATTGCTTTGCAACGGGTGAATGAAATCAGAGGCTCAGGTTTGCCACAGATCAATATCAATGGGGCCTTGGATGACCGCCTGAAAATACCGGTTCAGTTGATTCCGGCTTCCGGATTCGGAGGCGGCGGTGATACTACTACAGGTACAGGCGGAGAATATATCCGGTTAAAGTTCGGTACCAAATACAATGCAAGCCTTACGGGCGAAGTTACCCAGCAGATCATTAACCCTTCCTTTTGGGTGGGTATGAAAGCTGCCAAGCAGAGTTCGATCTATTACAAGCAGGCTACACAACAAACCACCGAACAAACAGCATATAATATTTCCAATGCCTATTATCAGGTGATTGTAGCCCAGAAACAATTGCAGTTATTACAAACAAATCTAACCAGCACCCAGAAAATTCTGGCAAATACGCAGCTTCAGTTTAAAAACGGGGTAGCTAAAAAAGTCGATGTAAGCCGTTTGCAGGTAAATGCCAATAATCTGCAATCGCAGCTGAAACAAGCAGAATTGAGCCTGGTACAAGTATTCAATACCCTGAAGTTTCAGATGGGAATGCCGATTGAAAAACAAATCTCTCTCAGCGATACTACCTTAACCTTTTCAGAAGAAGAACCAGTGTTAAGCGAGAATACCGGAAATTATGTTGAAAACCGGATTGAATATAAGTTATTAGAAACCAATTTAAAGCTGCAGGAACTGGACAAAAAGAATTTTGGTTCGGGATATTTTCCTACACTTTCGGCCTATGGCAACTACGCCTATCAGGCACAACGCCAGCAGTTTGACTTCTTTCAGCCGGCTAAACCCTGGTTTGAGTCTTCAGCTATCGGGCTTCGTCTGAGCATTCCTGTATTTGACGGCTTGCAGCGGAATGCCAGGGTGCAGCAGGCGAAAATTAAATCCCTGCAGATAGAAGAGCGGATGAACCTTACCAAACAAAATATCAATCTGGAGGTTTCCAATTCACTTACCCAGTATAGAAATACCCTGCAACGCATTGAAAGTGAGCAGCAAAACGTACAACTGGCACAGGAAGTATATGAAGTAACACAACTGGAATTCAGAGAAGGTGTAGGAACGTCTACAGATGTAGTTGAAGCTGAAACTTCTTTAAGACAAGCGCAGAATACATATATCACCACCTTACTCGATTTGTATACCGCACGGCTGGATCTGGAACGTGCCAAAGGAAATTTACTCACCTATCTGAATTCAAAATAAGAAATAGTCATTCGAACGATCAATAAAAAAGTATATGAAAAAAATAGTCATTGTGGTAATAGTTCTGGCCTTGAGCGCCCTTGTTGCCTTCCGACTCATCAGCAACAAGAAAGAAATTGACTCAAAAAATAAGATGCCGGATAATTCTTCTGTCCGGGTATCCGTAAATGTGGTTCCGGTACAAAGCCGTGTCAGTGAGCAGAATTTAAGTATGGTAGGAACGGTAGCGGCCAATCAGGTAATTGATATTAAATCGGAAGTGCAGGGCAAAATCACCAGTCTGAATATTGAACTGGGCAACTATGTAAAAAAGGGACAGGTAATTGCCCGGATTGACGACCAGATCCGCCGGATTTCTCTTTCCAATGCCGAACAAAAACTGGCTGATGCCCGGCAGAACCTGGAGCGGTACAAGAACTTACTGGAAGGTGGCGCTGCCACACAGGCACAGTTCGAGCAGTATAAACTGAGCTATGAAAATGCAGAAAATGCACTGGCACAGGCTAAAAAAGAGCTTTCCAATACAACCATAGCAGCTCCCATCAGCGGGTATATTACCCAGAAAGTGGTAGAATCTGGTGCCTTTGCCAATGTAGGCAATTCTATCGCTACCATTGTAGATGTTTCCAAGCTAAAAGTACAGTTGAATGTAGCTGAAAATGATGTATATGCCCTGAAAGTAGGCGACCCGGTAAGCATCACTTCTACCGTTTATCCAGGTGTTACTTTCAAAGGTGAAATCACGTTTATCAGCCCAAGTGGGGATGCCGCACATAATTATCCGGTAGAAATTTCCTTTGTTAACCAGGCCAAGAATGAACTGAAAGCCGGCACCTATGTAAACATTGCCTTCAACCGTAAAAGCCAGGTACCTAGCCTGCAAATTCCAAGAGAATCTCTGGTGGGTAGCCTGAAAGATGCACAGGTTTATGTGGTGAATAACAATAATATTGCTCAACTACGTAAAATCACGATTGGAGCAGATAACGGCGCATTTCTGGATGTACTGGAAGGATTAAAAGAGGGCGAAAAAGTCGTAACTACCGGACAGATTAACCTGACAGACAGCACCCTGGTAAGTGTAATTAAATAGCCGGGAACCTAGGTTACACAGATCAGAGGATTTTCAGGAGTAGCATATATTCTTTGTCAATCCTGCCTCCTGACCTATTATACAACGAATAACGAACAACGATTAACTAAAAAATATGTCTATTACCGAAATTTCAATAAAAAGACCAGCGCTCGTGATTGTGATTTTCACGGTGCTGGGAATTTTGGGAACGCTCAGTTATACCCAGCTGAACTACAACCTGCTGCCAAAATTTGAGGCACCGGTTATGTCAGTAATTACGGTATATCCCGGAGCAGCTGCCGGTGAAGTGGAAACATCTGTTACCAAAAAGGTAGAAGATGCCCTTTCTTCCCTGGAAAACCTGGATAAAATCCAGTCTACTTCGCAGGAAGGCGTTTCTATAGTAGTGATTAATTTGCTGCAAAGCGCCAATGTAGATGAAGCCGTACAGGATGCACAGCGGAAAGTAAATGCCATTCTGGCACAACTGCCGGATGATGTAGAGGCACCTACGATTAATAAGTTCTCTACCGATGACCTGCCTGTGTTGCAGTTAGGCTTAACCGGAAATGTGAGCCCTACAGAATTTTATAAACTGGTAGAAGACCGTATTCAGCCGCAGCTTGCCAAAATACAAGGAGTTGGCCAGATTACACTCGTAGGGGGTGAAAAACGGGAGATCAAAGTAAACATTGATCCTGAAAAATTAAAGGCATATAAACTTTCCATTAATCAGGTTACACAAGCGATTGTTAGTGCCAACCAGGATTTCCCGACTGGCCGGGTAGAAACATCCGATCAGCAATATAGCTTACGTCTGGCCGCTAAATTTACCACTCTGGATCAATTGCGTAACCTGGTGGTGTCTTACCAGACGAATGGAAGCCGTATCACAGTGAAGGATGTGGCAGAAGTAGAAGATGGCATTGCGGAGTATTCTACCCTCAACCGGATCAACGGCCGTTCTTCTATTGGGATGATTATCCAGAAACAAGCCGATGCCAATGCAGTAGATTTAAGTAAGAAGGTACGGGCAGAGATTGTGAACATTGAAAAACTATATGCAGCCAACGGTGTAAAATTCAGTATTGCCAACGATACTTCTACCTATACCCTGGCTTCTGCCGATGCTGTACAGTTCGACTTATTGCTGGCTGTGATCATTGTAGCGGCCGTTATGCTGATCTTCCTGCACAGTCTGCGCAGCTCTCTGATTGTTATGGTGGCTATTCCGGCCTCTATGATCTCTACATTCATTCTCATGTATGTATTTGGCTTCTCGCTCAACCTGATGACGCTGATGGCACTTTCCCTGGTGGTAGGTATCCTGGTGGATGACTCGATTGTGGTACTGGAGAATATTTACCGTCACATGGAGATGGGCAAAGACAGACGTACGGCTGCTCTGGACGGCCGGAATGAAATTGGCTTTACTGCCTTAGCTATTACCCTGGTAGACGTAGTGGTGTTCTTACCTATGTCTATGGTATCCGGCCTGATCGGAAATATCCTGCGTGAATTTGCCCTGGTGGTGGTGTTTTCTACCCTGATGTCTTTATTTGTATCATTCACGATTACACCGATGCTGGCTTCCCGTTTCGGTAAACTGGATCATTTCACAACTAAAACCCTCTGGGGACGCATTTCCCTGGGTTTTGAACGTATGTTTACCAGCCTGCAAGATGGCTATACCAGGGTATTAAGCTGGAGTCTGGGTCACCGCTGGGTCATTTACCTGAGTGCCTTTTTACTGTTTGTAGGTTCCATTGCACTGGTTCCGGCAGGATTTATTGGAAGTGAATTTGCAGCCCAGGGCGACCGGGGGGAACTGGTTGTTCAACTGGAGATGGAACCGCAGGTAACCTTATATCAGAATAACCTGATTACTAAAAAAGTAGAGCAGCTGATTAAATCCCGTCCCGAAGTAAATCTGGTACTGAGTAAAGTAGGCTATACCAGCGGACAAATGGGAACCGGAACAGGTTCTAAAAACCGTTCAGAATTAACCGTAGTTCTGGTAGATAAACATCAGCGCAGCCTGAGTGTCGAGCAATTCGGTGCACAGATCAAAGCAGAAATCCAGAAAATCCCAGGCGTAAAAGCGAAGGCAGCGCCTACCAGTATAACCGGAAATGCCAACGTCGCTCCTGTTCAGATCGTATTAAAAGGCGCTGAACTGGAAAGAGTACGTGAAGCCGCTAATACAGTTTTAGGAGTGGTGCAAAAAATTCCTGGAACTACTGACGTAGAGTTTTCTATTGAAGACCCCAATCCGGAATTGCAGGTAAAACTCGACCGGGAACGGATGGCTGCGTTAGGCTTGTCGGTGACGGATATTGGTTCTACCCTGCGCACGGCCTTTAACGGAAATGATGACTCCAAATACCGCCAGGGACAGTATGAGTATGATATCTTTATCTCCCTGGACCGCTTCAACCGCTCCAACCGGGACGATGTGAGCAATATTACGTTCGTGAATAACCAGGGACAACTGGTAGAATTAAAGCAGTTTGCTGATGTTTCTCAGGAACTTGGTGCGAGCAAACTGGAACGCCGGGACAGATTATCTGCCATTACGGTGAATGCACAGGTAGTAGGCCGTCCTATAGGAACCGTAGGTAATGATATAAAAGAGGTAATGAAGAGCAAAAAATTGCCGGATGGAATTATCATCGAATATGCTGGTTCATTGCAACAACAATCGGATGCCTTCGGAAGCTTAGCCATTGCCCTCGTCATTGCGATTGTATTCGTATACCTGATCATGGTGGCTTTATATGATTCGTTCATCTATCCGTTTATTGTATTGTTCTCCTTACCAGTAGCCTTGATCGGCGCTTTGCTGGCACTGGCATTGGCTTTTGAGAACCTGAGTATTTTCTCGATTATCGGGATGATCATGCTGATGGGTCTGGTAGCTAAAAACGCCATTCTGATTGTTGACTTTACCAACCAGCAGCGGGCACTGGGTTTATCCGTACGGGATGCCTTGATTGAAGCCGGAAGAGAGCGTTTACGCCCCATTTTGATGACAACCCTGGCAATGGTGTTTGGGATGTTGCCTATTGCTCTGGCATCCGGAGCAGGTGCTGAAACGAAAAATGGCCTGGCCTGGGTAATTATCGGTGGCTTAACAAGTTCCTTGTTATTAACACTGGTATTGGTCCCTTCTGCCTATATGACCATTGAAAGAGCCATTACGAAAGTAAGAGGCTGGTTTGGCAAGAAAACGCCGCAAACCGCTGTTCTCTCAGTTCCTTCTACGGCTAAGCATTCTTAGCTGAACTGTTAAATTATTAAAAAAAATAAACCCGGGCCATTGGAATTGTCCGGGTTTATTGTTTTACCGAAATAATAAACAAAATGCGTATTGGTGATAACAGCTTTTGCAGAAGGCACCCTATACAAGCTTTAGGGTCAGCATTGGCCTTATGCGGGTTGAATACAGAGATTGATGCTAAAACTATGCCTCTCCGACTCAGGAAGCGAAAAGCTTCTGCATTGAATATTAGCTTATTACGGAAGATGACATTTATAATAGTGTAGCTATTGATTAATTATTTTTCCCAATTCCTCCTTTAACAATACTTCCAGGTATTCCCGTATATTAATCTGGTTCAGGTCAGCGGTTTCGGCTACTATTACCGGGAGCAAATGTACATGCATATAAACCGTCTGGTTGCCCAGGCCATTTTCTATTTCATAGGTTAAGGTTTCCAGTTTTGTCACCCGTCCGGGATACAGCAGGTGTACCTGGGTAGAATTCCTGCGGACAGCATAGGCCAGCATCTGGTACAAATCTGCCTGATTGATATCCTTTCGCACATGTTCCAGATCATGGTTCAGTACTTGATACTTTGTATCCATAATTACATTGGTTGCCGGAATCCAGATATCATTGCGGATCTGGAAAACCTGTTCTCCCTGCCAGGTAGCCAGGTAACTCCGGCTTTGTGTCTTTACCTGTATCTGGGGAAAATGTTGTTTAATAAATCCGGCTACAAAATATTCAAATACTCTTTCCATGGGTACCAGAAAAGAAAAATACCTGCCTTCTTGCTCTGGTGGGGATACTTGTTCATTCGCCAGGAAGAACCGGCACATATTCACGATTTCCTGGTGGTCTTCATACAAACGGTTCAGGCGGATGGTATCTATCTCTGAAAGCAAAAATTCCTGCTCACTTACTTCCTTCAACAGAAATAACACCGATTCGAGCGGCTGAATACTTTTTTTAGAAGCTACCGGTAAAAGCTGAGTGGCTACATATTTTACAAGGCGGTTAAAGGAATTATCGTACTGCAAAGAAGAATACCTGGTTTGTAGTTTTTGCCACTGGCCGGTACCTAACTGTTGTTGCATGTAGGGGTCTGTCAGGAGTTTGCCGCGCATAAATTGCTGGGGACCTTCTTCTTCTTCATAAGCTACATACGCCTGTGTCGAGAGTATCTGCTCGGTGAATACAGCAAACATATGGATACAAACCTGTAAAGGCGTACCTTCTGCTTCCGTATCGAGGCTATGTCTGGCAAAAGGAAAACGGAAGCCTGGAACATATGATAAATAAAACAACAGGTGCTGAAACATAGTGTGGCTGGAAAAACTGGCAGACTGAAAAATCTTAGGAAGCAGTTCAATCAGCAGTCCTTGATAATATATAAATCCCACATAATTCCTGGCTTGTATGTCCTTTCCATCAAATGTTAAAATGGCTTGTCCTTGTTTGCGGATAGTAGCGCTCAGTTCTTCAGATTCGGCCTCTTCTATCATCTGTTGCTCATAGAACCATAAGCGGTTTTCCCATATTTGCTTCAGGTACGTTTTAAAAGATTGAAGTTCTATATGTGCAGGTAAGGTCTGATAATCACCGAATTCGTACAGTTGCATGGCGGGAAAATTGTGTTAACTTAAAAGAGAATTTCTTCAGTTTGCTGTAATTATTACTGCTCCCTGATGGTACGCAACAGTAAACGATTGACACCTTGACAATCTGTTAAAAAGAAGTAATTTACTGTTTTTATCAACGGTTTTGGAAAAATATTCAGGAGCGATATAACAAAGTATCTCTTTCTCTTCAGCGAGTTTTTAAAATACATTTAAATATAAAATCTATGCCTGCCTTTCGATTACTTCTCTTCATCTGGATTATTCTTTGTCCGGTTTTTAATAGTTATGCCCAGCAAAATACTTCTGCCACCGGTAAGCATTTTACTTCCTTTGATAGCACCAGGATTTACTATGAAGTGCAAGGAACAGGAAAACCAGTAGTATTGATTCATGGCTTTATTGTAAACAGTACTTCCTGGAAATCAAGCCCGGTATACGACAGCCTGCAGCGGAATGGTTTCCAGCTGATTACCCTGGATTTACGCGGCAATGGCAACTCTGATAAACCCCATGAGAACGCAAAATATGCAGACAATGCTGAAATCAAAGATATTATGGCTTTAGCCAAATTATTGAAATTAAAAAAATATGATGTGGTCGGCTATTCCAGAGGTGCTATTGTGGGTGCCAAACTGATGGTAACTGATCCCAAAGTTAACAAAGTGGTACTGGGTGGCATGGGCGCTGATTTTACCAATCCGGATTGGCCCAGAAGGAAGCTTTTTTATCAGGCATTATCCGGAGAGCCAGTGAAAGAACTGGAAGCGATGGTGAAACATGTGCAGCAAAGCGGCCTGGACCAAACGGCTCTGGCCTTTTCTCAGAAAGAACAGCCTGTAACCACACCGCAGGAACTGGCGAAAGTTCAACATCCGGTTCTGGTGATTTCAGGCGATGTAGATAATGATAATGGTTCTGCCGAGGAACTTGCCAAATTAATTAAACAGTCCAAAGTGGTAAGAGTACCTGGCAATCATGGTAACACCATGCGTTCGGCTGAATTTGCAAGGGAGATCACTCAGTTCCTGAAAGGGAAGTAAGACTGGTATTGAGTTGCAGTTCTCATCATTAAATCAGGATGCAACTTTCCCAGGTATGCAGGGGTCATGTAGGAAACATTTCATTTCTATGAGTCTATGAGAAAGATATTACTACTTCTATTTATGGGGTTCCTTCTTTTGTCTTGTCAGCGGGAAGATGTAGTTCCGGGTCAACTCCTGCTGCGTATTAAAAATGCAACTTCCTATCAGTTTGATGAAGTATATGTGAATACGTCAAATGGAGAGAATTTGTATGGCATTCTGAAGGCTAGTTCAACTTCAGACTACAAAGAGTTCGAGGCTGCCTATCGCTATGCGTACATAAAATTAAAGATACAGGGAGAGGAATTTGTTATTCAGCCAATTGATTATGTAGGCGAAGAACTTTTGACAGAAGGTAAATATACGTATGTATTGAGTATGTATGATTATGAAAATAAGCTATTACAACTTGAGTTTAAAAAGGAATAACTATAGGTACTAAAACCGACATCGAGCACTAACCAAACCCGTTTAATCGCAAAGCCATCCCACTGTGTAATAGTATACAGAAGTCTCTACCGGCATCCAGGCAAGCGGCAAGCTCAGGAAGTTTTTGCTGCAGCACGCTTTAATTTCAGGCTGGAAAGATTCCGTTTTAATACCGGATACAGCAATACTGCCGCCAGAATAATTACAGTCCCAAAATAAAAACCAGGGGTCATTTTTTCGGCATCGCCAAAAAACAGAAAAGCCAGCACTATGCCGTATACCGGCTCCAGGTTGATGGTCAGGTTCATGGCAAAAGCCGTAAACTTCTTCATCAGCCGCACCGCCAGAGAATACGCATATACAGTACAGATTCCGGCCAGAATGGCAATATATAGCCAGTCGGTGAGCGTAGGATTGAGCTGTAAAGTCTGGGTATCAGTCAGGTAATAACGGTAAACCGGGAGAAATAAACCGGTGGTGAGGAAGGCACCGATCATTTCATAAAACGTAATCACAAAGGCATCGTGCTTGTTAGTAAATCCGGCATTGATCACACTGAACAAAGCCGCCAGCAGCGCCGAACCAATCGCCATCGTTATTCCCAGGGCATGATTAAATTCAAAATGAAATACCACATATAAACCCACAATTACCACCAGCCCGAGGAAGATTTCCAGCACACTGATTCGTCTTCCCCGGATGAGAGGTTCTGTGAGGCTGGTCCACAGGGAACTGGTCGCCATGCCAGCCAGACAGATAGAGGCCGTAGAAACCCTGGCTGCGCCGAAAAACAGAATCCAGTGGGCCGCAATTAAGGCACCAGTACTCATTAATTTGAGCATTTCAGGCACCGGCATACTGAACTTCTTCTTGCGTACATATAAAAGTACAGCCAGAAACAGGATAGATAGCAGGATACGGAAAAAGACCAGTTCAACAGCCGGAATACTGATCAGCAAACCCAGAATGGCTGTAAATCCCCAGATAAGGACAATAAAATGGAGTTGCAGATAGTCTTTTAAGGCAGGTTGAGTGGTCATTGGTCAATTATGTTCGCTTACTGTTGTTGTCTGTATTTATTTCCCTACGATTCAGGTTAAAATCTAAAAGTTTTATAATCAAACAAACATAGCTGTATAACTTCTAGTCTGTTCATCTGTTTTATAGTTACTAAAGAAATAATTGCTTTTTCTTTACCCTATCTTTACTTTTATTTTGCTTGCCCAAAATAAAAATAACAAAACAAAAGGGCAGCACCAACAAAGCCTGTTTTACGCTATGTAAAATCATCGCTCAAACCTCCGGCCTGCACACAAGGCAAAACCGGCCACACTGTTGCTGCACCATCCACCGCACAATTATGCAGTCACACTTTGTTGTAAATTATATCTTATTGAATAAAATAATCCATATTAATCCAGGAGAACTACTTACCTGAATAAAATTGCCTGATATCATTTACTAATAAGTCGGGTACTTCCATGGCCGGAAAATGGCATCCTCTATCATAAAAGGCCCATCTGTCTGGTTCGCCCATCAATGATACTAATTTCTTCAATAAAGATTCATCTTGTTTTTTTCCAAAGCAAGCAATTCCTGATTGAACTTTCGGTGGTGTCCATTGACTGGCTGCCTGTGCGTGATCGTCGCCCCAGTTAAAAGCCATGCTCATGTTTTCAGCCATAATTTCTGCACTTGATGCGCCAAGCTGATTAAACCAATATAGCGAAACATTGGTCAAAAGCTGGTCAATATTTACGGCATTTTCCGGTAAAACCGTATCAGCATCCGTCCATTCTTTATATTTTTCAAGCATCCAGGCCAACTGCCCGATGGGGCTATCCGATAAACAGATCCCAATGGTATGCGGTCTGGTAGCCTGGATTTCCAGATAGGCTGTTCCTTCTTTTTTGTATTGTTTCATCCACGCCAGCCTCTCTTTTTCGTTTTCGGTAAAAAATGAGTTATCTGAAGGAAACATGCCAAGTCCGGCTACGGCAAAAAAATCTGAATTAATATGAGTTCCAATCAGGTTGTAAGCCGCAATACCCGACATAATTCCGACAATGCCTGCCCCCATATCGCCGCCATGAACCGCAAATTTTTCATACCCTAATTGCTTCATTAAAGTTGTAAAAGCGCTTGCAATCCGAAACATATTCCAGCCTTTTTCTTTTACCGGGACTGAAAAACCGAATCCCGGAATGGAGGGAATCACCAGATCAAAGGCTAACTGGTTGCTGTCTTCTGGGTTTGTAAGCGGTTCGATCACCTGCATAAAATCTGCAAATGATCCAGGCCAGCCATGAATCAGCATCAGTGGAATAGCATTGGGCTGAGGTGATTTAATATGCAGGTAATGTATATGTTGATTATCAATTTCGGCGATAAACTGCGGATACTGATTGAGCAAAGCTTCTTGCTTCCGCCAGTCAAATGTATTCAGCCAGTAAGCGGATATCTTTTTTAAATAATCCGCAGGCACCCCTTTATCCCAGTCCTCTTCCGTGAATGTATTGGTAAAACGGGCATTGGCAAGCCTTTGATTGAGATAGCTAACCTCTTGCTGTGGAATTTCGATGGTGAATTTTTTCATGATTTTTGAATTTTGATTATCAAGTTTTGTTGATTCAAAATTCGTCAACCTGCCACCGAAAGACGATAACAATTGTTAATAAATGCTATCGCCTGTTTCTGATTCTGCTCAGGGAAACAGAAGTTATACCTAAAAAAGAAGCAATGAAATGTTGAGGCACTCTTTGAAGGATCATGGGGTACTGTTCTAATAATTCTTGATACCGTTGTTCGGGGCTGTTTTTTATTCTGGATAAAAAAAGTTTTTCTATGTATAAAAGCCGTTGCAGGGTTTGTTCTTCCAGTTCCTGTTTGATCAAAAGCGAATTTTCAATAATAGTTAGATAGTCTTTTTTAGTGAGCGATTGCACAACAGATGGTTCAAGGCTTTCAATGGCATACAAACTCGGTTGATTGTATCTGAAACTTTCGGCAGAGGAAATGCCCTCGCCCTCAAAGAAAAACTGAAAGGTTATATCTTTTCCATGGTTATTAAAAGAAAGCCGGAAACAACCTTTTTCAATAAAGTAAACTTTCCTGGCGATTTCTCCTTCCCTCAATAAAATCTTTCTGGCCGGAATTTCTTCCCGCTTAAATAAGTAGCTGAATCTTTGCCATTCTGATTGTATATTTGTTAGCTGATCTATCATTTGATTCCGGTATCATATTTTGTAATAACCCGGCCTAAGGTAGCACAGGCTTTCAGAATACTAACCTTTCAGGCTGGCACTAAGGTTTTATATATCTTCCTGGTACACTTCTTTGTTGATCATCACCTGCAAAACCAATATAACTAATGATTACTGACCTATAAACTAATCAAACAGCAGCCAGTTTACGCCAAAAGCAAAGGTACGTTTCAAGCCGGTATAATAGGGAGCTACAAAATAGCCTGGTTCCGGCAGATCCTGGTTGGCATGCGCCATTTTCACAAACAGCCGTACCCGTTTGATCCGTACATTTACAAACACATCTCCCACAATATACCCAGCTGCGGTAAAGTCATCCTGCAGGTGAAACTGTCCGGTGGCAGGCATGTAGCCATAGGGTTTATAGGTAGATTTATAATGTACATCTACACCGATCTGTGTTTCTAATGCACCTTTAAACAGCTCATTCTGGTAATATAAACGCCCGTTGGCAAACTGCTCAGGTATGCGGATAATATCAGGACCAGTTACTTTGGTATACACCGCCTGAGTTACCAGATGAAATTTTTTCCAGACAAGCCCAAAATTCAGACCCACACTCAGCACCTGTACCGACTTGCTTTCCTGTTGAGGCAGGGCTAGCGTATCGTAATACACCAGATTTTTGATATTGCTGAAGGTAGCAAAGGGCGAAAAGGTAAGCCAGTTGTTTTTGATATTAAAATAAGCAAAGGTGTTATCCGATAAAGTATTCCTGAAATTGGAATTGTCCCAGATAAAATGATTGTTTTGAATCTGCTGCTGTATAAAGGTGGGTGAATAATAAATGCGGTGGTGGCCAATACGCCAGAACTTGTTTTCATAGACTACCTGAAGGCGGTAATCCCGGAACAAAAGATATTCTGCTTCGGCATGAATCTGGGCACTATCGCTCAGGTTGTAATTTATCCATCCCCCAATGAAGTTCTCTGCCCCGGTTCTTTTATCGATATACGCCGGTTTATATCCGACCCGGTAATCCCGCCGCCGGACATAGGCCCGGTAATCCAGATTAGCCAAACTGCCTTTCAATCCTACCTGGTTTTCGTGTACCAGGAAACGCATCGAAAGATCAGTAGTATCAGGCCGGAAATAATATCCATCCGGAGCACTTCGGTAAAAATCCAGACTGCCTATCCTCACATCTGAGCCAGAAGCATCATCCTGCAAACCGGCATCCCGGAAATCATACACATGGCGCATGCGGTCGAAAATATGGTATACCTGAAATCCTTTGGCAAAAGCATACTGGTGATACAGGTGATAATGGTTCCGGTAATCCCGTGAACGGGCATTGCGCAATATTGCCGTTTCCTCCTCATAGGCAAATAAACTATCCGGGGGGGCAGGTGCTCCATTGACAGAATCCTCGCGGATGCCTCCCTGGTCTACCATGCCATGATTTAAATGAGAGAAATGTGCCAGCAATTGGTAGGTGCTGTCTTTATTTTGATACCTGGTATAGAAGGCAATCGTCTGGTTGTCGCTTTGCCTATCCTCGCGGCGAGCATAGCCGAATTGCTTGGGAGCTGTAATGCGCTGGTAAGTAAATCCGGCATTCCAGTTAGGCTTAATATTGCGGCTGAAATCGACACCCAGAATTTGCTGTAGTAATCCCCCTTGCGCATAATACACACTGCTATAAGGCGATTTGGTATCATAATATTTGATTTTATCTGGTGTGTAGGCATACAGGTCATACACATTAATGCCAAAATAAGTCCCTATCTGCGTGGGAGGTGTATAGAAAACCGGCCGGATGGCCGTTCCCAGATTGCCCAGGTCCTGGTAGTGGTTGCCATAGCGGTTGACGAAATTATAATTGTGAAAATTATCTAATACGGTATCTACAGTATAGGCACGGTCTTTATTGGCCAGTATATCTTTTTCCAGCAAAAAACGGGTAGTGGTGGGGCCATATACTTGCTGGGTAGAATCGTCCAGTATCTGCGCCTGAGCCAGGAAAGGCAATAACAACACGAGCAGGAAAAAGCCGGAAAGCTTATATTTTTTCAAAATCACGCGCAAATGTAGTAATTACTTAGGAGGTTCGGAGAGGGAGTTTAACACTTTTTCGTTAAAATCCTGCCCTTCTCCAAACAAAAAACATACCTCAATCGGCAAATACCAGATAGGCAGCCGGGAAATTTGTGCGGCAAAATCCGGATGCATCAGCTTCACATAGTCTTTTTCAGTAACCAGGATATGTTTTGCCTGCACCTGCATAAACTGACTGGAAATTGCATCCAGGTCTTTTGCTGTATAGGTATGATGATCATTCAACGCCATATGGTGAGAAAGCGTATAGGTATGCTGTACATACTTTTCCAGAGGCTGTGCATTAGCCAGACCGCTCACGAGTAACACTGGCCCCTGAAATGTTTCAGGTTTGGTATCAAAGCAAACCGGCTGCCCATACCGGATCGTGGTAAAATATACTGGTGTAGCTGGTTTTGCATAGCTATTGATTTCCTGAGTAATCGCTTGTTTTTCTGCCTTAGATAATCCTTCCGGACATTTACTCACCAGAATCACATCTGCCCTTTTAGCTCCGGCTCTCCGCTCCCGTAATCTGCCGGAAGGCAATACATAATCTCTGTAAAAAGGCCGGTTATAATCTGACAGCAGGATGGAAAAAGAAGGCTGTACGGCTCTATGCTGGTAGGCATCATCTAAAATGATCACTTCCGGTACAGGCTGCCTGGATAAGAGTTCATCAATCGCAGGCACCCGTTTCTCTCCTACTGCCACCTGGATCTGCCCTGTAAACTTTCGGTAAAATTGCATGGGCTCATCGCCAATATCTCCGGCATGGATACGATCATTTGCCAGGAGAAATCCTTTGGTTTTCCGTCCATACCCCCGGCTTAGCGTTGCGATGCGGTACTTGTCCTTGAGCAGGCGGATCAGGTATTCCACATGGGGGGTTTTGCCGGTTCCGCCAACGGTTAAATTTCCCACACTAATAACCGGCACTGGGAAGCGGATGCTTTTTTTGTAGCCTTCCTCATAGAGCCAGTTTCGGATATCAGTAATTAGCCTGTAAAGCCATGAAAATGGAAAAAGCACAATCTGCAACAGGTTCATGCAAGGAAAATTATCCGGCAAAACTAAGCGTTTACAGATTCTTTCCTTATGGAAAGGAATTTGTTTTTGCCGAAACTAGAGTTTTCCTTCACAACAGACGACCTATAGCACGATTCATCAATAAATCTTATGGAGAGACATTGGTTGCAAACAAACTTCTTTTTATCTTTTGGTGATCGTGTATACCACAAATAATTGCACAAAGGTAAGTGCAGAAATTACAATGTCTGTATAGGTGTAGTTATACCGATGTTGTGCACCATTTTTTAATGAAAGATAATTTAATATTAGGCGGAGTTTACAAAAGTGAATGGGACGAGAGGCCATTTAGGATTATCGGAATGGATAACGTTGAAGTATTATACGATTGTTTATGACCAGATGACAACGCTTGGACATTCTCAGGAAATTTTAATAAGAAGTGCTACTTTTACAGGACATCTAAAGCCTTATTTGAAACAAAATCACGATTTCTCAACAATTTACCTTTGAAACAACAGGAGCAACAGGCTTTTCGACCTGATCTGTCAGTGAGATTTGGTAGAACAAAGGAATTGAGATGGAATGATTTCAAGGTTACTGACTATCTTAATTTCGTTGAAATACTAAACAATTTAACTGATAAGAGATTTTTGGACCCGAAAATTGACGCGGAGGAAATAGTCTTGATTCCATATGGTCCAAAGGGCGGACTAAAAAAAGGAAAGATAATAAAGGCAGAAAATTCGAAGTATTTTGAATGTGCCGAGGTGATTTGGAAAGCTAAGAATCTACAGGAAAGTGTCAACAACCACACAAGTGCAGGGATAGGAATATACAGGATTGGCTTTGAAAAAAGACTCCCCTCCTTTTACATCGGACAATATCAAGACAGTGCGGGATTATTAACCGAGTAAAACCGGTGCAGAACAACTATAATTCATTTGCCTTTTAATGTTTATTCTGGAAAGGCAACCGCCTTATAGCTAAGCGTTACAAGACGAAAACAATAATGATGCAAAATAAATACACTATTATTAATACTCCCGATTGTAATAGTTCTTGCAAAGCTGTACCTCAACCACTAAAAACGATATGGAAGATCACAATAACACAAGTGCAAACACAACATCTCATGATACTACCCCAAAGGTGACAGGAATTGGTGGCATTTTCTTTTTTTCTGACAATCCCGAAGAAATGAAAGAATGGTACCGTAAGAACCTGGGACTTGAGACTAATGAGTATGGTTCAACTTTTGAATTTAGAAACGCAAACCGGCCTGAGGAAATTAACTCTCTTCAATGGAGCCCCTTTAAAAAAGGAAGTGAATATTTCGCACCTTCCAGAAAGGAATTTATGATTAACTACCGGGTTCAGAATATTGAAGGACTTGTAGACAAACTCAAAGAAAACGGAGTAACTCTACTTGACAATATTACGGCTTACGACTATGGAAAATTTGTACATATAATGGATACAGAAGGCAACAAGATCGAACTATGGGAACCTGTTGACAGTGTGCAGACAAATACGGATGATCAGGCATTAAAATAATGGAATAGTTTGAAATAACGGGGACAAAAAAGAAAGCTGAACCCATAACGGCAAATGAATAAAATGTTATCTCTATCAAATATATGAGACTGACACCATTCATGCTTCCACCTTACCTTATAACTCTATGAGTCACAACATTCCCTTTCAGGTGATTCAATGGGATACCATTCCCAGGGAGGAGCATGCAGGAAAAGAGGGATTGGCCTACTGGCAAACGGTTCAGTTCCCCGGCTTACGGATCAGGCTGGTAGAATATGGGCCGGGTTATCTTGCCGATCACTGGTGTGAAAAAGGACATATCATCCATTGCCTGGAAGGCTCCTTTGTAAGTGAATTAAAAACCGGGGAAATATTTACTTTACAAAAAGACATGAGTTATGTAGTTTCGGATGATCTCAGTTCACACCGCTCTTTTTCAAAAGATGGAGTAAGGCTACTCATAATAGATGGAGACTTTTTGAAAGCAACATAAGATAGCCGCCTACTTACCGGAAAAGGTTTGCACATAAGAAGTAAATACAATGGTTTTATAATCTATGAAGTCAGATCGTACACATACGGAACCCATTACTCCCATCTCCGACAAAAGAAGAATAGTTGAAATCATAGCCGTATTGTGTACTGGTGTGGGCAAATTCATTTTCATGGATGCCTTGAACTGGAAATTACCATTTATTATCACTGCTATTATAGGCTGGTCAATGTATATTGCCTTTCGCTACTCTCAGCATAAGGGCATACTGGCGTACTGGGGTTTCCGGATGGACAACTTTAAAAAGGCTTTGCGAAAAGTATTGCCATTTGGCATTGTATCCGTGATTGGCTTCGTTGTAATTGGAGCGATCCAGGGCACACTCAACCCGACCTGGCATATTCTTCCAATTTTGATCATTTATCCTATCTGGGGAACTATTCAGCAATTTTTACTTATCGGGCTGGTTGCCGGAAACGGCCAGGATTTAAATACTATTTCAATTCCCAAAATAGTAATCATCTTGCTCGCTGCCCTTTTGTTTGCAGGCGTACACTATCCCAATTACTGGTTAATCGCAGCTACCTTTGTACTGGCCCTTTTTTATGGATACATTTATTTACAGGTTCGCAACGTGTACGTATTGGGCTTGTTTCATGGCTGGGTGGATTGTTCTTTTACACAGTTGTTGACCGCGATCCCTTTATGGAAGTATTTGGAAAACTGCTTTCCTGAAATATGATTCAATTAAAAAATTAAATACGCATTACCGATAACAGCTTTTGCAGGAATCACCTTATACAACCTTTGGGTCAGCACTGGCCATGCGTGGGTTGTATAGAGTGATGGATGCAAAAGCGGGGCCTGTCCGGCCCTGGAGGACACGGGCATCTCCGCAGAATGTATGAAATTTATGTACCTGTATAATAACAAATCACATCACATTTAAGAGTATCTTCATAAAAAGCAATCCACCATTACCTGACATGAATAAACGACTTTACTTTATCTACCTCTGCACACTTCTCTCTTTCCAGTCGCTTGCACAGCCATCCCAACAACAGCGGGATAGCCTGAATAAACTAAGTGCAGAAGATCATCAACTCATGATGAAACAACTGGGCATCACCTCCTTACGTCCCGGACCTTCGGGAAATCCGGAAGCACCCAATGCAGCCAATTCCGATGAATCAAAAGCTTCTCCCTATACTAACTTGCCTGATGCCCTGGTTTTTAACGATGGCACCAAAGTACGTACAGCCAGGCAATGGGAGAAACGCAAACAGGAGCTATTTGAACTTTTTTCGAAGGAAATGTATGGCCGGATGCCAGCCAGTATTCCTGCTGTGACATGGGAAGTGGTGAGCCAGAAAGACACCGTAAATGGCAATTATCCGGTAAGAGTAAAACACTTACTGGGACATGTAGATAATCGTTCGTATCCGGCCATAAAAGTAGATATTCAACTCACGCTTACTACGCCTCTCAATCCGCCATCCGCAGTGCATTTGGTATTAGAATTTGGCTGGAATTTTCCCGTCAACCGCAACACACCTCCCCCTCCAGGACCTACCTGGCAGCAACAACTTCTGGCAAAAGGCTGGGGTTATGCCATTTTAATTCCCACCAGTTTTCAGGCCGACAATGGGGCTGGGTTGAGAGCAGGTATCATTGGCCTGGTAAACAAAGGTCAGCTCCGGAAAGCGGATGACTGGGGTACCTTGCGTGCATGGGCCTGGGGAGCCAGCCGCGCTATGGATTATCTTGAAACCACCCCGGAAGTAGATGCCAGACGTGTGGTGATCGAAGGACTGTCCAGGTATGGAAAAGCAGCCCTGGTAGCTATGGCCTATGAACCCCGGTTTGCCATGGGCCTCATCGGTTCATCCGGGGCAGGCGGAGCAAAAATACTGCGCAGGGTATTTGGCGAACAGGTAGAAAACCTGGCTGCTTCCGGGGAATACCACTGGTTTGCCCCCAACTTTATTAAATATGCCGGTCCGTTAACTCCTAACGATCTGCCAGTAGATGCCCATGAACTTATTGCTTTGTGTGCTCCCAGGCCGGTATTTATCAGTGTAGGGTCGTCAACGGTAGAAGGCCATTGGATTGATGCCAAAGGAATGTTTGTAGCTGGTGTACATGCCAGTCCGGTATATGAATTACTGGGCAAAAAAGGCCTGGAGAGTAAAGAATTTCCTCCCCAGGAAACGGCTTTACTCAAAGGAGATATTGCCTACCGCCAGCATGAAGGCGGACATACTGTAGGACCCAACTGGCCATTTTTTATTCAGTTTGCCGAACGTTACTTTAAAAAGTAATAAAGAGATAATCAGGTTTTTACAGCCTAAATCCAGTGAGTGCTGATGCATGAGTAGCAAATATATCTGGCCAATAACTCAGCTGAATCCTTAGGCTTATGGAAACAGAAAGAATTATTGAACAAATCGTTAACAGTAAGAAAGCTAGGAAGAAAATAAGCTGGTATTATACATTAGCTATATACAGCTATTTATCTCCTATTGGATTGTTTGGATTGTTCCTGTTAGACTCATTTACTTTTGGGCTGACAGAGAGTTTCTTTTTTGGAGCAACTTTACTGGGTTTGTTACTCGCCGCAATAGCTAGTTTATTTTTTACAGTAAAAGGATTGAGAATAGCCTTTAAAACCAATGATTATGAAAAGAAAGATATAGGGTATGCAAATCTGATTATGGGTGTAATTTATTGTATAGCCGGGCTCTTAGCACTTGGGTATACCTATATAATGATCGAGAATTAGTCCATACTGAGATTCGACCGAATCAGATAGTAGTTTGATTTGCAGCACATAATCTACAGCACATTCAGAAATTCCTTCGGCTGTATTTGTAACTGTTCGTTCTGATTCCTACATTTATATACCAACAGCATGTAAGACATTTACGCATCTGGCAGCTAATTTCTTATTTGCCTTTAGTAAATATAAGTACTTACAATTTCCATGTAACGGTAGAGTATCCGGAGGCTGATAGCAGTGTCCTTAGCCATATCAGATGTACTCTTCCCCTATATTATTCTATGTGTATGAAACATTTTTTCTATCTTCTCTTATTTTTAACGCTTCCATTAGAACAGGCACTCGGGCAAACCATTACCAACGTACGGGCAGAAACCAGTGGCGATGTGATCAATGTGTATTACGACCTGCAGGGAACGGCCGAAGGGCAGCTGTACCAGATAACTTTATACAGTTCTCACAACGATATGGCACAGCCCCTGACCTTTGTAAGTGGCGATACTGGTCCAAATGTGCAGGCTGGCGCTGCCAAAAAAATAGAATGGCAGGCAAAAAAGGAAATCCTGCGCTACACTGGACAAATCACTTTTGAAGTCCAGGCCAGCCTGCTTTTATCCCCTTTGCGTATCAAAAGTCCTGCGCTTGCCTCTTCCTACAAACGGGGTAAAAGCTATCCTCTGACCTGGGAAGGCGGTATGCCCGGCGAAAATGTACGGCTGGAACTCTTTCAGGGCACTTCCAAAGTTAATGATATTGCTAGAGTAAATAACAATGGAACCTATACCTGGAGTATTCCTGCAGCTACTGCCCTTGGCAATAATTATAAAATCAAAGTGATCAGTGTAGACAAACCGGATAACAGCCATCTCAGTGAGAATTTTGCCATCAAGCGAAAGGTTTCTACGGTGGTGAAAGTATTACCAGTAGCTGTACTGGCAGGAGCCGCAGTGTATCTGATTACCAGTGGTGGTGGAGGTGGCGGCAATGGTCCTGATCCGGTTAATCCGGCTTCGAAGCTTCCAGAACCTCCGACTGGTCAATAATTCTTTCTACTTACTTTCAACCTATCCTCTCTATCCAATTAGCAAAGGATTAGTTTTATTACCACTTATGAAAAAATTAAACATACTGATACTGGGTTTATTCATTGTTCAACTTTCAAAAGCCCAGATAGGCAAACAATGGGATAAAACGTTTGGGGGCACCGAATATGAATTTATTACTTCAACGGTTGCTACTTCTGATGGAGGTTTTTTACTGGCCGGCTATTCTAAATCTGGTGCAAGCGGAAATAAATCGGAAGCCGGGCGGGGTGGGTACGACTATTGGGTAGTGAAGATAGATGCCAATGGGAATAAAACCTGGGATAAACGCTTTGGTGGAAGCGGAGACGATATATTATTCTCAGCTATTCAAACAACCGATGGATACTTACTGGGAGGCTATTCAAATTCTGGGGCCGGTGGTGACAAATCCCAGGCCAGCCAGGGAAGTAATGACTATTGGGTGGTGAAGATTAGTAGCACAGGAGCAAAACAATGGGATAAACGCTATGGCGGAAGTGGCGATGATTACCTGACTTCTGTTCTTCAAGCTACGGATGGAAGTTATCTGCTCAGTGGCTACTCCTCCTCTCCTGCCAGTGGCGACAAAACATATAATCTGTTAGGTACAGAAGGCTTTGCTGATTTCTGGGTGCTTAAAGTGGATGCTTCTACAGGAAGTACCATATGGGATAATGCCTCTGGAACGCCATACACTGATCAGCTTTATTCGGTGGTGGAAATCGATGGTGCATTTCTGTTAGCTGGCTATTATCCTTATGGTGGTGATGATGAAAACATGGATTTTATTGTGTTTCAGATCAATGGGACTAATGGAAATTTTGTAGAGGACAAAGATTTTTATTTCGGAGGCGATAATAATGACTATTTATCTACCATTATTAAAACAGCGGATGGAGGATACCTGATAGCCGGCTATTCAAACTCAATAGACTCTTATAACAAATCCGAAAATCCCAGAGGAGGGTATGACTATTGGATACTAAAGACGGATGCCAATTTTAAAGCAGAATGGGACAAAACACTTGGTGGCACATCCGATGATTATCTGCTTTCGGCAGTGCAGACCGCCGATGGTGGCTTTCTGCTGGGGGGCAATCATACTCTGGCATTGGCAATGAAAAAAGTGAGGGAAACCGGGGTGTGGCCGATTTCTGGACGGTAAAAATAAGCAGCACTGGTGCTAAACAATGGGATAAACGCTATGGGGGCTCTGGCCTGGATGCACTCAATGAAATTGTAAAAACCTCTGATGGTTTCCTGCTGGCCGGCTATTCAGAATCAGGTATTGGCGGAGATAAAAGCCAGGCCGTATTCGGTGGTGTAGATGCTGGCGATTTCTGGGCTGTAAAACTCATAGATGCTCCTGTCATTACCACTTTATCACCTGCTAATGGAGTTACGGGCGTATCTGTTTCTACCAACTTGGTTATGACGTTTAGTGAAAGTGTACAAAAGGGTACCGGTAATATTATAATTACACATGGCAGCACTTCCCAAACTATAGCTGTAAGTAATGCTATTGTCAGCATTTCCGGAACTACAGTAACGATCAATCCATCTAATGATTTTCCAGCAGGTACTTCTGTGAGTGTGCAGATGCCTGCCGGTGCTTTTAAAGACCTGGCAAATAACAACTATGCTGGTATTACCAATGCCACTACCTGGGCTTTTACCACTGCCGCTGCGGCAGATGCCACCCCTCCTACCGTTACTACCTTCTCTCCATTGGACGGTGCTACCGGGGTAACTACCAACGCCTCTTTGAGTATTACCTTTAGCGAAAGCATACAAAAAGGCACCGGAAATATTGTAATAAAATTGGGTGCTACTACCCTACAGACTATTGATGTAACGTCAGATGCAGTTTCCATTTCAGGAAGTACAGTTACGATAGATCCTCCAAATTCCTTCAATTCTGGAAATGCACTGAATGTACAGATGCCTGCGGGAACGTTTAAGGACCAGGCTGGAAATAACTATGCCGGAATTGCCAACGAAACCACCTGGAATTTTGCTGTTATTGACGATACCACTCCCCCATCCTTTGTATCGCCCACTCCCTCTGTTTCTAATATCGGCACTACCACCCTGAATATTGATGTTAAACTGAATGAGGCAGGAAAAGTATACTATGTGATAGTTCGAAATGATACATCAGCACCCGATGCTTCAGAAGTAAAATCCGGACTGGATGGTGCCGGTACTACCTCTGAAGTTAAAGCCAAAGGAAGTATTACTGTAGCTGCCAATACAACTGTAAGTATCGCAGTAACCAGTTTATCAGCAGGTATTCCTTATGATATTTATATTGTAGGAGAAGATAATAAGCCAAATCTACAATCGACTGTAACTAAATTGGATATCGTCACTTTGGCACCTGATACGCAAGTACCAACAGTTACAACTTTTTCACCACTTAAAAGTGCTACTAGTGTGTCCCCGGATGCCAATCTTGTAATCACCTTTAGCGAAACAGTAAAAGTGGGCACCGGAAGTATTAGTATTAATGCCCAAGGAAATACCGTACAGACCCTTTCGGTGAGAGATGCAGGTATAGTCAATATTGCTGGCAATGTGGTAACGATCAATCCGCCGAATGACCTGCCGCTCAATAAAGGCATAGATATTCAAATGCCTGCCGGTGTGTTTACAGATAATGCCGGAAATAAATTTGCAGGTATTCTCAATAACGCTACCTGGACGTTTACTACCGTAGCCCTGCAAATTACGCAGAGTACCTTACCCAATCAGTTCACTTCTACCAGCGGCACTATTGCGAATAGCAGTGCTTCTATTACGCTAAATCAATTGCCAGCGGGCTCCAAAGTACACTTCTACTCCAAAAGTATCAGCCGTGAAACTTTTGTAAGAAAAGCAGAATTAACCCCTTCCAGCGGTACTACTTTCACAGAAGCTTTGCAGGATAAAAGCCCGGATGAAATTGGCTTACAGTATTATTTTGAAATAGTACCGGCTTCTGGGTTTGGAACTCCATTCAACAGTGCTGTTACTACGGCTTCTATCAAGTATACAGATGGCCTGGCAATTCCAGGTTTATTATCCGGAACCGAGCAGAAAGATTACCAGATCATCTCTGTTCCTCTGGAATTGACAGACAAAGCCACCGGCAATGTATTTAAGGCATTAGGCACATACAACGATACCAAATGGCGTTTGTTCAGCCACCTCAACGGTACAGATGCGTATCAGGAAAACACCAAAGGTTTGTCCACTATTGAACCCGGCACCGGCTATTGGCTGATCATGAAAGATAATACTGCCATCAATACCGGCGAAGGTGCTACGTTCCGCAAAAATACCGATGACCCTTTTACCCTCACCCTCAAACCCGGCTGGAACCTGATCGGAAATCCCTACAACCTGGATGTTTCCTGGACAGATGTAAAAGCGGCCAATAATACACTTACCGGCTTAGGCAATCTGCGGGTGTTTGAAAATGGTAGTTTTAAAGATTCGGATGTACTCAAAAAATTCAGGGGAGCTTTTGTCCGGAATGAGTCGCAGGCGGATCTGGTGGTAAAAATTCCGGTAAAACGCAATACCGCTTTAAACGGCAACCGGATTGCTGCACTCCAGCGTCACCATGAAAACTCATTATTTGAGGTGAATTTCTCCCTGCATTCCCAGGAAGTAGGCTATCAACTGGGTGGATTGGGTATGCATCCGGAAGCCCAAGCAGGCAAAGATGGACTTGATGATTTTGTATTGCCCAGGTTCCTAAAATATTTAGACCTTCATTTCCCCAGAGCCGGTGAAGGCAAAGATAAACTGACCAAAGATATGGTTCCGGTTGCCGATAGCCACATCTGGGACTTCTCTGTAAACACCAACCTGAGCAGCCAGCCTGTTACGTTAAACTGGGAAAACTTTCTGAATCATCCGGCTGGTAACCAGTTGTACCTATATGATGTGGAACGGAAAATTGCTATTAATATGCTGGAGCAGCAAACCTATACTTTCCTGGCAAAACCACTTACGGCTTTCAAGGTATATTATGGCAAGCCTGAGTTTATAGCCCAGTATATCCGCATTCATGAGGCAGGAGCGTATAGCTATCCGAATCCTTTCACCGAAACCGCCATTATTGCATTCTCCTTACCAGCCTCTCCTACTGCTTATAGTTTGCAGATGCCTGTATATAATGCTTTAGGCCAGCAGGTAGCCGTTCTGGCGAATGGAAATTATAGCCATGGATTTCATCAGATCAGCTGGAATGGCAGAGATATGTCTGGGAATAAATTGCCTACTGGCGTCTATACTTGCCAGATACAGGCTGTTTCTGGTGATACAAGCAAGCAATACACCATCCAGCTGGTGGTCAGGTAGATGGTTTCAATTCAACTGAACTGCTGTAATTTTACAAGTGGGAATCTGAATTTTCCTCTTTAAATGGAAAGCCAACATGACTATTGAGAGCTTGAAGCTCTTAACTTCTTATTCCTTGCCTTCCTCATCCGGCAAAATGTCAATATCCTGGATGAGTACTTTTTTTGAAATGGCCTGTCCGGTTAGGGTGGCAGCTAATCCGCCCTCGGCAGTTTCCTTGTAACGGGTTTCCATACTCTGACCAATTTCGCCCATCGCCATGACACACTCGTCTACCGGAATTACCGGATTCACCCCGGCCAGGGCAATCTGGGCAGAAGAATAGGCAATGGCAGCCCCACTGGCATTCCGCACCACACAAGGCACTTCTACCAGACCAGCTACCGGATCACATACCAGGCCCAGGGTGCACTGAATGGTAATAGCTACAGCCGCAAAAACTTCTGAAATAGAGCCACCCAGGCAATAGACAATCGCCCCTGCACCCATAGCCGCCGCACTCCCGGTTTCTGCCTGACATCCCCCAACTGCCCCAGCCAGAGAGGCATTCTGTTCAATAATTAAACCTATGCCTGCCGCTACTAGTAAACCTTCCAGAATGGATTGATCTGATAAATCGTGTATTTCCTGTATGGTCGTAAGCATACCTGGCAAAATTCCGGATGCACCTGCTGTGGGAGCGGCTACAATGCGGCCCATACAAGAGTTTACTTCCTTAGCAGCTACTGCCCTGCCCACCAGTTTCTGAAATTCCGGCGACAATACTGTTCTGGCTTTGAATATTTTTTAGCGCCATTGTTAATCATGCCGGAGCGGGAACTCATCTCTTCGGTCAGTCCGGTTTGTACGGCTTCTTTCATCACCTGGTAAGCGTTGGCCATTCCTTCCCAGATCTGCGTTTCTGTGCGGCCCTTCTGTTCGGTTTCGTATTCCAATACCGGAATATGCAATGCCACCTGATGGGTTTCGCAATGCTGTTGCCAGCTTTTAAATGATTCAAACAGAAGAGACATAGGAATGAAATTTTATAAAAGTTTAATTTAAGTAGTATTCCAGGGTATACTACATTCCCGACTAAACTATACTCGACAAGTCTACATAAAGATACAGCCTTATATTCCTATTTCAAACAACGCTTGTCAGCTAAAAACAGCCTTATTCCATCCAAAATCTGATTTTCACGTAAACAATACATGAATGAATTTTCTTTTCTGAAGTTTATGCTAAGAAATTTCGCAACTATTTGTTAGATATAACTTTCAAACGAATAAAAATTATCAATGATGGAAATACTAAAGTTCAAAACCAGTCCCTTATCCCTTGAAGAGGAACAAAAAATTGCCACCCTGCTCAATCAGGATAAAATTGTGCATAAGTGGAATATAGACAGAGAGAACAACGATACGCTCCTCACCATTTCCGGAAATGAGGCAGATCCCCAATAAATCATCAATATGCTCAAACAGGCCGGATTTGAAGCAGAATTTATTCAGGTTTTTGGCGCAGGCGGAAGCGCTTTGTAGGCCCAGGCAGTAAGCGGAATCAAATTTTATATAATTCAGTTATAGCTATAAAAACTAATTTCTAAACCATGAAAAACCCAAATCCTGCCTCCTATAATACCTTAACACCTGAAGAAGAACGGGTGATTGTATATAAAGGAACCGAACGGCCTTTTACAGGAAAATATTATACCAACAAAGAACCCGGCACCTATATCTGCAAGCGGTGCAATGCGCCGCTTTACCGCTCAACCGATAAATTTGAGTCACACTGCGGATGGCCCAGTTTTGATGACGAAATTGAAGGAGCTGTAGAACGGGTACTTGATGCCGATGGCCGCCGGACTGAGATTATATGTGCTAATTGCAAAGCTCACCTGGGGCATGTATTTGAAGGAGAAGGCTTTACTTTCAAGAATATACGGCATTGTGTAAATTCTATTTCCATGGAGTTTGTTCCTGCCAGATAATACTACGTCGTTGTTCGTTGCCAGTTGCTGGTAAATGCGATGAATTTAGTGCATAAGACCTAATTTAATTCTATATTACTAAACTGATTTGTAGTAAAGCGGCCTGCAAGGATTAAACTATTCTTGCAGGCCGCTTTATATTAATAAACTTATGGTTTTATGTAAGCTAATATTCCTATAATGACTTCTCATCCTGGCGCAGGCGGTTTTAATTTTGTAAGATTGCCAGTTAATATGTAATTTTATCGATAACTATAGCTATATCAAAGGCTCGTTTCATTCCATTGTGATCTCATTTTTTATTGTTCTGGAAAAAGGAAAGGCTGCTTTTCAGCTATTTATTAATCTCACTCAATTATTTAATTACATATGCGTAGACGCTTGTCACTCAAACAAATGGCCGTTGCCCTGGGAGGAATGATAACAGTTCCGACATGGGCGTACGGATGGAACCAGGATGCACTCAAATTCACTTCTGCTTCACTCCTTCCTCCGGAACTGGAAACCTTGCTGAGTGAGGTGGTAGATACCCTGATTCCAGCTACTGATACACCTGGTGCCAGAGAATTGGGCGTAGATAAGTTTATTCTGACTATGCTCAGGGATTGTTATGAAAAAGAAGCGCAGGATAAACTGGCAAGTGCCCTGCAAACCATTGATGAAAGAGCCAAACAAGAGGTGAGCAGTGGTTTTACAGCTTGTACGCAGGCTCAGCGTACACAAGTCCTTGCAGTGCTAGACAAGGAAAATAAAGAGCAAAAAGAAGACCGTTCGTCTGCATTTTCTTTGCTGAAAAACCTGACCATTCAGGGATATCTCAATTCTGAGTATGTGATGAAGAACCTGTTAAAATATGAACTGATTCCGGCCAGGTATCATGGCTGCGTTCCGGTTAATAATTAATATTTAGTCCACAGATCATAGTCGGCAGTCCACAGGTATTTTTCCTGGCTGAAAAAGATTCATACAACCCATACAAGCTGTTTATCAGCAACAGTTTAGTAGCAATAAATTATTAAGCATTCATGGCAAATCTGAATACACAATCTATACAAGCACAAACCTTCGATGCAATAGTGATCGGCTCTGGCATTAGCGGAGGCTGGGCAGCTAAAGAGTTAACCGAAAAAGGATTAAAAACCCTGGTATTAGAAAGAGGGCGGGATGTACAACATATTTCCGGCTACCCAACTACCAATATGAATCCCTGGGAATTTGAACACCGGGGACAAATACCGCTGGAAGTGATGAAGGAAAACCCGATTGTAGGAAAATGTTATGCTTTCCGGGAAGATGCGCAGCATTTTTTTGTAAAAGACAAAGAACATCCTTATGTACAGGAAAAGCCTTTTGACTGGATTCGTGGATACCAGGTAGGCGGCAAATCCTTGTTGTGGGCCCGTCATACACAGCGTTGGAGTGATTTCGATTTTGAAGGTCCGGCAAGAGATGGGTTTGCCGTAGACTGGCCCATCCGCTACAAAGATGTGGCTCCCTGGTATAGTTATGTCGAGAAATTTGCCGGTATTTCCGGAAACAAAGATGGGTTGGCAACGCTGCCGGATGGAGAATTTCTGCCCCCGTTTGAACTGTCCTGTGTGGAGAATTACTTCAAAGAAACGGTATCCAGCCAATACAAAGACCGCCATGTGATAATTGCCAGATGTGCCCATATTACCGAACCTCAGCCAGTACACATTGCCCAAGGCCGTGGAAAATGCCAGAACCGGGTATTGTGCCAGAGAGGTTGTCCGTTTGGTGGGTATTTCAGTAGCAATTCTTCTACCTTGCCCTGGGCAGCCAAAACCGGCAAACTCACGCTACGTCCGGATTCGGTAGTACATTCGGTTATTTTTGATGAGAAAAAAGGCAAAGCCAAAGGAGTACGGGTAATAGATGCTCATACCAAACAGTTGACCGAATATTATGCCCGCATCATTTTTGTAAATGCGGCTGCCCTGAATACCAATCTGATCCTGCTCAATTCCACATCTAAGCGTTTCCCCAATGGATTGGGCAACGACAATGGCTTGCTGGGTAAGTTTGTAGCCTTTCATAATTACCGGGCCAGGGTTTCTGCCGAATATGATGGATTTGCGGATAAAACTACCGATGGCCGCCGTCCGACAGGCGGATATATTCCCCGTTTCCGGAATGTATTCAAACAGGAAACGGGTTTTCTGAGAGGCTATGCGGCCGGATTGAGTGCCTCCAGAGGTAATGACCAGAAAAGAGACGGGATTGGTGCCAGTCTGAAAGAAAATTTATTGCATCCTACCCTGGGTACCTGGCGTGTGGGTAGCCACATGATGGGAGAAACCATTCCCAAAGAAACCAACCTGGTGAGTCTGGACAAGAGCCAGAAAGATGCCTGGGGTATACCGCTGCTCAAAGTAAAGGTTGACTATGATGAGAATGATGAGCAAATGACCAGGGATTATATCGAGCAACTTTCAGATATGTTTGCCAGGGCAGGATTTACCAATATTACCTCTACCGACAGCAAACAAGCGCCTGGCCTTGATATTCACGAAATGGGTGGTGTACGCATGGGCAAAGACCCTAAGACTTCCCTGCTGAATGAATGGAACCAGTTGCACCTTTGTAAGAATGTGTTTGTGACTGATGGCGCCTGCATGACCTCTACTTCTACCCAGAATCCCTCCCTAACTTATATGGCACTTACTGCCCGTGCTGCCGATTATGCGGTGAAGGAATTAAAAAAGGGGAATGTATAAAATCAGTTAATTGAGATATGAAATGAAGAGATTGAAATGGAGGTTTTTAGGTGTCTCACTTTTACTTCCTCTCAGTGCTTTTGCCCACGGGGAGGAGGTTTTATCTACAGTTTTCATCCAGATTATTTCCATCTTTCTCTTCATTATTTTGCTTGTCACAAGTAAAAACGATATTAAAAGAAAGTTGATTTTAACAAGCATATACAGTGTAGCTCTAATTATAACATGGTCTTACACAGCAAAGCTGCCTTATTTTGAAAATATGAATAAAATAAATACGCTCATTGCAATAGTACCAGCTGTGGTCGTCGTAATAACCTTTTTTATACTAAAATTATTACCTAAAAGGCAGCTTTAAATCAACTGTATGAAAGACGAGAATAATTACTGTTACCTCTACACTCCAATGATCACCGATCTTCCTCAGCGAAAATTCTGAATAATATAGGTTTGGATTCGTGATTTTTTGTCTCATTATACTACTTTCTTATCCGTTCCTTCACCGTTCACGCATACTATATCTGCAGCCCATGCCAGAAGAAAATTTATCAGATGCTCAGCAAAGAACTATCATCGAAGCTGCCCACACGCAGGAAAGTATCCGTAAACGGCTGCAAAATAATGCAGCCCATAGTTATCTGAAAGATCTGGTGTATGGAGCGGTAGATGGCACCGTTACTACCTTTGCAGTGGTATCTGGTGTGGCCGGTGCCCAGTTATCACCTTCTATTATCATTATTATGGGACTTGCCAATTTATTGGCTGACG
This sequence comes from Rhodocytophaga rosea, assembly GCF_010119975.1. Classification (GTDB taxonomy): domain Bacteria; phylum Bacteroidota; class Bacteroidia; order Cytophagales; family 172606-1; genus Rhodocytophaga; species Rhodocytophaga rosea. The sequence continues at coordinate 8,270,665 of NZ_CP048222.1, forward strand.
GGTTTAGTATGGCAGTCAGTAATTACCTGGGTACCCGTACGGAGAATGAGTTACTCGAAAAAACAAGGGCAGAAGAACTCAGGCAGATCAGGCTGTATCCGGAAGGGGAAAAGGAAGAAATCCGGCAGATTTTTGCTGGAAAAGGATTTACAGGAGAGCATCTGGAAAAAGCAGTAGATATTATTACGGCTAATCCTTCTTTATGGACGAATACCATGTTACAAGAGGAACACAATCTTTCGTTGTATGGCGCTACTGCCTGGAAAGCAGCCCTGGCTACATTTATTGCTTTTGTACTGATAGGCATTATTCCGGTATTTCCTTTCCTATGGAACTGGGGCTTTGGCGAGAATTTCCGTCAGCCATTCGTATGGAGCAGCATTCTCACTGGCTTTGCTTTTTTCGGGATAGGTTCTGTTAAAAGCCGTTTTGTTGGAAAAACCTGGTATTCGTCCGGACTGGAAACCCTGTTGCTTGGCGGAGGAGCGGCTGTTCTGGCCTATCTGGTAGGCATTCTGTTGAAAGGAATTGGTGAATAGAGTTAAAGAGTAGATGGGTTGAAAGTTCAAAGAAGTAATACAGATACCCATTAAATGGTTAATACACTCTTAAGAAGTCTCACTCACTCACTCTTCCTGCGGTAAGATCAGTGTAAAAGTACTTCCTTTGTGAAGCTCACTTTCCAGGATTAATTTCCCCCCATGTTTTTCCGCCAGATCCAGGCAAAGATTCAAACCAAGGCCGGTACCCCTTTCGCCTTTGGTTCCGGGCGTTGTAAAATTGATATTGCGGTTGAGTAGTTTTTTCTGATTTTCAGCCTCTATGCCTACCCCATAATCCCTGACCCCTACTTTTGCCATCATAGCCTGCGAAGTAGCTGTAATCAGAATCTGGCTTCCTGAATGTGAAAATTTGATCGCATTGGCAATCAGGTTACGCAAAATCAGTTGTAACATCTGAGGATCTGCCTTGAGTGTAAAATTTGCAGGCAACTGATTAATAAATGTGATTCCTTTCGACAGGGCTTGTGGTTGTAAATTAGTAATTACACTGTCTGCTACTTCTGCCAGAGAAAGCTTCACCGGATTGAGTGTGATCCGGTCAGCCTGGGAAAGCGACCAGTAGAGCAGTTCATCTATCAGGGTACTGGTATTATTTACCCGCTCCTTGGTGGTGGTTAACATAGATAATAATTCCTGGGAAAGATGGCCATTCAGTTCCCGGATGATCACCCATAATAGTCCATCAATGGTAGCCATCGGACTCCGCAGGTCGTGTGCAAGCAAAGCCATCAGCTTATCTTTCTGGGCATTGGATTCGGTAAGCTGCTCATTCAACGATTGTATTTCCTGCTCCTTGGCTTTCCGCTGTGAAATATCCTGTATAAAAGACCATGCCTGCTTTCTGCCTTCTTCATTGATTACAGGCAATCCATTTAATATAACCTGCATCCTGGAACCATCTTTCCGGATATATTCTTTCTCAAAAGGCCCAAAAGACACGCCTGCTTTCAGCCTGTTTATCTGCTCAATGTCCAGATAAGCATATTCCGGTGGTGTGATCTGTGAAAAAGAAAGCGCCTGCAATTCATCTTGTCCATATCCGGTACTTTCGAGAAAAGAACGGTTCATTTCAATAAATTTTCCTGTTTCCAGGTCGGTTAATACCATGCCGATCGGAGAAAGGGAAAACAGATTGTGAAATTTTTCTTCACTTTCCTTTATGACAGCTTCAGCCTGTTTCCGGCTTGTTATATCTGAATGTGTACCAATGATACGCAAAGGGTTTCCTGCGGCATCCCAGTCAATTACTTTACCCCGGTCCAGAATCCACTTATAAGTGCCATCCTTACATAGCACCCGGTGTTCATTCATATATAGCGGCTTTTCTTTCCGCATGTAAGCCTGCATATCCGCATAACATTTAGCAACATCATCCGGATGTACGCGCTTTTCCCATTCAGTTATAGAAGTTCCAATTTCCTCTTCCTTATAGCCCAGCATCTTTTTCCAGTGAGAAGAATAATAAACTTCATGGGTAGTGGCATTCCAGTCCCACAATCCATCTTCTGTACTTTCCAGGCCATATTTCCACCTGGTTTCACTTTCCCACAAAGTTTCTTCAACCTTTTTCTTAGCCGTAATATCTTGTATTACTCCTTTTAGTCCGGTTACCTTCCCAGACTGATCGTGTACAGCTTTTCCCAGGACACGAATCCAGAGGGTATTGTTTTTACCGGTGACCAGTTGTAATTCCTCATCCCAGGGTTTTCCTGAATGTATGGCAACTTCTATGCATTGGTTAAGTTTAGCTGCTGACGCTGGGGTGTACAATGAAACAGCATCGGCCAGTGTAGGTTTGTAGCCGGTAGGCATTTCGCAAATATCATATACCTGCTTCGACCACATAAAAGACTGGGTCGAAAAGTCTGCTTCCCATCCGCCGCATTTCGTCATGGTACATACCTCTTCCAGCCATTCATTTTGCTGCTTTAACTGTAATTGCAGCTGTTTTTTATCAGAAATATCTATGATAGCGCCACACATGCGCACTGGTTTGCCGTCAGCATTAAATTGCGCTTTGCCCGATATTTCAAACCACTGGTACGCTCCATTCTTAAGGCGGATACGTATTTCCAGCCGGTATAAATTCCTGTTTTGCAAATGATCAGCTATAGCAGTTTCCATCATATGCCGGTCATCGGGGTGCAGCAGTTGCTGCTTAAAAGTATTAAAAGTAGGCGCAAACTCTCCAGGGGTGTATCCGGTTAGTTCATAAAAAGCAGGAGACCACCATTGTTTTTCATTGCTCAGGTCCCAATCCCATATGCCTGCGTGCATTCCTTCTACAACCAGGGAAAGTCTTTGCAGATCAGATTCAAGTGATGCCATGTATCATTAAGTTAGTAAATGCATAAAATGCTTAAAATAAAACAATTACCTGTGGCAAAAACATGATATTAGTCATTTTTCGTTTTCATAAACAGGGCATGTAATATCTGTGTTGATTTTATAAAAATACTATTGAATGTAATTAGACAAAACAGGCAGGATATGGCAATAGTTACATGCTAATACATAACAAATTGTAAAATACATAGAAAACATTCACAGCAATAAATTCAGAAAGCTTGTAAGAATTTCCGGGCAAGCGCAGGGATACACCGGCAATTATCTGCCAAAAGGACTGAACAAGATAAACGAACCTACAGGCAGGCGCCTTTTTCGTTTATGTACGTGATTTTATCATCCCTTCACAGGCTTCATTCAACAGGTGATCAGCATCCCGGCCGGCATTTACCTGGATGCGATGAGGGGCTGACACTTCTGTGAGCGGCTGATATGACTGGCTTAATCTTTCAAAGTCTTCCAGTCTGGCATCCGACACTTCCTGCCTGCTGTTTTCTCTTTGTATCAGGCGTTGTTTGATGGTCTCATCTGTTGCCTGCATTTCGAGGAACAGGTATTGAATCTGGTGTTTCGCAAAGGCTTCTATAAACGGCTGCCGGTAGGCTTGATGGCTGAAGGTGGCATCCAGCACCAGACTCTGATTGTGCTGCACTTTTTCCAGAGCCGTTTGCAGGAGTGTATGGTATACCGACTTTGAGACTTCCTGTTCATACAAGGCATTGCGCTTTTCAGGACTGGTGCGGGAATATAAAGGTAAGCCTGCCTGTTGTTTACGAACCGCATCACTTCCGATATAAAATAGGCTCATACTTTCGGCCATTTTTTTGGCTAACGTACTTTTGCCAGTACCTACTCTCCCACAAACAATAAGCACCATGGGTGCCGATCCCACCACGGCATACCGTAAGGCAAGTTGTAGATATTGATTTGCCTGATAAAGGCTCTTGCGCTTTTCCTCATCACTTACTTTTGCTTCAGCAGACTGAATGCCTGCTACTTTTGCCCGGACACAAGCCCGGTAACATTTGTAAAAATCCATGAGTATTTCCATATCCGGATCTTTCAGCAACTCTGCCATACGTGAACTCACATAACCAGCCAGATCCGGACGGTGGTGAAAATCCAGGTCCATCGCCAGAAAAGCAATGTCAGCGGCTACATCACTATACCGGAAATGATCGTTAAACTCGATACAGTCGTAAATGCAAATACTGTCCTCTTTTACATGAATGTGATCCAGATGCAGATCTCCATGGCAATCTTTAATTCTATGCTCTAGCATACGCTTTTCAAACAGCGCAGTCTGTCCTGCCACGAATGTATTGACATACGAATGGAGGATAGACAAAACTGCTTTTCTGGTTGCATCGGTGGCATACGCTTCTATTCCTTTCAGATTATCCAGCACATTGGCACGTATATTTGCCAGGCTGCCATATTCCTGTAAAGCGTCGGTCCGATGTTGGGTAAAATAAAAACCGGCCAGTTTTGCAACAATAGATTCTATTATGGCTGTATCTACCTGCCCTTTCTCAAGCAGTTGATCTAGAAAATAGCCATCTTCCAGCTGATACATTTGTAAGGCATAGTCTACAATAGTGCCGCCTCCATTAAAACTGAGCTTTCCTTCCTTACTGGTGATTGGTATCACGCCCAGGTACAATGAAGGACATAAGCGGCTATTGAGATGTATTTCCCGTTCTGCGTTGGTTTTTCTCGATTCCAGGCTTGTAAAATCCATAAATCCCAGGTTTACATGCTTTTTTACCTTATACACATAAGGTGGCGCAATGGCCAGTATAGAAGCATGTGTCTGCCTGATCTCTACTGTTGAGGGGGTATGCTGATAAGAGTCAGGAATTTGCAGAAAAGCAATCATCTTCTCTGTAAATTCCTGATCCGGTATAGCGTCTGGGTTTAACACAAATTTTAATTCTGATTTATTAAATCAATGGTACGAAAGAGTATAAAAACAGTTAAGCAGCAATTTTAGCAAAGTTGAGCAATGTTTCATATTCAGGGTTATTTTTAGCTGTTTGGGGGCAAATACCGAATGCAACAAAAAAACGTTCAAGCAAGAACTGGTTGGTATAGTGGGTTTTAAGGTCTTGCAAAGAAAAGGCCCTTCTTTGCTCTGCAGATTGAGTGAGCCAATGGACAACCTTGACTAAAGAGATAAGGGTTAGAGAAAAATTAAACCCAAAATGAAGCCTGTCTTTACAACGGCTTTGACAATGAGTAAGGCTAAGGAACTGTTTAGCATCCCGGTATAAGAACTCAATCTGAAAACGTAAATGGTAATATAGCCATAGGCCACTTCCAGACAGGGCAATATCAGTGGAGGCAAAGATTTTACAACTCTTGATGCTTCCATCTGCTTTATAGGTATGAACGATAACAATATTGAGTAATCGTTTTAAGGCTTTACTATAGAGTAAAGCTTGAAAGCAGGTAAAATCTTCTTCCTTCAGGCAGGGCTTAAAATATTGCAAATCCAGTTGTTTTACCTGTAGTTTGCCTGCATACTTGGTGGGTCTGCCTCTACCTTCTCTTCTAGGGCCTAGGTAGGGATACAATAAGACCGCATCATCTCTCAGACGGGTAATGACCTGCAAGCCTGAGCTAATAACCTTTTCTATAAAACTATACTTGGAAAAATAGGCATCCACCACCAGATAAGGTGATAACTTGAGCAGTTGAGTGGCTTGCCCACTAATGAGTTTGCCATAGTAAGAGAGCAATGACTCTCCCTCTGTTAATGCTGTCTGAGTAGCCTGATAATGAAAGGCGGTATGATTCAACACATCTACTGCTGCTACACCTGCGATTTCTAAACCTTTTTTCATGGCTTGGGCACAACCTGACCAGAAATAGCCTATTCCATAGGTATGTTTACCTGACTTTGCAATAAAACTGGGATCAAAGGCAACGATGCGTTCTTTGCCTGTATAGCCACTAATGAGTAAGTGGTTAAAGGTGGTAAAATCAAAGTCTTTACTAAACCATTTTCGATAAGTAAAGGCACTGAACTTGCCTTGTCTGCATAGGTTCTCAAAGTTATACCTGCCCCGCAACCGCAACCAGAGCAAGATTAATTCTAGGAAAAAGTCTGTTTGCCATTTGCCTATTCCATGCATTTTGCCCATTATTGTTCTAGTGAGTGTTTCGATGCTCATGAGGTAAAAGTTTTGGGTTTGTTTCGCAACTCTAACCTACTCTTTTACCTCTTTCTTTACTATAACTTTCCTTTAAAATCCTTTCGTACTATTGTTAAATTTAATGGATTTATAACCTACCTATGTGCCAGCTGAGGTACTGGGTTGGGTAAGGTTAGTAAAGGAACGTGGGTACGAAACGCCATTTTTCTGGTCGTACTGCGATTGGCCACCAGGTCCCAGAATCCATGTTCCTGCGGAACCATTACCAGCAGGTCTGCATGGAAATCGTCTACACCAGTTTCTATTCCTTTCATAGCATCCTCCGCTTCAATGAACAAATAATCATGGCTTACTCCTTGTAACAGGGATTCCAGGCTGGGAAGTTTTTTCACTTCTGATTCATCTTTTGCTTCCCTTGTTTGTTCCTGTTCCACATGCAATATACTTACATGCGATTGAAATGTTTTAGCCAGGTCTTTCAATAACGCTAAGGTATTATCCGGAGATAAAGAATGATAATCACAGGCAAACATGATCTCCTTGATCCCTTCAAAGGTAGCATCCTGAGGAACAACCAGCACCGGATATTGGGCCTGCCAGATCACACTGGTAGTGGTACTTCCAAAAATGCGTCTGTCTACGTTGCTCAGGAATGGCATGCCCATTACAATCAGATCTGCCCGCCATTGTTTCATCAGTTCCGGCAGCCGTTCCTGCAAAGGCAGAGGCCCGGTAGCATAAGCAGTAAGCACCTGATACGTATTGGAAATCACCCGGCACATGGCTTCCAGTTTGGCCGTATTTTCCTGAATCTGTTCTTCCTCTGTGGGCAATCCGATAGTAGCTTCTGAAGAAATTTCAGCTATATAATAGGCATGATACAGCACAATACGGGCTTTGAGAAACCTGGCCATTTCAGCCGCATATTCAAGGGCTACATTGGCATTGGGGGAATAATCGGTGGGAACAAGGAGCGTTTTCATGAGTAAAAAATTTAAAAGATGGTTTATAGTTTAAAAAACAGAAGAAGCTTCGTAGGTGTATACTTTTTCGTAATATTCTTTTGCCATCCGGTCGGAATCAAAGCTGGGCAATATTTCCCGCATGCTGTTTTTTTGTATCTCCAGCCATTGCTTACCTTGCCTGTAATACATAGGCACAATCTCCTGCTCCAGACGCTGCATCAGATTTTTATTATCTATGGCATCCTGCTCATGAACCGGCAGCCTGGTATCAGCCGCAGGCAGAACAAAACTATTATGCAGGTGCTTTGCAAATTCAGGAATCCAGCCATCCTGCGTTGACATATTAATGGCTCCATTCATGGCGGCTGTCATGCCGCTGGTACCAGAAGCTTCATGGGTAAGCCTGGGTGTGTTGAGCCATATATCAGCTCCCTGCTTGAGCATTCTGGAAAGTTTCATTTCATAGCCTGACAGGATAGCGCAATTGGAATACTTTTTAGTAATATGCACGATGCGGTCAAAGGTGGAAATAGCCGGATAATCCATGGGATATGGTTTTCCAGCCCAGATGAGTTGTACAGGCATGTCCTGATTGGTGATAAAGGCATGAAAACGGTCAAAATCCTGCAGTAGCAAATCAGCCCGTTTGTATCCGGCAAACCGCCTCGCCCAGACAATCGTACAGATGTTTTCATCATAAATTTCGCCAGTCTGATCGGCTACTTCTTCAAATAGTATTTTTTTCAGCTCTTTTTTCCGGCGCACCAGTGCTTCATCATCATCATTTTCCAAAGCCTCGTATAATCCTTTATCAGCCCAGTAGGCAGCGTTTTGCGCATTGGTAATATGGATGATGGGACAAATACCTTTAGTAAATTTCCACATCTGCCGGCTTACTTCTCCGTGCATGTCGGAAACGCCATTACAGATTTTTGCAACATGTAAGGCAGCCTGTGTATGGTTAAATATGTCTCCGGAATGTCCGGTGAGTTGTTTCACTTCAGCCAGAGGCAGGTGATAAAAATAGCTCATCCGTTCCAGCAAGAAGATATCCGTTTTCTGGTTACCGGCTTCTTCGGGCGTATGTGTGGTAAATACAAGCCGTTTCTTTACCTCTTCCAGTTTTTTAAAACGGTGATACAGATAAAAGGCCAGGGGTAATGCATGTGCTTCATTCAGGTGATATATATCCGGTTCGTATCCCAGTATTTCCAGCAGCCTGGCTCCTCCTACTCCTAATAAAATACCTGCTGCAATTTTCGCCTCCATATTCGCATCATATAACATATGGCTGATGGTTTGGGCCAGGTAATCATTTTCGGGAAGATCGGTAGAGAGAAAAAAAATAGGCGCAGTTCCAAATACTTCCGGCGGCAGGTAATAGGCTGTTACCTGTACCTGGGAATGATTCACCTGGATGGTAAAGCGGATATTGGTTTTCTGTAAAAAGCCATATACTTTTTCCTGAAACAACACATTCATGGTCTGGTCGCCTTTGCGTATCTGATCATAATACCCATATTTCCACAGAATACTGATGCCTACCATATTCTGCCGCAACGCATAGGCACTGCGCATATGAGAACCTGCCAGAAAGCCTAAACCGCCTGCATAGGTTTTCAGCGGCTGGTGAATGGCAAATTCCATAGAAAAATAGGCAACCCGTTTGCTGAAAGCGGGATCAAATTGATACGGATGTTTCCATTGAAAACTTTCCATAAAGTACAAAGCAATACTTCGTTGTTGGTTGTATATTTTTCGTTATCAGGTTGTTTGCTTCATCACGGAAGTCAATCGACGGAATTAATTATCCTGCTGAGGAGGCTTATTTTTTCACCCTATATCCCCCAGGATTAATCACCGCTTCGCCTGGCTGCCATCCGGCCGGAGTAATTACGCCGGTATCTGCTACCTGTAGTGCTTTCACCAGCCTGATCACTTCGTCGATGTTACGCCCAGTGGAGGCCGGATACTGAATGATAGCCCGGATGCGCTGCATTGGGTCAATTACAAACAGGGAACGCAGGGCTTCCTCTGCATTTTCGTTGGCCAGTAAAGCATATTTACCTGCGACTTCCAGATTCAGGTCGGCAATAATGGGAAAATCCACAGAAACACCACTGGATTCTTCGATGTGTTTCAGCCAGTTTCTATGTTCATATACACTATCTACACTCACGCCAAGCAGTTCACAGTTGAGTTCCTTCAATACAGGCTGAATTCCGGCAAACGAAATTACTTCACTGGTACATACCGGCGTAAAATCTGCGGGATACGAAAATAACACGAGCCATTTGCCTGCATAATCGCTGAGTTTTACAGGACCCAGGGTAGAATCTACCTCAAATGGCGGAGCCGGATGTCCTATTCTGAGGTGAGCCGGTTCTGTATGGGTTTTATACATTGTGTTCATGATCTGATGGATTAAATTGACTATTCTCTTCCGGACTGGCTTGCATAGAATAACGCTGAAAGCCACTCTTTGTCCATTCAAAAGTAGCTTGTATGCATTGTTTTCCGATGATCAAAATCATGCATACATATGATTGATTCCATGGATTAAAACGCTTTCCAGACCTATATTGAACAGAAATACCAAAGGGCTGACATGGATTTTCTCTCAGCCTACCGATCCCGGTTTTACTATTTATTTTTTCACCTCTAAACACAACGATATGAAACCATTCACCCTTTCCTTTGAGAATATCAGTCTACAAAACCTGCCTCAGGTTGGCGGCAAAAATGCCTCCCTTGGCGAAATGTACCGCACCCTGTCTGCCAGTCAGATTCATGTACCAGACGGACTTGCCACTACTGCCGAAGCTTTTCAACTTTTTTTACAGGAAAATGCACTGACTGATAATATTGCTTTTGCCTTATCTGCCCTGGATACCGAAAATTTTTCTAACCTGGCTCAAGTAGGAGCTACGATCCGCAAACGTATGCTGCAAGCCACACTTCCCGAAAAGATAGCTTCTGCCATCCGCAGTGCTTATCAGGAACTTTGCCAGAAATACAATGCTCCAATACAGGTAGCTGTCCGCAGCAGTGCTACCGCTGAAGATTTGCCTACCGCCAGTTTTGCCGGACAACATGAATCCTATCTGAACATATCCGGAGAAGAAGAATTGCTCAAAGCCTGTTTGCGTTGTTATGCGTCCTTATTTACAGACCGGGCCATCAAATACCGCCATCATCACGGCTTCGACCATCTGAAAGTATATCTATCAGTAGGCATACAGAAAATGGTCAGGTCGGATATGGGAAGTGCCGGGGTGTGCTTTACACTTGATCCGGAAACCGGCTTTACAAATGTGGTATTAATTACCGGCAGCTGGGGACTGGGTGAAAATGTAGTACAGGGTGCTGTAAATCCGGATGAGTTTTATGTATTTAAACCTACCTTACAAGCAGGCAAAAAAGCCATTCTGAGTAAAAAAATGGGTTCTAAAGCCCAGACGATGATTTATGCACCGGAACAGGCGGAAACGCCGGTCATAAATGTAGATACCCCTCTGTCTCGCAGGGAACAATATGTACTTAGTGACGAGGAAATCAGCCGGCTGGCAAGCTGGAGCCTTGCGATTGAGGAACATTATGGCCAGCCTATGGATATTGAATGGGCAAAAGATGGAGAAACGAATGAAATGTTCATTGTACAAGCCCGTCCGGAAACAGTATACAGCCGCAAATCCAGAACCCTGCAGTTCACAGAATATTCGCTGAAGGAAAAAGGCCAGGTACTTACCTCAGGTAAAGGCATCGGAAAACGGATCACCGGCGGCATTGCCAGAATTTTGAATTCTCCCAAAGATGCCCACTTATTGCAACCAGGAGAAATTTTAGTTACCGATATCACCAACCCAGACTGGGACCCTATCCTGAAAAAAGTTTCGGCCATTATCACCAATAAAGGCGGACGCACCAGCCATGCAGCCATCGTAGCCAGAGAACTGGGGGCTGTTGCCATTGTAGGTACCGGAAATGCCACTACGGCCATTAAAGACGGAAGTTATGTAACCGTTTCGTGCACCGACGGGCAAAATGGATATGTGTATGATGGTAAATTGAACTGGGAAGAAAAAGCAGTAGATGTCAGCCATGTAACCCTGCCGCACACAAAACCTATGTTAATCATTGGCGATCCCGATAAAGCTTTTGATTTGAGTTTTTATCCCAATGCCGGTGTCGGACTCATGCGCCTGGAATTTATTATCAACAACAGCATCCGGATTCACCCGATGGCTTTGGTTAAATTCGATAGTCTGAAAGATGAACCTGTGAAAGCAGAGATCGAAAAACTGACCCATCACCACACAAATAAGGAAGAATATTTTGTAGAAACCCTGGCGCAGGCGGTGGGTACCATTGCGGCTGCATTTTATCCCAAGGAAGTAATTGTACGCATGAGCGATTTTAAAACCAATGAATATGCCAACCTGATTGGCGGCAGAGATTTTGAACCTAGAGAAGAAAATCCGATGCTTGGTTTCAGAGGTGCTTCCAGGTACTATAACGAACGCTATAAAGAAGGATTCGGCCTGGAATGCAAAGCAATGAAAAGGGTGCGTGAGGAAATGGGATTTACCAATGTAAAACTCATGATTCCTTTCTGCCGGAGCATAGAAGAAGGGAAAAAGGTGCTGGCCATTATGGAACAATACGGGCTAAAACGGGGGCAAAATGCACTGGAAGTATATGTGATGGCTGAAATTCCAAGCAATGTAATTCTGGCCAGAGAATTTGCCAAAGTATTTGACGGATTTTCTATCGGCTCCAACGACCTCACCCAGCTTACCCTTGGCATCGACCGGGATTCTTCCACGGTAAGTGACCTGTTTAACGAAAAAGATCCGGCTACCAAAGAAATGATGAGAATGGTGATCAAGGCAGCCAAGGAAAGCGGCGTAAAGATAGGTCTTTGCGGGCAGGCTCCCAGTGATTTTCCTGACTTTGCCCAGTTTTTGATCGGGCAGGGAATCGACAGCATTTCCTTCAACCCCGATGCAATGATCAAAGGCATTGAAAACATGAATGCGGCCGAAGATAAACTAAACCAGGCGTATCTGAGCAAAGATAGCTGGATCGCTTATGAAGAAGATGCTGCCCTGAATTCAGGGATATAATCCAGTGCAATAGTGCTTCATTCACAATAATACAGTCAGCAGGTTTTGGTACAAGCACTAAAGCCTGCTGGTTTTTTTACGATAAAATATTGGTAAACAAAAAAGGCATAGAGCCTAACACCCTATACCTTTTTGATTACCAGTTTACAGCAATAAAATTGTTGGCAACCCATGAAAAGATTACAATCTGTTTGGTTCTTTTACATGAAAAGCCAGTATCGGAATTTCAGCCTGGTATACCATCTTTTTTGTCAGGCTGCTTTTATATAATTTCTCAAAAAAGGTTCTCCGGACTGTAGACATACATAACAGGTCTACGTTCATGCCTTTTACCAGACCAGTGAGCTGGCCGGAAACATCGGCCCCGGCAAAGGAACGGAAAGTAACATTCGGATAACTAATATTGGCTTCGGCAATTTCCATAAACCAGTCCATGGTTGCCTCTTCTTTGGCAGGAGCCGTAGAAATATGCGTAACTACGATTTCGGCATCATAAAAACGGGCAATATCCGCTACCTGGTTAATGGCAGTAAAATCATTGAATTGAAAATCGGTTGCATACATAATTTTCTTAATTCCTTTAAAAGAAACACCCGCCGGTACAATCAGAACAGGACATTGTGTTTCATCCAGGATAGCAGCTGTATAACTTCCAATCAGCATTTTCTCCAGACCACTGGCTCCCTGCGTACCCATCACAATCAGGTCTACTTTATTTTCGGCTGCAATATCACTGATCGTATCTACCAGCAAGCCTTCTCTGTTGATATAGGATACATCTTTTACCTTGCCAGAGCTTTGAATGTGTTCTACCTGACGCTTTAATTCTACATCAGCTTCGGCCTCAAAATCCTGATCGGTAATCGCTACCACCGGCACTTCAGTATATACTACCGGCACATGATACATATGCAGCAAAATAAGTTTTACAGGCATTTTTTCGGCCAGTGAGGCTGCATAATCAATGGCATTGAGGGAATGCGTGGAAAAATCGGTAGGAATAAGTATCGTTTTCATAACAAACAAATTTATGGTTGGATCTGGATGTAAAAAAATTAGTACCTAAAGGTAGAAAGGGAGATAAGCCTTTTCAATGATGAAGAGCAAGGAAATGCATGATCAAAATCATACCGGAACGCGGCTTTAATTTATAAAAATAAATAAGAAGACACAAGTATTATGTATCAAGGAGGTTAAGTAAAGGTAGTTGCATTAAACCCTCAATCTTCTAAAGGGATCTCGAAAAACGTATAGCCTTTTTGCCAGGAATAGTCCGGAGCCGCTGCTTAGCACATCCATTTTATACAAACGTATAGATGATTCCTAAAACTTGATACATACATTCCCTTACCTGATAGCAGCAGGAATACTTTGTGCTTCTTTTGCTTCCTGATCCAGTGTTTTTAATACTTGTATACCCAGATCAGATACTGGCCGGGCATGGTTAGAGAGAATGACTACACCTATACTTTGTCCGTTTAATAAACCTATATAGGAAGAAAATCCGCCTGTCTGGCCTTCCATCCAGGTCACTTCTTCCCCGCCAATGCCAGGAACTTTAGTAGTCAGCCAGCCTAATCCTACTGTACTTCCAGCCAGGTCTTTCTGCCTGATCACTTCCCTTGGGTTCTGGGCAAGTTTAACTACCGGCAGCCATTCTCTGTGGCTCTGGCCCATCTGTACGGATAAAAACTGCAGCATATCTTCAATGCTAGACTGCATGCCTGCTGAAGGGGCTAATACATCAAAATCCCAGTGAGGGGTAAGTTTGCCTTTGGCCGTATATCCGGGTAACAAGCGGCTTTGCTGTGCGGCAGATACTGTAATTCTGGTATCTGATAATGATAAGGGGATCAGCACTTTCTCCTGCAACAGATCGCTGTAAGGCAAACCCGATTTTACAGACAAACTATGGCCTAACAATGCCATACCTATGTGGGAATACTGATAAGTGAATCCGCTTGTAAAGCTAATGGGATGATTGTTGAGATAGCGATACAAGTGTGACGTGGTATATCTGGCATAAGGATTTTTGGGGTGAAGCCATGTTTTGAGATTGGATGGATTTTTAGGAAATCCTGCTGAATGGGTAGCCAGGTTACAAAGTACCATTGAAATTACCTGGTCGTTGGCAAGCGGATCGCAGGCATATAAAGAATAGCCGGAACCGATGGGTTCACACTCCAGTTTCTGGTACACAGGCAAATGTTGTCCGGGCAAAAGCTCCTGAACCGGAGTTTCTAAATTTACTTCACCCAGTATAGCCATCCGGGCCAGTAAGGTAGTGGTAAATAAACTACTCAGTTCGCCGATCTCAAACAAAGGGTTTGTTATCGGGTTTCCTTTGTCATCTGCCCTGCTCCCTACATAGATCACCCGTTTCTGACCTTTATCAGTAATTACCCTATGGCTATTGTATGGTTCTTTCCGGCCAGATAAGGTTTTACCATACTTTCAATATTGTTGCTGTTTTCAGACTGGGCAGAAGCATACAGGAAGGTGGCCAGCAAAACAAAGGTGAGGAGCGCTTTCATAGTTTAGTGGTTAGGGTTTCAGAAACAAGCATCCCTGGTTTCCAGGGTTGGAGCCTATACCCAAAATTTGCACTAATACGGTCCTGAATAAATGATATTCAACGCCTTGATTTATGATTTTTATCACCTGAAAATGAAGTAACTGGTAAGTACACGCCGGTATGATAAATATCATAAAAGGAGATGACGAGCTTCATTTCAGGGATGAATAATTTGGAGGAATTTAGCTGTTAGTTAGTATGCAATAGATGCTGAGCGCATAGAATACTCCTTACAAAGCTTATGCGTATTTAAATTTTTATGTAGTACTTATTCATTTTTTAATCTCTATCCCTACCCACTATGAAAACGACGATTTGTACAACAGATTCCAGCCAGGCGGCTGCAAATGCTGTTACCTATGCTACTACTTTTTGCGAGGCTATGCAGTCAGAATTAGCGTTCATGTATAAACAATCGGTAACCAGCTTGTTCACCCATCCACAACAGGTGCAAATGGCTGGGCTGGGTACTATACATGCAGCTGATGCACAAAGAGCAGATATAGAATACTCCTATCAGATTGATCCGGAAAATCAGATTCAGCATATCTCTGGTATTGCTCATGCGGCCAGGATGGAGCAGGCAGACTTAATTACCACCGGCGTTGACAAAGAATTCGGGTATAATGATGTATATAACCAGTTGGTGAGTAACCTGATTACCCAGGCCAAATGTCCGGCTTTGTTCATTCCGGAAGGAGTTACATTTAAACCTCTTAAAAAAATCGTACTGGTTATTGACCACGAATTTAATATTACCCACCGGCTTGCATTTATAGCCAGCTTAGCCAGAATATCCGGGGCTGAAATCCTTTTTTTACAGATCAATACAGGCAGAAACTGGGTTACCGAACATCCGTTTTATACAAGTTCCATCGATATGTACCTGGCGTTCCCGTATCCTCATACCTCCTTTTATGAAGTGGTACATGAATGTATCCCGGAAGCAATCCGCAATTTTGCAGAGAAAGTACAGGCTGATCTGGTAATTACTGTTCCCAACCAGCCCGACCAGTTGCCCTATACACCAGCTACTTCTGTGCATTACGATGAGTATAATGCTCATCGGCTTACTATCCCGTTACTGGCGCTGGATACACAACCTAAACAAACAGTGAATATGACTGGCTATCCATTCAATTAAGCCAGTTTCATCCATTTATCACTACCTAAACTGACCAATCACAGGAAGCAACTACATTTCCTACTATGTTGATCGCATATATTATTTCTAACCTGGCAGCCGTAATTCTGGCCCTTTGCAGCTGGAAATGGCCACTAGCCAGCCGGTTTTTATATGCCCTTTTATTTGGCTGGGCTTGCTGGTTCAACCTATTAACCAGTATACATACGCCGGAAGTATATCTGTCGTATGCGGAGGGTGCCCTTTTACCCGTATACAAAACTTTTATTACAGGTTACTTCGCTGCGCACATTACTCTATTTGTATCCTTTATTGCTGTAAGTCAGGGATTGATTGCAATTTCTCTGCTGCTAAAAGGAATCTTATTCAAAACCGGAGTTATTGGAGCAACCATTTTTCTGGTTAGCATAGCGCCCCTGGGAATAGGATCTGCATTTCCTGCTTCTCTGATTATGGCAGCAGGGATGTGGCTATTATTGAAGAACAAAAATTCCAGGTATCTATGGCAAGCACCGGTACAAGCGGCTATCAGCCCTAAAATACCAGAAAGAAAACTGGTTTAATTTCCGGCTTTCTTTTTAATTGCCTGATATACCTGTTCAACCATGCTTAGCGGTAAATTTACCTATAGCCGATACCTCGAATTTGTACTGGCACTGGCCTTGCTGCTCTACTGGGGAAGATCATTGTTTATTCCGCTTTCCTTTGCCTGGCTGCTGAGTATTTTATTATATCCCTTGTGTAAAAAACTGGAACTCAAAGGTATTTCCCGGAGCCTTTCCATTGCATTGTCTTTATGTGTAGTGGTGCTACTGGTAGCTAGTTTGGTATTTCTGGCTGGATGGCAACTTTCCAGGCTTCAGGGACAGGTTCCTGCCATGGCTTCCAAATTTTCATTGCTGTTGCAACAATTTCAGAAATGGGTGCTGGATACCCTGCATATTTCTCTGGATCAGCAGATCAACTGGTTTGAACAAACGCTAATGAGCACCGGTAATAACCTGGGCGGTTTACTTACAGGCACGATCGGTATAACAGCAGATTTTCTGCTTTTTATAGTGATCGTACCCTTATTTGCGGCTTTAATATTGTCTTACCGGCGTTTACTGGTTCAGTTTCTATATGCCCTGCTTCCGGTACAATCGCATACCCAGACACTTGGCGTACTGAGTAAAACCATTACTATTTACCATAACTATGTAAAAGGCCTGTTACTCATTTACCTGATCGTAGCTGTGCTCAATAGCCTGGGATTATATGTGCTGGGAATCGAACATGCTATATTATATGGTACGCTTGCCTCTATCCTCACCATTATTCCCTATGTGGGCATTGCCATTGGCTCCTTGCTGCCTATCACGCTTGCCTGGCTCAGTTACGATTCTATATGGTATCCGGTGGGGGTAATTCTGTGGTTCATGTTTGTACAGTATCTGGAGGCAAATATCATTTTCCCCTGGATTATTGGCCAGCGTCTCAAGGTAAATACCCTGGTTTCGCTGATCGCCCTTTTTGTGGGAGGTATTATATGGGGCGCTTCGGGCATGGTGCTGTTTCTTCCATTTGTAGCTATACTTAAAATTATTGCCGAAAACATTCCGGAATGGAAAGCCCTGGATATTCTGCTGGGTCCGGAAAGACCGCAAGAGGCTGTTTCCGGTAATAAAAAGCAAGTTGTTACAAAAACAAAACTGCCTGAGGCGGCTTCTGCCCCTTCACAAGAAAACTAAAGCCTATTATTATTTTTCCTACACCTAGTCCGCATTCAAATTTATTATTTTTTCGTCTTTTCTATTCAGCTCATCCAGCCAGAAATTATATGTTGTTCACTCCTTTCAATGAATTAACTTATGGTACGCATTATTTTTTCCATCTTATTACTCGCTTATGGGCTTATCCATCTTTTAGGATTTGTACAGGCTTTCCGGCTTACTAACATTGAAGGGGTGTATTTAAAATCCTGGGCCTCTTTTATGACTGATTCACCTAAACTGGCAGGCACATTATGGTTTCTGGCTTTTCTGCTGTTTTTAGGGGCTACGCTGCTTTTCATCCTAAAAAAAGAAATCTGGTGGGCACTTGCTTTGACAGCGGTTGTTTTATCGCAAATACTGATCATTCTTTACTGGCAGGAAGCAAAATCCGGCACTATTGCCAATGGATTGATTGTAATAGGCATCATCCTGGGATATTCGGCCTGGCATTTCAACCGGATGGTAACGGCTGAAATCAATACATTTACTGCTCATGCACAATATCCGGCGCAACTCATTACCAGTGACATCATTTCCCGGCTTCCAGCTCCTGTTCAACAATGGCTCACCCGTTCAAATATCGTGGATAAACAAACCATTCACACCGTATATCTGGAACAAAAAGGACAGATGCGAACCACGCCGGAGGGCAAATGGATGGCTGTTGAAGCCAAAGAATATTTTACGGTACAAAATCCCGGATTTTTATGGATTGCCGATGTAAAAGCAGCCCCCTTTATTCACCTGGCTGGCAGAGATAAGTATGAAAACGGCCAGGGACATATGCTTATCAAAGCCCTGTCGCTGATTACGGTAGCCGATGCACATGGAAAAGAAACTGACCAGGGTACCATGCTGCGGTACCTGGGAGAAATGGTCTGGTTTCCTTCGGCGGCACTCAGCGAGTACATCACCTGGGAAACCATAGATGCCAGTTCTGCCAGAGCCACCATGAGCTATGGCGGCATTAGCGCTCCGGGCATTTTCCGGTTTTCAGCGCAGGGAGATGTTGAAAGTTTTGAAGCGCAACGCTATTATAGCCGCAAAGCAGGAGCAACCCTGGAAAAATGGCTGGTTACCATAGATAAACACAGCTTTAAAGAATTCGGAGGAATCCGGATACCTGCCAGATCAACTGTAACATGGCAACTACAAACCGGCGATTTTACCTGGTTTCAACTTGATATTACCCATATAGCCTATAATCAAAACGTAAGTCTCATCCCTGCTGCTCAACCAAAACCCATTCCTGTTACTCAGAAGCAAAAATAAGTGGGCAAAAAATCTCATAAACCAGGTAATCTGGCATTTTTCCCAGGAAAAATAAATGATATACATCATCAGTTTCTATGATTAAGGTAATTGATAATGGCTAAGGCAGGCAGTAATTTTAACCTGTTGTTCATAGGAAAAGCTTGTAAAACTTAATGGTATGAAAACGATTGTATGTCCTACTGATTTTTCGGCTTGTGCAAATAATGCAGTTGTGTATGCCAACCAGCTGGCAAATAAAACACAAGCCCGGCTTGTTTTAGTGCATTCTACGTTTGTTCCGGATGCCATGCCTTATGCCGGTATTTCGGTGCATGCAGCTACTTCTACGTATGGGGAAGAAATGATGTACCAGGACCGGCTGGTGAATCTTTGCCAGGAATTGAAAAAACAAAATCCGAATTCGCTGGTCGCTTATGCAACCAAAGTAGGGTACCGGCCGGTTACCGATGAAATCGCCCATGTTGCCAACACAGAAAATGCAGACCTGATTGTAATGGGCACTACCGGCGCCCATGGCCTGAAAGAAATAGTGCTGGGCTCAAACACAGCCGATGTGATCGAAATCAGCAGACGGCCATTGCTGGTTGTACCGGAACAGGCTTCTTTTGCACCAATCAAACATATTATTTTTGCAGCTGACCTTACCAGAGAACATCCGGCTAATATAGCGCTTACTGTTGAATTGGCTACCTTATTCGGGGCGCATATTAGCTTTCTGCATGTGTTGAGAGAGGATAATTTTATGACGGGCACAACCGCAAAGATCGAATACAGCCATAGATTTTCAGGCATCGGATATGATAAGGTGAGTTTTCATACGCAGGAAGATGAAAATATTGAACGGGGAATACTTACGTTCGGTAAGACACATAAAGCCGATCTGATAGTGATGGTGAATCATCAGCAGAGTTTCTGGAGGTCTGTTTTCAGTAACAGCCACACCAAAGAAATGGCTTATCACACCACCATTCCTTTACTGGCCATTCATGATTAAAGAACAGGAAACGATATGTTAAATAATGATATTTTTTTCACTCACTCTACCCAAAAGCCATAGCCAGGCATGATAAGGAAACTTTAATTGGGTGATTTTTTGGTGAGTATTTTTTATAAAGCGGATGAAAGTCCGCTTTTTTTCTTTATTTCTGTACTATTTTCACAAAAAACCTTTGCTGTCTGATTTCCCTGATCTTAGTTTGGCACGGTATATTATTATGCATATAAAATCCTGATTTACAACAAAATGCTGACAATTAGAGATAAACTATTCATAACGATTTAATGTATGCCAAATACAGTTTGAGCTACACAATAGGGTATGGCATTGGCTAAGAAATAGACAAGTGTTTATTTAGGATGGAATCACCTCCTTTATAAAGCGGTATTCATCGCCAGAAGCATGAGAACCGTGATAGCCAGCAGCATGTATCCGGCAACATACCATATTTTCATGGCAATATTTTGAGCAGTCATGGCTTTGGAAAGATTTGGGAAGAGGTAAATTATTGATCTGTAAAACAAGTATGTACCGGCTGTAAAGCAGTGCCGTACCAGAGGGCTAATCAAAGATTAAATGTATAGATTTTTCCTGATAATTGAAAAGCCCTCAATGCTATTAATTTTCTTTCGTAGATTCTCATTCACAATCACTTATGAACACTAAGCTATTTTACGCATGATTTGGCAACACAAGTAAGGGAATATGCATTTGCCAGATCAGTTTACGGGTGGTACTTCTGTTGAAAAGAATATCCCATATTCCGTGTTCACGAGGTACCAATGCCAGTAAATCAGCCTGAAAAGTCTGTATCCGCTGCAATATTCCTTCCGTAATATCATCCCGTTCTACAAAGGCATAAGAATGAGCAACTCCTTTTAGCATCCGGTCGAGATACTGGCCGGTTTGCACCCGTTCTCCTATTTTTCCGGCTACCATTTCCGGCTCTTCAATATGCAGCACCTCAATTTCTCCGCCAGATCCCAAAGCTAAATCTCTCAGAACAGGTAGTTTCGTCTGGCCAGTCAGGTATTGGTATTCACAGGCTAACAGCATATGTTTCAGTGGCTTGAAAGTAGCTTCCTGAGGAACTATCAGTAGCGGGTAATTAGCATATTCCATTACAGTAGTAGTTGTGCTTCCAACTAATAAACGTTCGGCCGTACTAAGGGCATGCATTCCAATCACAACCAGCTCAGCTTGTTTTTGCTTTACCAGTTCATCCAGTATCTCCGGCAAATGTCCAGTGGTGGCAATTTTATCTACCTCTATTCCATAGGTTTCTGTAAGCTGCTCAGCCAGAAGAGTTAATTTCTCTTCATGTTCAAGGGCCATCCGGTTTACAGAATTTACTTCAAGCGTAGTGGAAATAAGTGTTGGCCGCTGAAAGACGTGCAATAAAATAAGTCCGGCACGTAACGTTTTGGCTAACTGTCCAGCATAGTCAGTGGCATGTATTGCCGCAGCAGAATAATCGGTGGGAACAATAATGGTTTTCATGATATATAAGTTTGAAATATTTGTTCTCTGGTATTTGTTCAGGATTCAATGATGTGACAAACTAGTAGAATGGTATGGATATATTAAGTGTTTTGCTCTACCCGGCTATCCATCCTCCATCCACAGGCATCGCATGACCAGTTACAAAAGAAGCGGCATCGGAACATAACCAGACTACTGCCTCCGCTACTTCGGAAGGTTCCCCCATCCGGCCTACCGGTTCCATGCTCTCATACTGTTTTTCTACTTCTTTTGCTTTACCGGTAACCCGGTCAATCATCGGCGTTCTGATCACCCCTGGACAAACGGCATTAACACGTATACCGGATTTTGCATTTTCCAGAGCGGCTGTTTTGGTAAGTCCGACTACGGCATGTTTGCTGGCTACATATGCTGGCAGGCCAGGAAAACCTATAAGCCCGGCTACAGAGGCACAGTTTACGATCATACCCTTTCCTTGTTTATGCATCTGGGCAATTTCATATTTCATACACAGCCATACACCTGTCAGGTTTACCCCAATGGTTTTATTCCAGTTTTCTACTGTACAATCCTGAATAGGCGCAGTTGCCCCTTCGATACCAGCATTATTGAAAGCAAAATCGATTTGGCCAAAGGTATCAATCACCTTCGCCACCATCGCTTCCACCTGACTGGGCTGAGATACATCACATTTGATAAACAGGGCCTCACCTTTCATTGCACGAATCTGATTCAGGGTTTCCTGGTCTTCCACCCAGTCAACTAAGGCTACTTTGGCACCTCTGACAGCAAAGGCAATGGCTGTAGCCTGGCCTATGCCAAAACTAGCGCCCGTTACAATGGCTACTTTGTCTGAAAATATTTTTTCCATGTGTATATTCTGATTAATGAGTGTATTGACAGTTTGCAGTGTTAGTGTGGGTATAATGGGTAATAGACTGGATGAGTGGCATCAGATGTAATTGGTTTACCTCATTGTAATCAGTAAGCATGCGCTTTCGCTGGGTGCCATCTTTTGTAAACATCGCACCCATACGAAGCAAGATTTTATCCAGCCAGGAAAGGTTTGCATAGGTGAGTTTTCTGGGAAGAAAAAAGATTTCAGTATTACGCCGGATTTCTGCCGGTACATTTGCCACTACAAAACTTTCCAGTTTTTCCTTCTCTTCTACTGGTGTGCCTGATACCACGAACAGAAATAGCTTTTTGTCCCTGATCAGGGAAATATTTTGTTGGAGCCAGTCTCTGATCTGAAACTTGCCTATATACACAGAGGTGCCCATAACCAATAGTTCTGTCTGGGAGAACTGACCGCTGGAAAGTTGTTCTGGTAAAACGGCTGGCAGGTTCAGGGCTTTACTCAGCCAGCTGGCATATTGGTCAGTAGCACCGTATTTTCCTTTGTAAATGATAAGTCCTTTCATGGCTTTAGGATTAGATGGTTTTACTTAAGAGTAGTGTGTGAGAATAATTGCTACGCTAACTTAGAAAACTGCCGGAAAGGATTCCATGATAAGGATCATGTGTACCAATGCCTTATCTCATGAATGGTGCAAATGTGAAGTGTGATAATAAATCGTTAGTAGTTGTTCGTTACTGGTTATCAGTAAGTATATTGTAAATCAATACATTACCCTACAAGCAAATATGCAATATCAAACTTAAATTAGTAAGAATGAGGAACAAGGATAAACTGTCTTTTGCTTTTGTTGAAAAGAGCGAATAAGGAAGTATATCTGACTGCTAACGGGATGGTTCATTGCTATTCCAGATATCGTGGGTGGTTTTCCAGGAACCATCAGGCTGCTTTTTGAGAATATTGAGGTATTTAGCCGTAGAGAAAAGCGTATCTCCTCCCCCTTTGGGTGCAAGCCGTACTTCTGCAAATCCCCGTCCGTAGGCCATATCACCGGAAACTTCTACTTGTTCGTAATAACTTTTCAACTGCGGGGTGTAGGCATCAAAAATCGACTGATAATAGCCCTGTACGGCATCCGGGCCTTTTATAGCTGGTTTATCCGGAGCCATCAGCACCGCATCTGCCGTAAAATGCTTGGCAATTCCTGCTGCATTACTCTGATTGAAAGCCGCAGCCCTTGCTTTGCTTACTGCCTCTACCGCCTGTATATCCGCCTGCACATCCTGGGTTGAAGGATTTTTCTCTGCCTGATGGCAGCCCCAAAGCAAGCATACCAAGATACCAGCCACCACAGTAATAAATAAATTCCGCCTGATCGATCGCATGATTATATATGCTTGTACAAAGTCGAAGAAATAAACCGAATTTTATTGGCTATTAAAAGCCTGGCAATAAATCATTTATAACCAACTACTTGTTTCACTGCTTTATAATTATCCTAATGAGGCAGTTTATCTCTCAATAATCCATATACCCAGGTACCCGCAATGGCACTCAGCAAGGCAACGATGATCACCGTAGCGCCAGTACCGATCAGCGCAAACAGTGGGCCCGGACAAGCACCAGCCATGGCCCATCCAAATCCAAACAGCAATCCGCCATAAATATGGCCTTTGTTAAATTTTTTCGGATGGATTTCTATTTCTTCCCCATAGATAGTTTTGATACGGAATTTTTTGATAAGCCATACCGACAGCATCCCTACAGCAACTGCTGACCCAAGCGTACCATACATATGAAAAGTTTGAAAACGGAACATTTCCTGCATGCGGAACCAGGAAACCAGTTCGGATTTCACTAATATGATTCCGAATAGTATGCCTACAAATAAGTATTTGAAATTATACCACCAGGGGTGTACCAGTTGGGATTCGTTGATACACATGGTATCCAGCGAACGTACTTCAAAATCTGTATTGGTTTCCTGAAATTCTGTTTGCTGAAAGTTAGTGGATGTTTCCATAAAGAGTTATAAGCTTAAGATGAGGGGAAGAATATAATTGGCCATGATAATACCGCCCAGCATAAAACAGCAGGTTGCCACCAGCGAAGGCCATTGCAAGGTAGAAATACCCATAATGGCATGGCCAGAAGTACAACCTCCGGCATAACGGGTACCAAATCCGATCATAAAACCACCCACCACAATCATTATAAAGCCTTTCCAGGTGAGCAGGTTTTCCCAGTTAAACAATTGTGCAGGCACCTGGGAATCGTATTGAGTAATGCCATATTGCGCAAGTTCAGCTTGCAGGGCCGGATGAACCTGGATAGGCTCAGGGGAAGCCAATATAGTTGCCGCCAGAATACCTCCCAGAAAGATACCACCAACAAAAAACAGGTTCCAGGCTTCTTTTTTCCATTCGTATTGAAAAAAAGGAATTTTTGCCGGCAGGCAAGCGGCACATATATGGCGGAGTGAGGAAGAAATACCAAAAGATTTTTTACCGATAATCAGCAACAGCGGTACAATAAGTCCGATTAAAGGACCAGCCACATACCATGGCCAGGGTTGTTTCAGCAGGTTCAGGAATTCGTTCATAGGGGAGTAAATAGCAAAAGATTATTAACAGTAACAGGTAAGCGGATCTCAACTATATAGCTGATAAACAACGTCACACCTGGAAATATTGTTATACATTTGATTCAGTTCAATGCACTCAGGACCGTATCAACTGACCATTCCATCCCAGAATACCCCGGTTTAAGTTGTATACCTTAGTAAATCCCAGATCTGCCATTACCGAACAGGCTTGCCCACTCCTGCCTCCACTGCGGCAGTACACATAATATGACTTATTTTTATCAAGGAGGGCCAGTTTTCTACTGAAAGCAGCATCCGAAATATTCAGATTTTCTGCCCCGGAAATATGGCCGCTGGCGAATTCATCATTTGTACGTACATCCAGAAGGTGGGCATTTTCATCCTCGGAGAGCTGTTTCTGAAAGTCATTGGCATTCAGGTCCTGGTACTTTTTATTCGTTTTAAACCATGAAAACATATTCATTCAATTTAGATTGTTACGTGTGAAATTAGTTAAATGCATATTGAGGCTGGTAGATATAAGTTTGATATCGGAAAATCTCATCTACACATGAATCTCCAGCCTCAACTCTGTTTTATCCGTGTATGGCTGCCGGACGGGTAAGATCAGTTCTGGGAATATCCGTTTCAGAAATGGCCTTAAAACCACCCTCAATGTCTACCACCTTTTCCCATCCTCTGGCCTTCAGAATAGAGGCTGCGATCATAGAGCGATAGCCACCGGCACAATGCAGGTATACGGTTTCATCTTTCGGAATTTCTGCCAAATGCTCATTCAGATAATCCAGCGGTGTGTTGACAGCATTGTGTATATGTCCGGCCTGAAACTCATCTTCTTTACGCACATCAAATACCCTGGGAGACTCCTTTCTATACATTTCTGCAAGTTCCTGGGCGGCAACAGAAGGAATCGTATCGGTTTCTTTGCCAGCTTTTTTCCAGGCTTCTATCCCTCCTTTCAAAAACCCTTTGGTATGATCATAGCCTACTCTTGCCAGCCTTGTAATTATTTCCTGTTCCCGGCCTTCTTCTGCAACAATTAACAGGGGATGATTCACACCAGGAATAAGTGCACCCACCCAGGGAGCAAAACTGCCCTCTATGCCGATATTAATGGAATTGGGTATAAAATCTTTGGCAAATACCTGTGCGGTTCTGGTATCGAGTACAAGGGCTCCGGTTGCATTAGCTATCGTTTCAAATTCTTCCGGAGAAAGTGCCTGTAAGCCTTGTTTAAGCACATTATCTATACTCTCGTATCCTTCTTTATTCAGTTTTGCATTCTCTGGAAAATAGGTAGGCGGAGGCAACAAGCCATTGGTTACTTCCCTGATAAATTCATCTTTGTTCATGTCAGCACGTAAGGCATAATTGGTTTGTTTCTGATGCCCCAGCGTATCTACCGTATCTTTAGACATATGTTTGCCACAAGCCGAACCAGCGCCATGTCCAGGGTAAACGATCACTTCGTCTGGCAAAGTCATGATTTTGTTCCGCAAAGAATCATAGAGCAATCCGGCCAGTTCTTCCTGGGTGAGTTGTGCTGCTTTTTGAGCCAGATCCGGACGGCCTACATCTCCCAGAAACAAGGTATCTCCGGTGAAAATCGCATGCGCTTTCCCATTTTCGTCTATAAGCAGGTAAGTAGCAGATTCCATGGTATGTCCCGGTGTATGCAGGATTTGTATGGAAACCTTTCCCAGGGTTAACACTTCCCCATCGGCAGCGATATGGGCATCAAAGCCAGGTTTAGCGGTAGGTCCGTATACAATAGTGGCACCAGTTTTAGCAGCCAGATCCAGGTGGCCGGATACAAAATCTGCATGAAAATGGGTTTCCAATACATATCTGATCTGTGCTCCATCTTTGTTTGCTTTTTCCAGGTAAGGCCCTACTTCCCGCAAAGGGTCAATAATGACGGCTTCCCCGGCAGATTCAATGTAATAGGCACCGTGTGCCAGGCAGCCTGTATAAATTTGTTCTACTTTCATGGTTTCTATTTAGAATATTTGACTATTTCAATAATAATGTAAAGATCGGCAATGAATAGTTCTTTGTCAGTGATTAAAGTCACACTAGGGCAGAAAAACGGTTTCTCTCAACACAATATACACACCCATTACCAGCACAAACCATCCGAAAGCGGTTTTCAGGGAATGGCCATGAATAAATTTAGACAGGAAACTCCCTACAAACAGGCCGGTTATAGCTATTATAGAAATACTGATGAGAAAGACAAAATCTATATGCTGACCAGAACCGATATCGCCCAGAAAGCCAATCAGGGATTTGGCAGCTATAATAAGCAGCGAAGTACCAACCGCTTTTTTCATTGGCAAATGTGATAGTAGCACCAGAGCCGGGATGATCAGAAAGCCGCCTCCGGCTCCTACCAGGCCTGTAAGAATGCCTACCACAAAGCCTTCCAGAACGATTAATGGGTAATTGTATGCCATATCCTGTCCGCTTGATGGGGTTTCCCTCTGGCTGCGGATCATGCCTATAGCCACTACCATCATAATGAAGGCAAAAAATACCATAATGGCTATATCTTTTGTAACCAATAGGCTTCCGATCGAAAATAATTCATGCGGGATATAGGGCACCAGAAACCGGCGTGTGATAAAAACGGCAATAAATGAAGGGATAGAAAAAACAAGGGCTGTACGCAAGTCTACTCTATGCTGCAAACTACTCTGTATGCCGCCTACGAGTGCCGTACTACCCACTATAAACAGAGAGTACGCCGTTGCCAGGGTAGGCTCCACATGAAACAGATATACCAGAACCGGTACGGTAAGTATAGAGCCGCCACTCCCGATTAATCCCAGAGAAATGCCAATACAAGCAGAAGCCACATAACCAATGATCTCCATAAACAATTCCTATTTTCTGCAAAGGTGGACTGCTTTCCCGTATAGTTTCGTGACAAGAGTCACACAGGCTTATAAATTGATATTTTTTATGGCAAACCTGGATACTGTAATTCTTTTTCCGGTTTCCAGCTTTTTAAGCAGTCTGGAAATCACTTCCCTGGAAGAATTCAAATCGTCGGCTATCTGCTGGTGGGTTATAGTCAGGGTATCGCTGTTGAAAGCCTGAAATTGCCTCTTCAGGTAGAACTCCAGCTTTTCGTCCATACTATGGAAGGCCACCTGGTCAATCACCTGCAATAGTTCTTCAAAACGGGAACGGTAGGTTTCCAGAACAAAATAATACCAGTTGCGGAAGTTCTTCATTAAATAATCCATATGCTGCAAAGGAATGGCCAGTGCCTTTACCGGAGTAATGGCAGTTGCTTTTATTTCACTCATTTCATTTTTTGTGGCACAGATCATAGATAAGGCGCATGCATTTCCTTTTTCCAGGTAATAGAGAAAAAACTCTTCTCCCTCCTGCCCTTCCCGGTATAATTTTACGGTTCCTTCCAGAATCAGCAAGGAATATTTAAAGTACTGCCCGGTCCGCATCAGCAGTTCTCCTTCCTTAAATTCCATAATATGCCCTACCCTGAGCAATTCTTCCATTAATACCTGATCGAATTGAGGAAAAAGCTGGGAAAGCGGTACAGCAGATTTTAGTTCATTCAATGTAAATGGGTTCATTTGTTTTTTGATAAACCTCTCCGTTGTCTAATTTCAGGTTAACTTCTACTTTAAATTCCTTATTCAGCTGAGGTTTCTTTTTCAGAATAAGGTTATAGTTTCGGAACAGAAATCCAGAAGTATCTTGTTGTAAATAGCTTTGCAAATCATATGTAGCAGGATACATCTGAATATCCAGTAAATCATTTATGGTATCGTTTGCCAGATGTTGCGGATCAAAATCATTTTTAGTGATCACAGTTAATTCATGCAGTTTCTCCTTTGAACCTTCTTCTCCATCTTTCAGGCAGCTACAGGCATAGGCACTATTCATCAAAGAGAAATTAAGCTGCTCTGGCTGGCTTTTGTTAAAATTGTAATAGGATACATCAAAATCTACCAAAAGCCTGTACCCTTCCGGTGTCATTATATTGGCGACTTTCATTTCCCTGACATCATAATATTGTCCCCGGATTTTGGGGCAGTTGCAGAAACAGCCAGGCAAAGTAAAGCCAATTGTAAAAAGTGCTGTTAAAAATACCGCTTTGGATTTCATTGTATGTATATCTCTGTCTGTAAAGATTGAACGTATAAAACAGATTGGGGAGGCATGATCAACGAAAAATTTACAACATTATCTTTTTGTCGTCTTTAGCTTTTCAACTATTTCGAACGCCCTTTTGATTCTGGTATCCACACTTTTGGCACTGCGTACATAATAAATATATCCCCGTTTATGTCCTGGCAGCAGGGCTTCAAAGAGGCGCTTGCCCCACTCATCCTGGTCGAGTACCTCCTGGAATTCCTCCGGCAGAAGTAAACCGTTATCAGGATCTGTACGGATAGAAACCTCAAAATTTTGCAAGCCAGCCAGTTTGTGTTGTCTGATCAAGGCCTTACTTACAATAATAATATATTCGTCGCCCCTGGGATTAAGCGCACACGGAAATTCATCCTTTCTTCCAATGGAACATAATACCCGGATAGCCCCTTTTGCCGTTCTGAATAATTCGCCTATATCTGGTGGAATGCGGATGGCATGGGTAAACATAGGTCCGTCCAGCAAGGATAATTCAGCCGTAAAACGTATGGGTTCACTTGTAGTCATGGCCAAATTTAAACCAATAACAGCCTCCGGTAAAATCTTTCAGGAGAAATTTGTCTGGTATTTCACTACTAAACAGAGGTTAATGAAGTGAGGCTTCCATACATCACCTGCTTTTTGCCTGATAATTACAGTAAACCTATCGCAGCAAGGTATGAATAATATTAATTTATCCGGTATATATGTCTATCTTGCAAGCAAATCCGTATAAGATATAGTCATGTGACTTAAGTCTATCATAAAGAGGACCCATCATTTTTATCACACCAGGCGTTAATGCCTTTTGTTCCTTTCATTAACCTGATATTCTGCCGGAAGCAAAAAGAGAAAGAGTACACGCAACTATGCTGGTTGTTAAAACAACATAGGGAAGCGGAGAAAAGCGGAAAATGTTTGAAATTATTAACGGCGATAGTAAGCATATATATAACTGTTAAAACAGCCTACTCTTTTTGGTAAGCTCAAACCGGATCAGGCAGCTTGCCTGTATACATTATGGCAGCTTTCTTTTGGAATGGCAATTCATGTTCACATTCATTGATACATCAAGCTTTATGATATAACCTATTGAACTTAGTCATATAATACTCATACAGCATACATAGAGAGCGAATCTATATACCATCACATGTAACTTTTCCATCATGATCAAACACCCCTGGCATCAGGTAAATATTGGCAGGTATGCACCGGAAATTGTAAGGGGCATTATTGAAATACCCCAAGGCTCCAAAGCAAAATACGAACTGGATAAAGAGAGTGGATTGCTAACGCTTGACAGGGTTTTATTCTCCTCGGTAAATTATCCGGCTAATTATGGATTTATTCCACAAACTTATGGGGAAGATCATGATCCTTTGGATATTCTTATTCTTTCACAGATAGATATTGTACCGCTTTGTATTGTGGAAGCTAAAGTGATTGGAGTAATGCGCATGCTCGATTCCGGGGAAGCCGATGATAAGATCATAGCGGTAGCAGCCCAGGACATGAGTGTAAATTATATCGAGGATATCGCCGGACTGCCTCCTCATTTTGTACACGAACTGAAGAATTTTTTTGAAGATTATAAGAAACTGGAAAACAAGGAAGTAATCGTAGAGGAGTTTTTCGGAAAAGCCATTGCACAACAAATTATTTTAGATGGCATAGCTCTTTATAAAAAGGAGTTTGGCCATAAAGCTCTGTAAACCCAAAGCACTTACCTAAGCAAGTAAATATTAAATATAAGGATTATGAACAACTGGATAAAATACACCGGAGAACACGATAAACAATACTATGATCTGAAATTAAAAACCGGCAGGCTGGTTGCTCATTGCTGGCCGTATAAAGGTATCTTCAACCCGGTAAACCGGAGCAATGAGTGGCCTATCGAAGGTTGGCGTATTGATGAAATCAGAGTTTGTGAGATGCAGAAGAATTTTCCTACTACGCCTACTGAGGGATAAGTTTTTACACAAAAAGAGCTTATACGTATTCCTATCTGAAGTAATCTGCAGCCTGTATTTTAGAGGAGAAAGCTTATGGAAAAATCCAGGTACATACTTTTAATAGTACCCTTGCCTTGTTTCTAAAACAGTTCATGGGATTGGGTTAGTTTTCTGGTGAGGTTTTCTGATTGCCACCATTAATCCTCTGCCTGATCTTCCGGACTGGAAACCGGTGCCTATTCAAAAACTACATCATTTTAGATCACTCACTTTAAACACCTGCCAGCTGATCCGCCTGAATTGATTGGTAGCCTATATTTGCCTGCAAATCAACAAATAATAAATACAGCCAGCAGCTATTAAAACCCCTTTTATTCAGGTATATTTAGTAAAACAATAAATATATGGCTAGAGCTTTAGTAAATGAATTAAAACACATCCGGGATCTGGTAAATGACTTAACGATAGACGACGAAAAGGCCAAAGCATTGGAAGCTTTTATTGGCCAGTCGGTAGAAATTATTTCAAGCATGAGCAGCCCAAAGGATGATTTTTTTGAAGGACGCAAAAAATTAGCTTTGGACGATCTGCAAAATCAGTCTTCCAGACACCTGAAAGGATATTGGGATGAAAAAAATAAGATTGAAAAGATTTCTGAATTTAGCCGTGCCCGCAGTGAAGCCAGTCAGGCGATGAATAGTGTACTGGCATGCTTTAAACATAAATAGCTATTCCATTTTTAGAACTGGCCTTACTTAATTTATAAGTAGTTACAACAAGAGGAGCAACATACTATTATGTTGCTCCTCTTTGTATTTGTACATAAACCTCAAGTGTGTACAACAGATTTACTATCTATAGCTTTTACCCATTTTTCTTCAACTGGCTTTTTACAATTTTAAGCAGGGCATTAAAAAAATAGGCTTTGCGGGGATATGCTTTTAGATCATTAGCCAGCCGTTTTCTTAGTTGAAGCAACTCCGTCGTACTTGCATTTTTTATTCCTGTGGCAAACTTACCAATGGTAAAAAAAGAAAACTGTTCTGCCAGTAGGCATTTTTCATACGATATACTTCCTTGGGCCAGCATAGGCCAGAGCGATTTATCGTAGGAAGGAAACACTTTCATAGGAATAGCTGATATAAAAATATGGTGTACAGACATGCCTTGATAATGGCTTTATCTGTAAACAAAACCTGATGAAGCAAGTATTAAATAAGCCTGTAAGTGGTTCTGGCTTTAGCCCTGCTTACACTCAGCACCCGGTGGCCTACTTTGTAATTGTTTAATTTTGAAATAGCTTCTAAGGCCTCATTTTCATTGGGCATGGTAATAAAAGCAAACCCTTTGGACGTATTTGTATAATGGTCTTTTATAATTTTAACAGAACTTATTTCCCCAAAACCAGCGAATAACTCTTTCAGGTCAGATTCCAGCATCGAACCACTTATATTATCAATATGAATATCCATTATTGTTTGTTTAAAATGTTTGAATGGTAAGTAAAAAGTAATGATAAAGAAAAGACATACGGAAGCTGTAGCACCTCACAAAAATTGATTGCCAAAGCTTCTTACAAAAAATCTACTTTACTGCTCAGGCAGGAAGCATTTCTAAAACCGGTGATTTTACTGCCGGTTCAGCCTGGAAGAGGCTTTCTTCAATGGCAATAATAAGTTTGTGTTCATCCGTTTTGTCAGCAGCTATTCCAAAGTCTTTGTTGGGCAAGGTGGCTTTATATATTTTATCGAATAAGTTCCAGCTTATTCCTTTATCCATGGCTCTGTCTAAGGAAATGGATACCTGATTTTTTTTATAGATTAACAGAATTGCCTGATTTACCTGGCTTACCTGGGCCTGTACATCGATATTGGAGCTTATCAGTAAACTAAACAGGCTGGAAAAAGAACTGGCAAATTTATTTATTAACTCTCTCCCTTCTTTTTCAAGTTTATCCAGCTGACTTTTTTGCTTTTCTTCTTCTGCCCGTTTAAAGCTTTCCCTCAATTCGTGCGCAAAGTGCTGCAGAGGAGTTAAATTTTCCATACAAGTTTTATTTTATTGTTTAGTTGTGAATTAATTCAGTGATACGTCCGATGGACTGATTATAAAAAATTATGCATTCCTCAGCCTGATAAATGAATGTATGGGTAAATTCAGAAAAATGTAGCCGGCTTTATTTTCTAAATTCCTGCCGGCATATGAGTTCATATTCTTCTTCATCTATCACCTGGAGAGAATTATAATCTGGAATGAACTCAGTTTTGGTGCATTTTAAGGTAGCTGCATTACGGGCCTGAGCTATATCGTGAGCATTTACAGGAATCCAGGCTTCTCTTGCCGAAATATTCTTAATGAGTTTGATTTTGTAAAGAGCCATATCCGACAAATATAAAGGTGGGTTATTAGTAGAAGCCTTATCTGCTGGTAAACGTTCCATTTATGGAATAAGTTATTAAAACAATTTCTCGGGAAGTAATTCTGAATCAACAAAATACATATTGGGCGGTTTCTTTCCGGATGGATGAATGATAATGGAGCATCGCTTGTTAACAAAGAATAAGCCTTTTCTACCAGACCTAATGCACATGCATGTAGCCATCCATCACCATACCAGATATCAGTACGACCGTCCGGTTCTCCACTCTACCCATTTCCTTCGCCTAAAACCAGCTGCTCATAGCCGTACTCCTATTGAGGCATATTCGCTCACCATCAAACCTGAGAAATACCAGATTCACTGGCAACAAGACCCTTTTGGCAATTTTATAGCACGCATCGACTTTGAAGAATTTATGCAGGAATTGTCTATTGATGTAGACATCGTAGCAGATATCAGCCAGATCAACCCTTTCGACTTTTTTCTGGATGATTATGCCCAGTACTTTCCTTTCGACTATGAACCCCAGCTCAAAAAAGACCTGGCTCCCTACCTGGAAATTACAGAACAAAGCCCAGCTTTGTTGCAATGGCTCGATGCAATAGACCGCTCCGGACGAGGAATTATTGATTTTCTGGTGATGCTCAATGAAAAAATATTCAAAGACATACGCTATACGGTACGCATGGAGCCAGGTGTGCAAACCAGTGAAGAAACCTTACAGTATGCCATAGGTTCGTGCCGGGATTCTGCCTGGTTGCTGGTGCAGGTGCTCCGGCATCTGGGATTGGCGGCCCGCTTCGTTTCAGGCTACCTGGTACAATTAGCTTCCGGTTCATCCTCAGGTAGTGTATCCTCCAGTTTGTCAGAAGATTTTACGGCACTGCATGCCTGGGCAGAAGTATATATTCCTGGCGCCGGCTGGATTGGGCTGGATGCTACCTCTGGCTTGATGGCCGGCGAAGGACATATCCCACTGGCTTGTACACCCAGTCCGGAAAGTGCAGCTCCCATTACCGGCACTGCTGAAAAATCCGAAACTATTTTAACCTACCGCAATACAGTAGAACGTCTGTAAGTACGCTCATTCGCCTTTGCAGCTATAATTTTACCTGAAAATACTGAGTCCTAATTATCGGGTGAAATGGAATAGGTAAAAATTCCTGTGCAGTTTATATCTGGCAATCGATTCATGGCTCTCATTTCATGCGCTGTAGGTATTCGCCCTCTGATTTTGTTTCTTTAGTCCAGCCTGAATCTGTTTTGCGGTTTTTGTGGAACCGTCATGACTCCAACCTGGGGAATAAAACATATATTTAAGCTTTGTTTTCCAGGAAGGCACTTTTCTCATATCATGCCAGATGTTATTATACTCATAAAATACCACCTTAAATGGATTATATGTATCCGGGCCTTTTGGCAGACCAAAGGTCAGGGTATTGGTATCAGGTTCTCTTTCGAAGGTACCAAACAGCTTGTCCCATATAATAAGAATACCTCCATGGTTTTTGTCCAGGTATTGCATATCGCTTGAATGGTGTACCTGATGAAGTTTAGGCGTGTTAAATATATATTCAATAAAGCCCAGGTGAGGCACTTTTTTGCTATGCAAAAAGAACTGATAGATAGAGTTGATAGAGATAGCAGTAGCCACCATAATGGGGTGAAAGCCCAGCAAGGGCATCCATAACCAGAATAGCGGCTTGTAAAACATAGTAGTCCAGCCATTGCGGATACCGCTACCCAGGTTAAAATACTTTGATGAGTGATGTACTACATGGGCTGCCCACAAAAAACGGATGCTATGGCTCATGCGGTGATACCAGTAAAAACTAAAATCATCAGCAAAAAAAGCGAGTATCCATACCCACCAGGCCCATCCCAGTGATTCATACCCCAATAACTGAAGCCTGATTCCCTTAAAGCTTTCGTACAGAAAAAAGAAAATTCCAAGAACAGCAATTTTGGTAAGTGAAGTAATTACACTTGCACCAAAAGCCAGATATAAACTATTTTTAAAATCTTTGGTTTCATACAAATGTTCTTCGTGTTTGATACTAAGAATGATCTCTGCAATAATGAGCACAGCAAAAACGGGGGTAGCATATACTATTGGATCAATCATGTGTAAGCTAGGTTTATATATGGTTACACTATTTTAAACTAAGAAGCCTGATTGCTTTATAGCAAAACGTTTTCTAGCCAGATAGGTATCAGACCTTACAACAAAAACCTCTGGCTATTAAAGATACTAAACGAACAAAAAGGCAACACATTTCAACCCTGCAGTATCCACTTTAAATATTCTCAGACAAGTCTGGAAGGATAAAGTTTTACAAGAATTGTATAGGCAGATAATTTTAACACTTCAGCTTCGTTTACCCATTCACCCTTATTAGATTTTTTCAAATACAAACCGGTAATGCTCCATGGTTTCTCTTTGAAAACAAACCCGGTTAGGGCTGGTCCGGAATACAGCAATCAGATCACGGAAAGCAGGATTGGCGATAAACTTAGGTACCAGCGATGCATACAGCTTGTATTTCTCCAGGTTAAATTTGCGGAAACGTTTTCTCCATTCGCCAATTGTTTGAATATAATCCAGGCGGCCGCTGCTTTGTGAAATCAGTTTAAAATGCGGAGCCGCATTTCTGATCACCTGTTCTGGCCCATAGGGCAACCAGGAACCGGGGAATTGGGCAACCATTAAAGCCAGGGCATATGAATCGGAATTCTTGTCGGCTTTCAGACTGATGTCTTTAAAATCAATCATATTTTTACCAAATACCATCGTCTGGGCATAATACCTTCCACCAACCGGAAGCAGGTCAGAGATATTGTTGAAAAAATTTGCATAGATTTCATCCTGTTTTCCCTGTTGCCATTCTTCTACCGAACAAAAATGTTCCATGCCCCCAATACAACTCACTGCATCAAACTGCCCGTAATGCGCCGGACGTATCTTACGGCAATCCATTACATCTACTTTCAATCCATTCTGCCGGCAAGCCGCTGCCTGACCTTGTGATAAGGTAACACCCAGCCCATGGGCGCCCCTTTTTTTAATATAGGTAAGAAATGGCCCCCAGCCGCAGGCCATATCCAGCACTTTGCTGTCCTTTCCGATATGAAGGCTATCAGCAATAAATTTGTGTTTTTGCTGCTGGGCTTCTTCCAGAGAAAGAGAAAAATCTCCATTGTACATTGCACCACTGTAATCGCCGGTTTCACCTACACTGAGCCGGAATATTTTATCAATGGTGGTATAGGTAAAATCAAGGTCCTGCTGACTTGCCATAAAAAAATATTGGGTTTAAAAATTAAAAATAAAATATGATGACCGCAAGTTTTTTCTCCAGTGAAAAACCGGAGCAGTAAAACCCAGTGATAAACCGTTGTAATTATTTCTCAGGCTCAGGCATTGCCAAGCCTTTTAATATGCAGTATATGTGACTGAAATGCCTTGAACACCGTGCTATATTCGAGGTAGGTAATACCAAATTCGAGGCATGTTTCTTTAACCAGGCGGTTAATCTGCGGATAATGAATATGACTTACCTTAGGAAACAAGTGGTGTTCTACCTGAAAATTAAGGCCTCCCAGCATCCAGCAGATCACTTTATTTTGAGTGGCAAAATTAGCCGTGGTATTTACCTGATGTATCGCCCACTCCTGCTCTATTTTATTCGTTTGCTGGCTGGGCTGAGGAAAATGAGTACCTTCTACAATATGTGCTAGCTGGAATACAACACTGATAAACAATCCGCATACTGAAGTAATGATTAGAAAACCTATAAGTGCCTGAATAAATCCTACCATTATAATAGGCAGAACCAGATACAGTCCTATATACAAAGTTTTGGTAATCCAGAATATCCAATGTTCCTTCCGGTCAAGACCCCTGGGAGCTGTGTCATGGGCAGCAATTTTGCCAGTAAAGTATTTTTCAAAGTCATGGTAAAATATCCAGACGATATACGAAATGCCATACAATACGATAAAATACAAGTGCTGGAAGCGGTGAAACGAATGTCTGGGCTGATGTTCATGCAGCCGCATAAAGGGTTTTACATCAATATCAGAGTCCATCCCTTCAATATTGGTATACGTATGGTGGTTGATATTATGTTTGATTTTCCAGAAATAGGCATTTCCGCCCAGCACATTCAGAAAATAGGCCGAGGTGCTGTTGAGCCATTTATGCTTTGAAAAACTCTGATGGCCTCCTTCATGCATGATATTAAATCCTATAATGGCCAGATTCATGCCCAGCAATAAGCATAGTACCAGGGCAATAAGCGGATGAGGCGTAAAGAAAACTAAAATAATATACAGCGTAAGGGCAGAAAATACCTGGAATAGGCTTTTGACAAGCAATTTCCAGCTACCGGAGGTATCCAGCTTATTGGCAGAAAAATGGAGGTCTACTTTTTCTTTTAATACTTTAAAAAACAAACTCTGCTTATTGGTGAAACTGACTTTTGACATAATCTTATGAATGGTGACATATTTGGTACAGACTATATCAGAAGTTATTCAGACTTGTAATACAGGTATATATTTAACGCTGATCAAGCACTTTAGTAGATTATAAATGAATTTATAATTTCGTGATCGGCAATTACGCATTAAACCTTTACAGGTATAGAATGAGTATTATATGCAGTATTGTATACAAATTATAAGATCAGGAGTTGGGCAGGTAAGGTATATATTAATTCCTATAAATTTACAGAACTGCTTACTATTTATCAGCAAATATAGCCTTAGCGCCAGATTTTTCATGTTTATAGCTGCGCTCTCTGCAAACTTCCCTGATAAAATTACCATACAGCCATAGTTTATCCGGATTTAATGCTATATCTTGACAAATAACACATTCTTTTGAACCTAAATCTCTACTCCCATATCTACCAGATTGAAGGATAAGCGCCAGTGAATCAAACCATCATCATTCTTAAAAAAGACCTGGAAGAAAACCCGGATGTAAGTCATTATTTGTCCGGCGTGTCTGTACGGGTAAAAGAACTGGAAAATGCCTGTGCATATGTACCCCTAAAAAATGCATTTGTAGACATTATACTTATGCTGAATGAATACAAAATTGCCTTCTTTATGAGTTCAGAACAAGTAGATACTTTCGGATAAGGATCTTACTTATTCTTTTTATTTCTCTGCCCTGTCCGGTTTATAAATTAAGCTATACTAATACTTTCACAGCCGTTTGTTCCTGGTAAGCTTGTTTGCCCATTAGTCTTAACAACCGGTAATGCGATTGCAGCGCTGTAAAGAAGGTAGTATTTTCCAGGTATGGCACATTACACTCGATAGCGGTTTCCCGCACAATTTTAGACAGTTCTTTGTAATGAATATGACAAATTTTTGGAAACAGATGATGTTCGATCTGCATATTCAGGCCGCCACATAAGAAATGAGCCAGCCCACTTTTGCCCGAAAAATTAGCGGTAGTCAGCATCTGGTGCACGGCCCAGGCCTCTTCTACATTGCCATCCTCATTAGGGAGCGGAAAATGAGTGGCTTCCACCACATGTGCCAGTTGAAAAACCAGTCCTATTACCAGGCCTTCCACCAGGTGCATTACAACAAATCCGATAGCTACCTGCCACCAGCTAAGGTCAAGCACAAGCATGGGCAGCACGATAAACATAAAATAATAGAAAAACTTATAGAAAAACAGGTTAAAATATTCAATAGGCGGATGCCCGTTGGTTTCATGTTGTCCTATTTTTTTCTGGAAAAACTTTTTAAAGTCCTTTCGCAGCACCCAGGAGAGAGAAGCCAGTCCATAGAGCAAAAAGGCATACAGGTGCTGAAAGCGTTGTACTTTATTTACTTTCTCATCTTTATCCAGGCGGATCAACCCTGGAGCCACTTCTATGTCTTCATCATGGCCGGCAATATTGGTATAGGTATGATGCACAATATTGTGCGAAATACTCCATACATAGGGATTAGCACCCAGCAGATAAAAAGTATGGCTTAACAGGGCATTTACTTTTTTGCTGGCAGAAAAAGAACCATGAATAGCATCGTGAGAAATATTAAACCCGATAAAGGCAGCAAATGTCCCCAGAAGTATAGCCAGCAGGAGCATTACCCAGGGTCCAAACAGGTTGGAAATAATCAGGCCGTACAAGAAGCAGTATCCGCTTAGAAAGAATATGGTTTTCATCCACATAGCCCGGTTGGCATGCCTGGAAATTCCATTCTCTGTAAAATAGGCTTCCACCCGTTTCCGGGTAGTCGCAAAAAAGGTCGAATTATTGGTGTTAATAAATTTAATTTTTGGTGGCATTTGACTCAGATTTGGTGATAAAACTATAAAGAATTTCCAGTGTAAACAACTGGCTATTCTATAAAATGAAGGAGAGCCTACTTTTAAATAGAACAAAAAAGCCCCAGAACTGGGGCTTGGCAAAACTATCTATATCTGTAAGATTAAGCTAATTCTACATTTACTGCATTAGGGCCTTTTCTGCCTTCTTCCACCTGAAAAGTGACTTGGTCATTTTCCCTGATCTCATCAATTAAGCCGCTAACATGAACAAAGATGTCCTGATTTGTACCTTCTGTTTGAATAAATCCGAAACCTTTGGTCTGATTAAAAAATTTTACTGTTCCTTTTTGCATTTAATTTATTATGTTATTATACATTTTGTTATGTATACAAGCCTAACCTGTAACATCCGGTATAAGTTCAGTATAGCAAAGATATTTTTAAAATTCATTCTATTGCCTGTTCTGATATAATGTAATACTCTGGCGCTACGCTTTAAAGAACTTAAAAAAGAGGCCACAAAACAATGGTGTTAATGCTGAATTTTCACATCAGTATCAGTTCTGGTTAACAGGCATAATACACAAAAGCAGCCGCAAATTTGAATAGCGATCAAATTATCTGTAAATTTGAATCAGTATCATATGCGTGTCTCAATAAAAACAGGAAGGATATTGCTTTTATTCTGGTGGCTGCTCCTGGCTTCCGGCATAAACCCTGTGCGCCCTATCTATTCCCCTGACACACTTCCCTCCCATAATCACTCAGATACTTCTCTGCCTGAACAAGTAAAAAGCAATCTGTATAGTCCGGAAACACTCAAATTGCCAGATGCGCTGGTAAGCCCAATCCCATCCTTTCAGTTTGGCTTTGTTGAATCGGTCGCTTGTTTTCTGTTTATCCTTTTTTGCCTGTATGTTCCGATTGTAATTAAGGAAATCATCCACTGTTTTACCAGCTCCTATTTTCACACCCTGTTTTCCAGCCTCATCCTCATTAATGCCCCTTAGCGGCTTGGGCTCTTTCTTTTTTCAGGTCATTTGTTTTGAAAGATAGCCATTAAAGCGATCAGCAGAGCTGTTTAGCAATTATTTCTGTAGCCTATCTATAAATATAAGGCTTTTATTATCAACAGGAATAGTTGCTGGTATCTGTTTGCTGAGTACTGGCATTATTGAGGTTATACAAAGCAACTTATTGACCAACATTTTTTCTATTCACATGGAGTCATGGTATGGCAATTTGCCTGATGCTCTCCGGTATACTTTATATTTTTCCATATTCTTATCATGAAAACTTCCAATCAAAAACAAGAAAATAATCAGGAATCGACCGAGCAAGTAAACTGGGTAGTAGTAGGACCCATCTTAGCTGTTCTTCTGGGTGCTATTATCTGGACCCTGTTTTTCTAAACTCAAATAGCCCAATCCGGAGTTTTTAATAAGCTCCGGATTATTTATAAGTAAAGTGGAAAAAGATAAAATTTCTATACAGGTTTTACACGCTTTGAAAGTATTTTATTAGTTTCGGCTTTGGTAAGGCAAAAAGCCTCTCCGGAGTTTCTCCCAACTATATGAATATTCCAAGCACCCAGACTAACAAACAATCCTTTATTTTAAATGCCACTGTTATTGTAGCCTCATTGGGTTATTTTGTAGACATATATGATCTGCTGCTGTTTAGTATTGTACGTATTCCCAGTC
Source organism: Rhodocytophaga rosea (assembly GCF_010119975.1). Lineage (GTDB taxonomy): Bacteria > Bacteroidota > Bacteroidia > Cytophagales > 172606-1 > Rhodocytophaga > Rhodocytophaga rosea. Next base: position 8,312,017 of record NZ_CP048222.1, read on the forward strand.
TCCGTTCTCTGGGTCTGGAGGGCGATGCCCTGCGGGATAAAGGTATTTTTTTGCTGAATGTACAAATGACCGGCTTACTGGTGGGAGGTATTTTCTGGGGTATTCTGGGCGATAAAAAAGGCCGGCTTTCCGTATTGTTCGGGTCTATTTTTATGTATTCGGTTGCCAATATTGCCAATGGTTTTGTGCAAAGCATCGAAGCGTATTCTGTGTGGCGTTTTATTGCAGGTATCGGTTTGGCTGGTGAACTGGGAGCAGGCATTACCCTGGTGGCTGAAATTCTTCCTAAAGAAAAAAGAGGCATCGGCACTACCATTGTCGCTGCGGTAGGAATCAGTGGGGCGGTGGTTGCCTGGTTTATTGCCGAAATGTTTAGCTGGCGGGTATCTTATTTTATCGGAGGCGGTTTGGGATTATCATTGCTGTTGTTGCGGATAGGCGTAGCTGAATCGAAAATGTTCGGACAAGCCAAAATTACACATGAGAAAAGAGGAGATTTTTTCGCTTTATTCACCGATAAACAACGCTTATTTAAATACATCCGCTGCATTCTGATTGGCATTCCGCTTTGGTATGTAGTAGGGATTCTGATCACTTTATCGCCGGAATTCGGAAAGGCAATGGGCGTACAAGGTGTAGTAAATGCCGGAACCTCGGTAGCCTGCTGTTATGCCGGTATTGTAATAGGGGATATTGTCAGTGGAGGCCTAAGCCAGTATCTGAAAAGCCGCTTAAAGGTGCTGTATATTTACCTGGGTGTTTCTATTCTCACGCTGTCTGTATTCTTCCTTTTGCGGGATGTGACACTTCCGGTGTTTTACACCATGTGTTTTATTCTGGGATTGAACATGGGCTACTGGGTTATTTTCATGACCATCGCCACTGAACAATTTGGCACCAATATCCGGGCAACCGTTACTACGACCGTACCTAATTTTGTGAGGGGAGCAGTCGTTCCGCTTACTTTTCTATTTGGCCTTTTCCTTCAGCTATTTAATAATTCCGTAATATGGGCAGGAATTCTGGTGGGTATCATTAGCCTGGCTTGTGCCTTTCTGGCACTCAGAGGCATGCAGGAAACGTTTTTCAAAGACCTGGATTATACCGAGAATCTATAAAACCAACACAATTCGGGTAAACTATAGTTGTAAGGCCGTCTCATATTGAAAATTGAGTCTGTTCATTTCCCATACTTAGGTTACTTTTTTCTAAACTAGCATCAACTTCAACGACAGTTATTTTTATAATCAATCAGATTTATGATCACACAAATTTTACTACTCCTTGTTGGTTTTGCAGTACTTATTTTTGGTGCGGATTTTCTGGTGAGTGGAGCTTCCTCTCTGGCCAAACGTTTTAACATCTCTGAATTAGCCATTGGTTTAACAGTGGTCGCCTTTGGTACTTCTACCCCTGAGCTGATTGTAAGCGGCATTGCCAGTGTACAGGGGCACAATGAAGTGGCATTTGGAAATGTGATCGGAAGCAATGTGTTTAACTTGTTTTTTATTTTGGGTGTAGCCGGAATCGTATATCCCATTGTAGTTCAGTCTAATACCGTCTGGAAGGAAATTCCTTATTCCTTACTGGCAGCCCTGGTGCTGTATGTGCTGGTAAACGACGTAGCTTTGTTTGGCAAATCGGAAGATGTACTTACTTTCTGGGATGGAATAATTTTGCTGGTTTTCTTTATAGCCTTCCTAGCATATGTAATGGCCAATATGAAGCAGGAAATAACCGAAGGCGAACAAGACTCTATTAAAGTGTATGGCCCTGTTAAAACTACTTTGATGATCATAGGCGGACTGGCTGCCCTGATTGCCGGAGGTAAATTTGTAGTCGACAGTTCTATCGCCATTGCTCAAGGTTTTGGCATCAGCGAAAAAATTATAGGCCTTACCATTGTAGCCGCCGGAACTTCGCTTCCCGAACTGGCTACTTCAACAGTGGCTGCTTTTAAGAAACGGAGCGATATAGCCATTGGTAACGTAGTAGGCTCTAATATTTTTAATATATTCTTTATCCTCTCTGTTTGCTCCCTGATTACACCCATTCCCTACAACAAAGCCATGAATTTTGATATTTATGTATTGTCTATCGGGACAGGTTTGCTGTTTGTTACCATGTTCAGCGGCCGCCTGCGTAAAATTGACCGCTGGGAAGCCATCCTGTTATTAATCGGCTATATTGCCTATGTATGGTACCTGATCTCGCAGGAATAAAACTGAATCGTTATTCGTTAATTTCCGGCCGTTGTCAGCAATACAATAAGTCTTTTTCACGGGTATATCTTATTGATTTTAAAGCTATTTTCAAGTAACAATCAACTTATCCCGAAAAACAAAAGTGTGTATTGGCGATCACATCTTTTGCTCATACTATCAATGATAGTATGCATTTTCATTTTGGTATTACCATGAGACAAACACATATTGGCAGGCTTCCATCTGGCAGCCTGTATTGTTTTAATAAGCCTGGATAAGAATACTTAGAATGGGCGTTGATACGATTTTTCCCTAACAGTTGATTTTACTTCTTTTCCGGTTTTTCTCCTCACCCACACTTTGAGTAAGGTTACACCAATGCTGACAATGAGGCTAATGATGAAAAAAAAGAAGATATATAATGGCCAGTTCATGCGTTATTCAGGTCGGATCTATTTTCTTTTACAAACAATATTGTTTTATACATGACGGCATAAATACCTATTTTGTTTTAAGAAATCAATACTTTTATTTATCATTTTTTAACTAAACTCTATAGCCCCAGGCAAAGCAAGGGTGTAAACAAATCCCTTTGCCTCTCCTTTTTGGAAAGCTCACATAAGACTATCAATAGGTAATTCTGATGCTTAATAGTATTTCTGCATGAGGGAAAGCAACTTTTCCTTTGGAATAGCAAACAATCCGCCCGAATTCGCAAAATCAGGCTCCTGGTCACCCATTTGTTTGAGCAGACGGTTCAGGCTTCTGATGGAAATAGCCAGATAATCGGCCAGGTCTTGTTTTGATATGGCCTGCTTATTTTCCGAAAATAGATACAATACCTTTAATAGTGCATATTGTAAAGGGAAAATCTGCTGATACGCTGCCCTTCTAGCCGTCCGGCTGAGCCTGGTAGCGAGTTCCTGAAGAAGGTACTGGGTTAGTATCCGGTCTTCTGATAAGAAGGCAGCAAATGATTTTTTATCAATCCGGAATGCTTCTACTACCGTTAGGGCCTGCACACTTCCCAGATTATCTTTATTCATTAATAATTCCAGCTCTCCGATTATTTCCCCTTCGCCCAGAAATTCCAGCAAATAATCACGGCCATTTTCTTCAGTAATAAAACACTTAACTACGCCACTCCGGAGAATAAACAGATCGCCGGCCGGTTCATCCTGCATCACCAGAAGTTCTCCTTTCCGGAAAGTAGTCTCCCGTATTTGCCCCTGATGTACACTTGAAGTAAACAGCTTGTTCAGGTAGGACAATAATTCCTGGTTTGTTTTGATCATGCATTTACACCTGGGACAATTGTCCTTGACACAAATATATATTAGCAGCAGAAAGCCTGCAAAAATAGTTTGTATACCTTCAGCCATTCATCATAGCGATACTAAATTTTGCAAAAAAACGAATATGAGACATTTTCTAATTGATACCGATACAGCTTCAGATGATGCATTAGCACTGATTCTGGCCGTACGGGAGAATTCCATCCAGGTAGAAGCCATTACCCTGGTAGCTGGCAATGTGCCGGTGGAACAGGGAATTCAGAATGCATTGTATACGCTGGAACTTTGTCAGAAACAGGTCCCGGTTTATAAAGGTGCCAGTAAACCACTCGTCCGGACGCTGCATACAGCACAGTTTGTTCATGGCCAGGATGGCATGGGCGACATCGGTCTGCCTTTGCAAGGACGCTTGCCAGCCAGCGGAAATGCCATAGAAATCATGATTGATACCATTCACAGGTTTGCTCACCAAATTGAGATTGTAACTCTGGGTCCCTTAACCAATCTGGCGATTGCCCTACTCAACGATCCTTCTATCGCCGGTAAAGTGAAAAGTTGTACGATTATGGGAGGGATTGGCTATGGACATGGAAATGTTACGCCTGTTTCTGAATACAATATATGGGCAGATCCGGAAGCAGCTCAGGTTGTTTTTCAATCAGGTTTACCGCTGAAAATGGTTGGCTGGGATATTTCCCGCACCTATGCCTGGTTCGATCAGAAGTTGACGCAGGAATTTAGAGCCATCGGTACACCCATTGCCGTTTTTGCGATGGATATTCAGGGGAAAGTAGATACCTATGCCACCCAATCTTCTAAATTACCCGGCTTTGACCTCCCTGACCCCATTGCGATGGCCATTGCGATAGACGAATCTGTTGCTACCGACACCAGACGCTTGTATGTAGAAGTTATTGCGGCTGATGGACTAACCAGGGGACAAACAGTAGTTGATCATACTGGCATCCTGGAAAAATCGCCCAATGTGGAAGTGATAATGGCGGCTTCCAGAGAAAAGTTTCTCCACATGCTACGCAAAGCCTTAAGCTGAAAATATAGCTTTACTAATTTGACTTTTACTGCCTATAAAAATTCGTTTATTATGAATTTTACCCATTTTCCAAAAATCGAATTACACCTGCACCTGGATTGTTCGCTGAGTTACAAGGTGGTACAACAATTAGATCCGTCCATTTCACCGGAAACGTACCAGGAATCATTTATTGCGCCCCCCAAATGCATAGACCTGGCCGATTATATCCGTAGAGCCATTAAAGGAGTAGAACTGATGCAAACCGAACAACAACTCCGGCTGGTTACCCTGGATTTATTTGAACAGTTGCAAGCCGACCATGTGATTTATGCAGAGATACGCTTTGCTCCTCTTCAGCACCTGAAACAAGGATTAAATCCTAGGCAAGTCGTACAAATTGTGAATGATGCCGTAGAACAAGGCATCCGGGCAACAGGAATTGAAGCTGGTATTATTTTGTGTACACTCCGGCATTATTCCCAACAGCAAAGCCTGGAAACGGTGCATCTGGTAGAGGAATTCAAGGGTTCGAGGGTGGTGGGTTTTGACATCGCTGCAGATGAAGCAGGTTTTCCGATTGGGGCACACATCGCTGCTTTTGACTATGCCAAAGAGAAAGGTATTGCATGTACGGCACATGCTGGTGAAGCTAAAGGTGCCGAAAGTGTGTGGGAAACCTTGCACCATTTTCATCCAAGCCGCATTGGACATGGCGTACGCAGCGCCGAAAATCCTGCATTGCTGGAATTTCTTAAACATAAAGGCATCCATCTGGAAGTTTGCCCGACAAGCAATATCCAAACCAATGTGTATCCTTCTATTACCAGTCATACGGTGGATACCTTATATAAAACAGGTATTTCTTTAAGTATCAACACAGATGCCCGTACGATTTCCGACACTACACTTGCTCAGGAATATGAGTTGCTGCACAAAATTTTTAGCTGGCAGGAGAGTCATTTTCTGCAATGTAATCTGTATGCGATTGAGGCAGCCTTTACTACCGAAGCTGTGAAATCACGTCTCCGCGAAAAAATGTATGCTGGTATTTTATCAGCCAAACAGCAATAATGGGCCAGAAGTAAGCCATATCTCTTTTACTGAATTAGCGTATACAAGTAAGATAGTTTAAGGAACAGTTACCTAATAATGCAGCTGCTGTTCACGCTTTGCAGTAATATCTAATGTATGACTTCTGCCACTTCTCCTTACAGAATAAAAATTGGTTACAATGCGTTTCTGGTAATACTCTGCCTGGTATTTGCCTGTATCTGGATATGGTCACTCATGCATACTTCGGATGCAGGAAACTGGCTGATGGAAAATAGTACGGTGGTGCTGTTTATTGGAGTATTGATTTTCACTTATCCTTATTTCAAATTCAGTGACCTGAGCTACCTGCTGTTTTTCATTTTTTTCCTCCTGCATCTTTATGGCTCACAGTATACCTATCCGCATAATCCTTTGGGCGAATGGTTACAAGGACTTACTGGCAGTGCCCGCAATCCCTACGACCGGATTGTACATTTTTGCTTTGGATTATTGCTGGCATACCCGATGCGGGAACTTTGCCTGAATTATATAAAAACTTCTTCAACGCTTGCCTGGATTTTGCCAGTCGTGTTTTCTCTTTCATTTGGGGCTTTATATGAGGTAATCGAATGGCTACTGGCCTCGTTGGTTTCTCCGCAAAAAAGCGCTGATTTCCTGGGCATGCAAAATGACCAGTGGGATGCACAAAAAGATATGGCACTTGCTTTTGTAGGTTCATTTTGTGGAGTGAGCCTGATTAGTATTAGTAAAAAACTGATTGGCCCGAGATCTGCCATTACTCGTTAGCCCTCCAAAATCCTTCATATTTACTAGAATAAGAGGTGAATAAATTTACCTGCTCTACTTATAAAACAGGTAAGTTTTATCTGCTTCAATTATTTTTTTACCCCCAGATCAATCTTTAAAATCATAATCTCCTATAAAGTTAATTTTTAACTTTATCAATATGATATAATAAAATCATTAGTATTTACTCTATTTACTAAAACTATTTTAATATATTCTAATGAGATTACTCTTATAAACTAAAGCAGAAAATATAGATAATAATTAATATTTACTGAATAAATCATGTAAGTTTTGCAAGAAAATAGTTACAAAATAATTCTTTACAGAATTAAAGGATACATTTCAGATGTAACCACAAATCCATAGAATGATATACTTTTCCAGGTTTTCTATCCACCAATGCATCATGTAAATAACCGCGCATTAGATATACTTCAAACTCAGAAGTAATGCATCTTTCATATGCCATGTTAAAAATCAAATAATTGATTAGCAACACTAAATTTTAGTTATATATGAAAAAAAATACACTTATTAAAAACTACATTTTACAACTTTCAGGCAAACTTGAACAAATGGGTGTTGCTTTTTCAGATATACATCATCCTATAGATTTCCAAAATAATACAGGTTTTCTGGTAATAGATTTGCAAACAAAAAGGAAAACACAGGCAATAATTTTAGCCCAGAAAGTGGACGAAATTATTTATGCTCACTTTCTAAAAGATAATGTAGAAGAAGTAGGTAATCTGCATAGAGATTTAAGAAGCGAAAATTATTTGCGTGTCTATTTATTAGCTGAAACATATTCTGGCTTGCTTGTGGGAAACAGAAAGATTAAAGCCTTCTTACAGTAAAAAAGTATAACGGTCTGCGTGGGCTAATGCCTTCATTGAAACAGCATTCCAGAGTGCTAATGCGGCCAATTCCTACTACTTCGTTGTTGGTTGATTATTCTTTTTATCAATAAAATGTCAGTGAATCAGCATAGTATACATTCAAATACACAGAACCGATTATAAGAAAGTATATACGTATACTTCTATCCGTAGTAATACTTCTGCTAACAACAAACAAACAACAACGATTTAATTTATTCACTTCGTAGGGATTCTACCGGGTTGGTATGCGCTGCTTTTACCGCCTGATATAGCACAGTAAGCAAAGCAGTAACTATTGCCATCATACCAGCCAGGATAAACACCCAGGCATCAAGGCTGATTTGGTAGGCAAAATCTTCCAGCCAGCGGCTCATCACATACCAGGCAAGCGGCCAGGCGATCAGATTGGCGATTAATACCAGTTTGAGAAAATCTTTGGAAAGCAAATGTACCACACCCCAGATTGAAGCGCCCAGCACTTTGCGGATGCCGATTTCCTTAGATCGCTGTTCGGTAGTATAGGCAGCTAAGCCAAACAAACCCAGGCAGGCAATAAATATAGCCAGACTGGTAAACAAAGTAAATATTTGTCCAATCTTCTCTTCAGCCTGGTACTGCTGGTTAATGCGTTCATCCAGAAATGAATACTCAAAAGGCGCTGAATCTACCTGTTTTTTCCATTGGGCTTCAATAGCCTGCAGGGTTTTTCTTGTCTCTCCTGGCTTTACTTTTACAGTCATATAATCGCCTTGTTCAGCTAATAATATCAGAAGTGGGGCAATCGGAGAATGCAGTGATTTAAAATTAAAATCTTTTATTACACCAATAATTTTGCGGTTATTGCCATCCCGGAGGCTAAGCAGGTGTTTGCCGATAGGATTTTCCCAACCTAACAGTTTGGCAGCTGATTCATTAATCAACATGGCTCCCTCCTCTTCATCAGCATCGGAAGGAAAATCCCTTGAAAAACTCCGGCCTTCTTTAACATGAATGTTAAGTGTTTGCAGGTAATCATAATCTGCGGTGATAAACTCAAGTATTTTTTCCTGAGTGCCGGCATCTTCCGGTTCAAATAAATCGCTGTCAATAGCAGCAGACGGTAAGTTGGTAGAATAACTGGCACTTTGCACCTGAGGCAATTGTAGCAAGGTTTGTTTAAAAGCGCCCATATTGTTTCCCAGCCGGTCTGTATTGGAGAGTACAAGTACATTTTCCTTATCAAATCCCATATTCACCTGACTTAAATACGTTAACTGTCTGAATACAAACAGGGTACAGATGATCAGGCAAACAGATATGCCAAACTGGAATACAACCAGGGTACTGCGAATCAGACTGCTTTTCATACCCATTCTTAGTTTGCCTTTCAATACTTCTACCGGCTTAAATGCGCTTAAGTAAAATGCCGGATAACTGCCTGCGATAATACCTACTACAAAAATTAACAGGAGTAAACTTAGCCACAACCAGTTCTGGTTTAACAGATTCGTATCCAGGCCATCAAAAAGGAAATCTTTAAAGAACAAAAGGAAAATTTCTCCCATCGCTATAGCAAACAGCATCGCAATCAGGCAGGTCACCATAGATTCGGTGAGAAATTGAATAATGAGCTGGCTTTTTACAGAACCCAGTACTTTTCGTACCCCTACCTCTTTGCTTCGTCCGGCAGAACGGGCTGTAGACAGATTCATGAAATTAACACAAGCCAGCAGCAGGATAAAAAAAGCTACACAGGAAAATATATATAAGTACTTAATATCTCCATGGGTACCCAAGCCACTGCCAATTCCGGCCGAGTACAAATGAATTTTTTGGAGCGGCTGCAAGGAAAGCTCAATAGAATTACCTCCTTTCTGGAAATCTTCAATAGTCGTATTAAACAGACGGCCAATGGTATTACCGGCATGCCGCCTGACCATACCCGGAAATTTTGCTTCCAGGTTTTGAGGGTTGGCTCCGTTTTTCAATTGCACATAGGTTGTAAGCGAACAATATACCCAGCTCCAGTCGAAGTTTTTCACTTGTTCTTCTGAAGAAATAGAGGTAAGCATGTGGAAGGTGAAATGAGAATTATACGGCGGATTTTCTGCGATGCCAGCTACTTTATAAGGAGTACGTGCGTCGCCAAAACTCAGGATCTTGCCCATAGGTTCTTGCATTCCGAAATATTTTGCTGCCATTTTCTCCGTAATGATTACCGCATTGGGTTCTGAAAATACTTTAGCGGGATTTCCCTTTTTCAACCTGAAACTGAATATTTTAAAGAAATTGGAATCAACTGCAATTACATCAGGCTCCATGAAGGTTTTATCCTGGTAGCGGATCAAATTGATACCTTTGGGTTGTATCCTGGTGGCTAACTCTACTTCCGGAAATTCATTTATCAGTGTTTTTGCCACTGGCGGCGGAGTAGCTCCAATATGGTACGCATCTGAATCTGCTGATAATTTGCCTTTGTAATTTACCCGGTAAATGCGGTCTGCATTCTGGTGAAAGGCGTCAAAATCCAGATGCTCCATCACAAACAGGATAATGAGCACACAACTGGCCAGTCCGATGGATAAACCCAGGATGTTGATCAGGGTATAGATTTTTTGTTTCCGCAGGTTGCGCAGGGCAATTTTCAGGTAATGGATCAGCATAGGAATAATAGGTTAACTATAAGTAGTTGATAGCTTTAATCAAAATAAAGCTTTTATTTGATACCTATAAAGACAAACACAATGCCATCAAGTTAACTATCTAAATATCAAATAATTAACTTTTATTTTTATAATTCTTTATTCAGTATGTGTAACGGTTTCGTTACATTGCTCTAGTTATTTCCGTTACAGTTTTCTAACTTACCAGCTACAGATTCTATAAGACTTTTGTACTGTTTTTAACCTATGAAATCAACTTTTGGAGGGGAATATATCTGGTATCTGATCTTAAGATATGTATTAGGTTTGATCATGGTCATGTATGGGCTGATTAAAATCTTAGGCATACAATTTCCTACAACACGTCAATATACCAATTCCTTAAATGATGTCGACGGTGTTACACTCACATGGGCTTTTTTAGGCTATTCGACCTGGTTTGTCATTTTATTGGGTCTGTTTGAGCTGGTTCCGGCGGTATTATTACTTTTCAGGAAAACAAAGCTGGTAGGAGCTATTCTTCTTTTCCCGGTGCTGCTCAATGTTTTTTTAATTAATAATGCCTATGGTTTCTATATGTATATGCGTGTGTTCACCGGCGTTCTTTTAGCCATAGATCTGATATTAATTCTAGTCCATTACAAGCTGTTTATCAGATTCTTCAAAGAATTGATACACTATCCACACACTACCAAATGGCCTGAAATAGTCATTAATTGTACGATTGTAGGTGTGATTACCTTATTAATTTTTTATTATCTTAAATAATAGATATTGAATCCAATATATGCGCATACTTGAAGGAAACATATTGATTGTAGACGATGATCCGGATATACTAGGTACTGCCAGAATGTTTCTCAAACAACATGGATTTACTGTTCAGACCGAGCAAAAGCCATCCAATATACCAGCTTTGCTTAGTAAAACTATTTTTGATGTGATCCTGCTCGACATGAATTTTAGCAGAGGAGAAAATAATGGAAAAGAAGGCCTGTACTGGCTGCAGCAAATTTTACAAACAGACACCCATGCGATTGTCATTCTGATCACTGCCTATGGAGAGGTAGATCTTGCCGTACAAGCCATTAAACTGGGTGCTACTGATTTTGTGCTTAAACCCTGGAATAACGAAAAACTACTGGCTACTCTACTTTCTGCGCTACAACTGCGGGCATCCAAACTGGAAGTAGAAAAATTGCGCAATACCCAGCAAAAGCTTAGCGCTGACATTCAACAACAATATGGCGAGTTGATCGGCAGTTCTCCGGCCATGCAGGAAGTATATTCGCTGATAGAAAAAGTGGCTCCTACCGATGCCAATGTGCTGATCCTGGGTGAAAATGGTACTGGCAAGGAGCTGGTAGCCAGAGCGCTGCATACCCGTTCCCTGAGAAGTAAAGAAGTGTTTATCAGCGTAGACCTGGGTGCAATCAGTGAGACATTGTTTGAGAGTGAACTATTTGGCCATGTGAAAGGTGCCTTTACTGATGCCAGAGAAGATAAACCTGGACGTTTTGAACTGGCTTCCGGCGGAACCATTTTTCTGGATGAAATTGGAAATTTATCTCCGAATTTACAAGCCAAACTGCTTACTGTATTACAAAGCCGGAAAGTTCGGCGGCTGGGTTCGGTGCATGAAAAAAACATCAATATCCGCCTGATATGTGCTACCAATATGCCTCTGCATGAGATGGTTCAGGAAAACACCTTCCGGCAAGACCTGTTGTATAGGATCAATACCGTAGAAATTAGGGTACCAGCCTTGCGGGAAAGAAAAGAAGACATTCCTTCATTGCTAACCCATTTTATGCAGGTATATACCAGAAAATATAAAAAACCACCTATTCGCCTAGAACCATCTGTGCTCAGCCGTTTAAAAAAGTATGAATGGCCAGGAAATATTCGCGAGTTACAGCATGCCGTAGAAAGAGCAGTGATTTTAAGTGAACATCCGGTGATTTCTTCTGCTGAATTATTTCTTCAAAAGCAAAGCCTGCCTGCTAAAAACGCCGGACGAACCTTGTCGCTGGAGGAAGTGGAACGGAATTACCTGAAAGAACTGATTGAGAAAAATGAAGGCAACATTTCGAAAGTGGCCAAAGAATTAGGCATGACCAGGCCGGCCTTATACAGAAGAATCAATAAATATGGTTTATAAACAGTTTTCTGCAGGCGTGATCATCCGAATTAGCCTTCTACTGGCCAATATGCTATGCCTGGCCTATATTTTTGCACGCACTGATCTGTTTTTTACCCAGCTTATTCTCCTGTTTGCCCTGATCTATCAGATATATAACCTCATCCGCTTTGTTACGCAGACCAACCGAGAACTCAGCAAGTTTTTACTGGCCATCCAGCACCGGGATTATTCTGTTACTTTTGATAACCATACCTTGTCCGGACAGAATTTCAGGGAATTGAATGGCGTTTTCAGGGAGATAGTTCAATCGTATCAGCAGGTAGATGCCAAAAGAGAATCGCAGTACCAGTTTTTCAAGCGGATGTTTCAGCAGGTGAACGTGGGAATTATCTCTCTGGATAGCAAACAGGAAATAGTTCTGATGAATAAAGCAGCGCATGAGCTATTGCAGGTTCCGGAAGGCATTTCCTGGCAGGTATTACAAACCAAACGTCCTTCGTTCACAACAGTAGTGGAATCGGAAGCCAGAAACAGTAGCTATCTGACCGAACTACGCCTGGAAGAAGAATTAAAACAACTTTCCATACGCATTGATACAGTCGTATTGCTGGGAGAATCTATGCGTATTTTGATTTTTCAGGATATTAAAAATGAAATTGAGCAGAAAGAAACGGAAGCCTGGTATAAACTCATCCGGATATTGACCCATGAGATTATGAACTCCCTTACACCAGTAGTTTCCCTAACCGAAACCATGCTGATGATTCTCGGGCAGGAAAAAGGAACTCCAGAAGAAATGGCAACCCTTACGAAAGAAAATATAGAAGACCTGCGTTTTTCCCTGCAAACCATTCAAAAACGCAGTACCGGCCTGCTTCATTTTCTCAATGATTACCGCAAACTTACCAGAATACCTGTACCCCAGGTTGAATCCATCAACGTTGCCGGAATTGTTGCGGATGTTGCTGCACTGATGCAGGGAGAATTTGCAAAACAACAAGTAAATTTTCACAGTGAAGTAAAACTTGACCAATTAACAATAGTGGCAGATCCTAAACTGATTAGCCAGGTACTTATTAATTTGCTTACCAACAGCCTGCAAGCCCTGGAATCAGTAGAAAATGCTGCGATTTCCCTGCAAGCGCACCTGAAAGAACAACAGGTATTGATAGAATTGAAAGACAATGGAAAAGGTATTGATGCTGACAAACTCGACAAAATTTTTATTCCCTTTTACTCAACCAAACCAGAAGGCTCAGGCATTGGTTTAAGCCTTTGCCGCCAGATCATGGGCTTGCATAATGGTTCGATAAAAGTATACTCCAGTAAAGGAATTTATACAAGAGTAGTACTTTCTTTTCCGCTAGCCTGATATGAAAAGGGGTATAACAAAAAGGGAATGAAACCAAATGTTCCACTCCCTTTTACTTTATCTATCCGAACTGCTACTTCAGTTCGATGTATTTCAGAAATTCATTTTTAGTTTGATCTTCCTGGAATTTGCCGCTGTAATGGGCAGTAACGGTAGAACTATTAATATCCTCTACCCCTCTGGAAGACACGCATAAATGTTTGGCATCTATCAGTATCGCTACATCATCCGTTTGCAGCATTTCCTTTAACTCATTGGCGATCTGTACCGTTAGTCTTTCCTGCACTTGTGGGCGTTTGGCAAAATACTGTACGACCCGGTTTAACTTCGATAAGCCAATTACTTTTCCACTGGAAATGTAGGCAATATGCGCTTTGCCAATAATGGGAACAAAGTGATGTTCACAGTTAGAGAAGAAAGTAATGTCTTTCTCTACCAGCATTTCGTTGTACCTATATTTGTTATCAAACAAGGCAACTTTGGGTTTATTGTCAGGATTTAAACCACTGAAAATCTCCTTAATGTACATTTTGGCTACCCTGCGGGGTGTTCCTTTCAGGCTGTCGTCGGTCAGATCCAAGCCCAGGATATTCATAATTTCACGGAAGTGCTTTTCAATCAGCTCCATTTTCAGCTCATCATCCATTTCAAACGCATCTTCCCGGAGAGGTGTATCATAAGAAGTACCTATGTGTTCATCGCCTATTTCATCAATGGTCAGGTGGCCTAAACCGGTAATTTCTTTAATATGCTGGGTATTCAACGAAGTTTCTTTCTGTCTCATAAAGTGTGATTTTTAAATCGTATTTACTGTCAATATGTGGCCTTAATAAATTCCAAATAACGATTGATATGTTTTCTGCTGTCGGGTTGAGGGTTTTAAATTCATGGGTATCTAAGTTTAAATTTTTATGATCAAATCTATCAGTTACCTGTTCTTTAATCAGGTCACTTAATATTTTCATGTCAATTACATAACCGGTTTCCGGGTCAGGCTCTCCTATTACTTTCACAATCAGTTCATAGTTGTGCCCATGGAAGTTGCCATTGTTGCACTTTCCATACACTCTCTGATTTTGTTCTTCTGTCCAGTTGGGATTATGTAGGCGGTGGGCCGCATTAAAATGTTCTTTCCGAAAAACAGCTACCTTCATTTAAAAATAATTAACTGTAAAATTTGCTCAGCCTTCTTGCCTTATATACTCTTATAACAGATGCGGCACAAGTTTGTTTAACTTTTATTCAAAAATATTAAACATAATCTATACTATCTTCCATCATCTTTCCTGTTCCGTAAAGGCAGCAAATGGACAACACATACTTTTTTCTTTTTGTTCGGCTTGTAACCATTTCTTACATACTTTATGCCAGCAAAATCTAACGCTGATTTTATTGAAATTTCAGGGAAATATTGCCAATAGCGCTCGATTTGAGTATACTCGCTTTATGAACATCTCCGACTACGCTGATTACTATCCCTTGTTTTCACGATATGGCATGAATTCCACAGCCGTTCATGAACTGATCGTCCGCTGGCGGGAACCACACCGCTTTTATCACAATGAAATGCACCTGCAATTTTTACTGGAAGCCATCGAAAAATTACATGCTCAAGGGCAGGTTTCCGATACCCAGAAAGACTGCCTGCTGATGACTGCCTTTTTTCATGATGCGATCTATGACCCTGCTTCCGGCGAAAATGAGGAAGCATCTGCCAAATTATTTACGGAACTTACCAATGGCGTGGAAGATTCAGAAGCAGTAGTTCAGATGATCCTGGACACTAAAACCCATATGCCCAAATCTGACTTATCTAAGGTATTTTCGGGCCTGGATATGTCTGTTGTCACGGATTCGGATTTTGAAGCATTGCTCACCTGGGAACGGGGCATTGCCAGGGAATACCAGTTTGTGGATTACAGTTTATATAAGATTGGCCGTATTTCCTTTCTGGAACACTGCATCGAAGCCTTTCCGCAGAATAAAACCAATCTGCAAAATTTAGTCGCCTACCTGAAACAACACAAACCCCGGATTGGCATTTATGCTGGTTCCTTTAATCCCTTTCATCACGGGCACCTGAATATTCTGGAGAAAGCGGAAAGGATTTTTGATAAAATTATTGTGGCCAGAGGCATCAATCCTGAAAAAGATAACCTATTGACCAATAAACGACCAACCGGTGTACTAAAATACCGGCAGGTAGAGGGTTTTTCCGGATTGCTTACCGATTATATCACCTCAAAAGAAGAACATGCGGATATTACCCTCATCCGGGGTTTACGCAATGGCGATGACCTGGCCTATGAAGTGAACCAGCAGCGGTTTATGGAAGATATGAAACCAAATTTAAAGGTGGTATTTATACGCTGCGATATGCAGTTTGAACACATCAGCTCGTCTGCCATCCGCAACCTTGAAAAAATCAGCAAAGGACTGGGTGATAAATATGTGCCTATAGAGTGAGTTGTTGGTTGTTTTAGAAATAATCTACATTAACCAATTCTGAATGAATAAAGGTGCCTACAGCACCTTTATTCATTTTATACTATTAACTAACAACCGACAACGAGCTACTAGTTAGCGTTTTCCACTTTGCCGGAGCCTGAAACATTTACTTCTACACTAGGACTGCCTTTATAACGCACTTTACCGGAACCTGTGATCTTAGCTTTTAACCGGTCGGTTACATATACTTCCGCATTGCCAGAGCCTGTGATTTCCATATCTGCATTGGTAGTGATCAACTCATAGGCTTTTATTTTGCCGGAACCACTGATATTGGCCTGATGCCTGGTTACTTTCCCATTCAGATATAAGTCGCCGGAACCGGAAATATCCGTATCGATGCTGTTGGCACCTTTTACTCCAAAATCTATTTTGCCAGAACCAGATACATTTAAGTCCAGGTCAACCACTTCAAAATCATCGGCACCCCGGATAGAACCCGAACCGGCTACTTTTAGAGAAGTAATATCCGGAACTGTGATATAAATCTTAATATCATTGTGTCTTCTCACATGGCGACCGCCAAAATCAATTTCCAGCTTGCCATTTTTTACATCCGTTTCCAGAGCAGAGAGAATATTTTGCTGAGCCTCAACTACAACTTCCTGTTCTTCTCCTTGCTGAAGAATTACTTCTGCATCTACTTCAAGCTCAATCCGGTCAAAATCGGATATTTCCCGGTTTTCAGACACGGTTGGACCTTCGCCGCGGATGCCGAAAAGGTCATCGTCGTGGCAGGCGGGTAAAATAAATAAGCTAGCTAATAAAAATAATAATGCCCTGTTTTTAATAGTTTTCATTGTTTTAAGAATTCGTTATGTGTTTAATGTGTTTGTTTATTAATTTTCTATACTTTTCTCTTTAGGATTACTCAAACATTCGCATGATTGATCATCTGCATCAGGTGTTGGGTTTAAAATTCAATTCTGTAGTTTAAAATGGGTATCAATCCACTCTGGTAGCTGGTGGCAATTTCCTGTTTATCCTCATCATAATAGCGGCTGTATACATTCAGGCGGTTGGTTACATTCTGAATATCCAGTGAAATGATGTGAGACGCTTTGGGGTTGTTTTTCCGGTAACTCACCCGGATATCCATGCGGTAATAATTAGGTGCCTGCTGCGAAAACCGGCGGTCTTCTATATACACGGCTTCATCTTTCAGTTTGGATGCTTCCAGATCGATAGGTGTATAGCGCTTGCCGCCTGCCCACAATAAGCGGGTATTAGCCCCGATCAGATTGGTTTTGTTCTTACCTACCTTTATCTCTTTCCCAGCCGTCAGGTTAACAATAAAATGTCCGTTGAACCTGGTATTATATTCCTTACCATTGGCCGCCGTATACTTGGAATCATACAGGGACGTGTTGAACAGAAAATAATAGTTATTGGTGAAAAATTTTTCCAGCGTTAGTTCCAGTCCATAGTTCCGCCCTTTTCCATTACTCGTTAAACTGTCGGTTTCAAAGCCATCTTCCGCATTGATCAGCGAATAAGTACTGCTTAAATCCGTTCTGACCGGAACCCGGCTTAACCACTGGTAATAGGTTTCTGCTTTCAGGCGTAAATCTTCCCGCAACTGGTGTTCATAGGACAATACCACATGTCTGGCCCGGGTAAAATCCATATTCCGGTTGGGTTGTATATAGCTGCCATCTGCCAGCCGTTTCTGGGCAAAATAACTCGACATTGCTTCGTGGCGGCTGTGAACACCCAGTCCGATTCCCAGCGATTGTGTTGGGGTAAATTCCCATTTCAGACCGGCTCTGGGTTCCAGGCTATGTTTCCCATTCAAGGCCATATACAGATAATGCAAGCCTGTATTGAGTGTTAAATTTTGTCCGATCCGGTATTTCCACTGGGCATAACTCTGGATGACCTGTGAACCTCCGCTGTTTTCCACATAGCGCACCATCTCATTGTCATAATCCTCATCTCTTCCTTCCGAAAACAGATCGAAATTGAGCTGGCTAAAAATAAGGCCAGTGCGAAGGGTATGTCTGGCGGAGAATTTACGGTTGAAGAGCACAGATGCCCGGAAAGACCGGTTTACAAAGTTCTGCCGGTAGCGCAATGCCGGATTGTATTCTGCATTCAGTGTATCGTTGGTATACTTATTCTGGTTTCCGGAAAGGGACAGTACCGATTCAAAATAGGTTTTCTGGTCCAGAAAATATACATGAGACAAACCTATTGCCCCCATCTGGGTCATAAACTTATCCTGGTAGCGGTCGTAACGGCTATCCCACTGGGTAGAATCATTGACAGCAGAGGAAGTCTGGCGGCTTAATCCCCCGATGCCCCAGAAGGAAAAAGTACCGGCTTTTGCCGTAGGCAAGTAAATCTTATAGGAAAAATCCTGAAAATCCGGAATGGCATCTCCAGCTGGCCGTACCCCAATTTTATCCAGAATGCCCAGGGTTGAGTACCGGTAATTCGCCAGATAAGAAGCCTTCGAACGAGGGCTGAATGGACCTTCTACTGCAAAATCAATCCCCAGCAAACCAGCCTGAAAGGCATATTCCCGTTTTTCATTATTTCCCTTTCTGAGCTTTATATCAAACACGCCAGATAAAGCATTGCCATATTCGGATGGAAAAGCACCAGTAAAAAAATCTGAGTTATCGAGCATATTCACACTCAGGATACTCACTCCACCTCCGGCAGCGCCTTCTTCTGCAAAATGATTCGGATTAGGCACCTCTACGCCTTCTATGCGCCATAATAAGCCTTTGGGCGAATTTCCCCGGATCACAATTTCATTTCCTATATCATCTGTGGAAGAAACCCCGGCAAAAGATAGTGCTGCCCTGGCCGGATCGTTTACACTGGCCGCATAGCGTTTGGTTTCTTCTACTGAAATGGATCGGGCACTGAGTGTCGCCATTTCATTGATGGGTTTCCCTTTCTCCTGCTGGGCAGCTACTACCACCACTTCACTCATCTGAATCAACGATTCCTTAAGCCCGATATTTAGTATCACTTCTTTGCCGGAACCTACCAGCATTTCGGATAAAACCTGGTCTTCGTAACCAACGGACGTAATTTTAATGGTATGCCTGCCTACCGGAACCCCATCGATCCGGAAACTGCCGGATGCATCCGTACTGCTGCCTTTCACCGGGTCGGAACCTGTAATAATCACCGTCGCTCCAACCAGCGGCATCTGCGATTCCTTATCTACTACCGTACCCCGGATGGTTTGAGTCAGCCCCTGAATTGAGGTTTGTTGTGCCTTCGCTTTCAAAAAAAGACATGGCAATGCCAGTACAAGGAATAATAGTATCCTCATAATCAGTATCTTATTATAATTGGATGATTATTTTTTCTTAGTCCGTTTTCGTAGTTGTCCTAGCTCAAGGCACACCCGTTCGTAGTTATGGTTAGATTGCTCCCAGCCTTCAAAATAGCTTTTCTGAAGCTGAATACTTTCTTTTTTTAGAAAATTCCTGTTAATCATGGCTTGAAATTTTAACGTTTAACATGGATGTTTCTCTTATCAATTCAGGTTTAATAGTCATTAGGTCAATAGTCAGTTATTAGTAGTACATAGTAGGTCTCTTATAATGAATAATCTAAATGCCTACTGACATAGTTTTAAAACCGGATACCTACATTAAATCCGGGCCACATTTTTACATTGGTATCTTTATGCGTTTCATTATAGGAGACCCAGGAAGGGGCAATACCAGAACCTAGTTTGCCATCATTGCCCGACGCATGGTCAGACACCATTACATTAAACGTAGGTCCGGCAAATAAGTGTGTATTTCCTGCCAGCCGTACGCCCAGGTTGGCTCTCAATACATTAAGCAGATTCAGGTCGTCGGTAAATACTTCGTCTTCATTGATATGATAGGCAATGGCATCTATATTCAGGGCTAATCCCCGGCTCAGTCTAAGTTCAGAACCAAATCCATAGCCCCATCCCCACCGGAATTCATCGCCAAAAGTTTGGGCGCCTACAGCGAATATGTTGTAAAACTGGCGGCTACCCATTTTGAAAGCAATATTAGCAGTTAGTGCTTCGCTCCCCCAGAGTTCCAGCCTGCGGTATCCTTTTTTAGAAATACTCAAAAAACCGATTTGTACGCCATCTACCGTATCTGCTACGTTGATAAATCCAAGTTGAACGCCTTTTAAACGGTGAGCAAAATTCAGAAACCCACTTACCTGTACACCAGTATGCTCACCATTGGTAATGTTGCTGAAACCTGCAAACTGGGCAGATTTGGCTTTTTTACCTGAGTAATTTAAAAACCCAGCAAACTGTGGACCTGTGGTAGTACCTTTGTTCACATTCGCAAACCCTGCTGCCTGTCCACCTTTTACATCACCCCCTACCACATTTACAAATCCAGCGGCCTGCGGACCGGTAATCCCTTTATTCACATTGGCAAACCCGGCAAACTGGGCTCCTTTCATCGCTGAACCAGTCACATTGACAAATCCGGCAAACTGAGCAGCTTCTGTTGCCCTGGCGGCTACATTCACAAATCCCGCAAACTGCCCGCCATGAATGGTATCTCCATTGATGTTAAATACCCCTGCGAACTGAGCGCCGGTTACATTTTTCTTCACCAGGTTACCGACCCCGGCAAATTGTGCCCCTTTCACATAATCATTTTCCATATTGAGCACTCCGGCAAACTCTACCCCTTCCAAACCAGCTGCATAGCCAGATATAATGTTCAATGAAACAGTATTAACAACTTTGCCAGCTTCCAATCCATTGCTGCTTATTGGTGCTACAAAAGAAACCTGAAAAGGCCGTTTAATGTAACCGCTTTGTTCCGAAGTAACAGAATCTGCTACTGAAGCGTCGTTATTTTCAGTCGGAGCCTGCTTTTTTTCTTTCTCCGGCTCAACTTCAGCTTTTATACTCTTTTCTTCTACTGTCTTATCTTCCTTCGTATTTTTATTTGCCAGCCGTTTTTCCCTGTTCTCTTTTTCCCTTTGGCTAATAGTAGCAACATCACTCTTAATCTGATCAGTAATGTGAAGTAGACTAGCCATTAACTGGATGTGCAGGGTTGATGTAGATGGATCAGGGCTGCTGGGTGTCATATCGGCATCATTCACAGCCAGCAGGTTAGAATCTGTCTGGGTTACTACAGCCTGGGGTTCCAGTCCGGAGATCATCGAAACATACCTGGGTTTTGCCAGCGGCTCAATCTGGCTGGTTTTTTTCGGTTCATTTTTCAACACAATCTGATCGCCTACCAGATAATAATTCACTTCTACATTTTTCAACAGTTCGTCTAAGGCGGCTCTTAAGGTCTGGTCTTTTACATCGATACTTACTTTGGTTTGCAGGGGAATCAGATTATTAACATAAGAGAAACGGATGCCATACTTTTTCTGAATGTCTGAGATCGCCCGTTCCAGGGATACTTCTTTGTATTGTAAAGAAACTTTGGTTTCCAGTACCTGCTGTTGTGCCCAAACGTTAAGATTCAGGCAAAGCACAGCCAGGATAAGGATTATTACATGCCTCATTGGTATATTTTCTTTAATTGCTCTATGATTTTTTATTTACAACCCCGGCCAGTAAAAATGTATTGCTCATTATTCCGGGTATAGGTCAGGTCTACAGAAACCACCAGGACATCTACAATTTCCTGCAAGCTTGGCTGCTCAAAAGTACCTGTAAACCGGCATTCCAGCATCCGTTCATCAGATACTTCGATGGGTACGCCAAAGTATTTTTCCAGCGTCCGGATAACCTTATCCATTTTTGTGTTATTGAATGTCAGCTTATTGTCTTTCCAGGCCAGAAAGTTAAGATCATCTATCTGGGTTTTCACAATCTGCTCATCCCTTTTCATTTCTGCCTTAAATCCTGGCGTAAGCAGCACCTGGCTTTGTTGCGGAGCTTCTTTGGTTGAGAAAGCTACTTTTCCGGTTAATACCTGTACTTCTGTTCTGCCTTCTTTTTCATAAGATCTTACGGTGAAAGAAGTTCCGAGTACCTGCGTTCTGGTATTCCCGCTAAAAATCGTGAAGGTTTTGCCATTTTTTTTTCTCACATCAAAAAACGCCTCCCCGGACAGATACACTACCCGTTCTTTTTCATTAAAATCGGCCGCATACGACAGGTGGCTGTTCTTGTTAAGCACCACCAGGCTGCTATCCGGCAGGTAGATCTGCTGTTTTTCGCTGGCTGCACTGAACGAAAGCATTTCCTCTCCACCCGACTTCCCCAGGTTTGTTCTATTGGCCAGATACACTAAGCCTATGATCACCACCAGTACAGCAGCCACTCTCATCAGCATAGGCCAGGGACGGAACTGGATTATTTTTCCTTCCGGAGCCATTTTACTTTCTACCTCTGCTGATAAGCCGGTTTTGGTTTGAAATTTTGTCCAGGCTTTTTCAGTATCAGGGGTATATTGATCATCTACATCCGCTGTAAACTTCCAGGCTGCCTTTGCCTTTTCAAATAAGTGCCGGTTTTCTGGCGTTGCATCCACCCAGGCAGCCAGGTCTGCTTCTTCCTGTCTGGAAGCCTCCCCCTGCAGATGCTTAGCAATCAGATCCCAATACTTATTGTTTGGCTCTTCCATGAATTGATTTCGAATATTCTATATCTATGACAGACAAATGAACGGCTACCCCTATGCAGGGATATAATTTTTTGTAAAAATATTTTATGGCAGCATACAATTGTCTGAACAAGAGTAAGTCGGCTATAACTTCATTCCCTGGAAATCTTGTAAGGTAATGCCGTAGTAGATGATATCTACCAGCGTTTTATCTGCCTTCAAAAAATCTTTGCGCAGCCAGCCTTCTTTCACAAATCCACAGTTTTCGGCCAGCTTACTGCTACGGGCATTAGAGGGAGTGGTGCGGAGAAATAGTTTCCTTACTTTAAGCTGCTCAAAACTAAATTTAATAATCAGCTTCACCACCTCTGTCATCAGGCCTCTGCCTTCATATTCTTTACTGATATAATAGCCAATTTCAGCCCGGGGAATTTCCCAGTCAATGTTTTTTACTGAAATCTGCCCGATATAGGTTTGTGAGCTTTTTTCCCAGATGCCAAAAAAATAACCTTTTTGCCCATACCACTCTGCCATTTTATTACGCACATATAATTCAGCTTTTTGTTCATCAGTAATCTGAGAGATAGTCCGGGGAAAATGATCCTGCAGCCTGATCTTGTTATCCCGGATGAGTGCATACACCAGCTTCCCTTCACCCTCCTGGTAACGCTTCAGCAATATTCTGGAATTTTGTAAGGTTTCCGGTACGCCAAGTAAGTCTTCTTTCATTGCCCAATGATAGATTTTTCAGAAAATATATAAGTAAATGGTTTTTACTATAAAACAGATGCAGGAGTTTATTTCATGGCAAGAAACTAAACTTTTACGTAAGGAATATTTTAATTATTTAATCACACCTAGCTCATTTCCTACTTCTGTGAATGCCTGGATAGCTTTGTCCAGGTGTTCTGTTGAATGTACAGCTGAAATCTGCACCCGTATTCTGGCCTGGCCTTTGGCTACTACCGGAAAATAAAATCCAATGACATAAATCCCTTTTTCCAGTAATTTCTGGGCAAACTGCTGCGACAACACGGCATCATAGAGCATAATAGGCACAATGGGATGTTCTCCTGGTTTGATGTCGAACCCGGCAGCGGTCATTTTCTCCCGGAAGTATCTGGTATTCCGTTCCAGTTTATCTCTAAGTTCCGTAGTTTCAGTAAGCATGTCCACTACAGCGATGGAAGCTCCTACAATAGAAGGTGCCAGTGTATTGGAGAATAAATAGGGTCTGGAACGCTGGCGGAGAATTTCGATAATCTCTTTTCTGCCGGAAGTAAACCCACCGGAAGCGCCGCCCAAAGCCTTGCCCAGGGTGCCGGTGATAATATCTACCCGTCCCATCACATTGCGGTATTCAGGTACGCCTCTGCCGGTTTTACCGATAAATCCGGTAGAATGGCATTCATCAGTCATCACCAGGGCTTTATACTGATCGGCAAGGTCACAGATTTTATCCAGCCGGGCAATGGTACCATCCATAGAAAATGCACCATCTGTTACAATAATCCGGTGGCGGCAATTGGCTGTCTCTTTCAGTTTTGCTTCCAGGTCTGCCATATCATTGTGTTTATAGCGGAAACGCTGCGCTTTGCACAATCGGACTCCATCAATAATAGAAGCATGGTTGAGTTCATCGGAAATAATTGCATCTTCCTGACCAAAAAGAGGCTCAAATACGCCCCCATTGGCATCAAAAGCAGCCGCATACAAAATGGTGTCTTCTGTACCTAAAAACTCAGCTATCTTTTTTTCGAGGGTTTTATGAATATCCTGTGTACCGCAAATAAACCGCACTGACGACATGCCATACCCATGCGTATCTATGGCATCTTTGGCGGCTTGTATTACTTGGGGATGGGAAGAAAGACCCAGGTAATTATTGGCACAAAAATTTATCACTTGTTTGCCCTCAGTAGTTTCTATCACTGCATCCTGGGGTGTGGTTATTACTCTTTCCTTCTTATACAGGCCTGCATTTTTTATTTCTTCTAACTCCTGGGTCAAAACTGGTTTTAGGGTATCGTACATAGTAAATGGAAAGTTGAAAATGTAAACTGTGAAAATACTTAGGCGAACAGGCGGCTTTTAATTTATTCTTCCTGCTCCGGTTTTTTTTCGATTACAGGCCGTTTTAGTACTGGCCGGGCAGGTTTAGCAGCAGGCGGAGGTACCGTACTCGCCGGGATTGAAGTAGCCGGTTCAGTCTCTGGCACAACAACAGGTGTTTTCAGGGGATATTGCCGGCGGATATTATTAATCAGAAATTTCTTCTGAACAGTAAAACTTTCCGGATGTACGGCTTCAAACAATGCATACAATTCCTGCCACTGCTGCGGTTCATTCTCCCTAAAGGCCTGGCTGTCAATTTTTTTTTCGGCCAGATAGGTTTCGAAAGTGGAGTTCATATGAACAAACTATTCATTCTATTGCTTAAATCAATGACTATTTACCTAAATTTTTAAAGTTTCTTAAACAAATTTTGCCGCAAAGATACGTATTAAAGGCAAAGGTATTGTGTTTTTTAGGCAGCAAGTAATTTGTAGTTTTACCAGCAGATTTATCATCTATCGAATGCAACCAGATAAAATATTAGTTATTGGCGCCTGTGGCCAATTAGGAACAGAATTAACACTCGCTTTAAGAGAAATATATGGCTCAAGTAATGTAATTGCTTCAGACCTGCAATGCCGGGTGCCCTTGCTTTCCCAAACAGGTCCGTTTGAAAAGCTGGATGTATTGGAAACACAGCGGCTGGCGGCCATTATTAACAAACACCAGATTACACAGATTTATCATCTGGCAGCTATGCTCTCGGCAACGGGTGAACAGAATCCCAAATTTGCCTGGAAATTAAATGTAAATGGTTTGCTTAATGTGCTGGATATCGCCCAGGAAAAAAAATTGCATAAAATCTTCTGGCCCAGTTCCATTGCTGTATTTGGTCCACATACGCCATCCGAGCAAACGCCTCAATTTACTACGATGGACCCCAATACCGTATATGGCATCAGTAAACTGGCTGGCGAGCGGTGGTGTGAATACTACTTTGAAAAATATGGCGTGGATGTTCGCAGCCTCCGGTATCCAGGATTAATTAGCTATAAAACGCCTCCGGGCGGCGGAACTACCGATTATGCGATTGATATCTACCACAAAGCCCTGGAAGGCGCACCGTTTGAATGCTTCTTAGCTGAGGATACGTATTTGCCGATGATGTATATGCCAGATGCCATTAAAGCTACTTTGCAAATCATGGATGCTCCTTCAACCGAGATAAAAATCCGTTCCAGCTATAATGTAGGTGCTTTTAGTTTTTCCCCTAAAGAAATTGCCAAG